>NZ_BAAAYL010000001.1:308723-617446 GCF_039536205.1 Streptomyces sannanensis | reverse complement strand
GGCACGACCGCGCGGGCGGCGGCCAAGCCGTCGACGACGCCGTACGCGGCGCCGTGGACGACGCTGGCCGACTACCCGATTCCGATCATGGACAACGCCGTGGCCACCATGGGCGGCAAGGTCTACTCGGTCGCCGGAACCGACGGCACGAACTTCCTCAACAAGGCCTACGTCTACGACCCAGGTACCCAGGCGTGGAGTGCCCTGCCCAACCTGAGCACCGGACGTGAGGCTCCGCAGGCGGCCGCCTACGGCGGAAAGCTCTACGTCTTCGGCGGTTGGGAAGCAGACGGGAATACGGTGGCCAAGACCGAGATCTACGACCCGGCCACCGGCGCCTGGTCCACCGGCGCCGACAACCCGAAACCACACGCCGGCGCCGCCGTGGCCGTGCTGGGCGGCAAGATCTACATCGTCGGCGGCTGCACGACCGCCTGCGGCACGACGGATGTGCAGGTGTACGACCCGGCCTCCAACTCCTGGAGTTCGGGGGCGGCGTATCCGGAGCCGACCTCCTGGCTCGGCTGCGGCGCCATCGCGAACACGCTGAACTGCGCGGGCGGGTGGCAAGACGCACGCACCAGCACCAAGCACGCCTATGGCTACGACCCGGCATCGGACAGCTGGAGCTCCGTTGCCGACCTGCCGATCGACCTGTGGGCGATGGGCTATTCGGCGGCAGACGGCAAGCTCCTGGTGTCCGGCGGCGTGACCGACGGCACCAGCACGCTCACCAACCAGGGCTTCGCCTACGACCCGCGTTCCGATACCTGGACCGCGCTGCCCAACTCCAACAACACCGTCTACCGCGGCGGCTCCGCCTGCGGCTTCTACAAGATCGGAGGTTCCACCAGAGGGTTCGCCGCGACCAGGAGCTCCGAGCTGCTGCCCGGCTATGACCAGTGCGCCACGACCGATGTCCCCTGGCTGTCAGAGGACAGGACCGATGTGACGATCCAGCCGGGCGAGAGCGTTGACGTCACCGTGAGTTTCAAAGCGGACGTCGCCGAGATCACCCAACCGGGCACCTTCACCGCACAGCTCACGATCAGCGCGAAGACCCCGTACGCGATCGCGCCGGTGCCGGTGACATTCGTGGTGAATCCGCCGAAGACCTGGGGAAAGATCACCGGGACGGTCACCGGAGTCGGCTGCACCGGCACACCGGCGCCGCTGAGCGGAGCGACCGTGCAGATCCTTTCGAAGACGGCGAGCTACACGCTGAGGACCGACCGAAACGGTCAGTACGTGTTCTGGCTGGATGTCGGCAACAACTCGCTCACGGTGATCGCGTCCAAGGACAAGTGGGCAACGCAGCCCGCATCGGTCAAGGTCAAGCCGGGCATGACGACCATGGCCGACTTCTCTCTCAAACCCGGCTACACCTGCACCTGATCCGACACCCCGTGCGGGCCGGGTCGGGCCCGGCCCCGGCCCGCACGGACAGGTCGCGGCCCCGCCACCGATGGCGGGGCCGTCGCCCTTTTCCGCCGCCCGTCTGCAGCGCGGGGCAGCGGGCCGTCGCCGGACTGGGGGGCAGCAGGCAGGCCGGTAGCGGCCGGTGAACCGCGCGAGTTTCAGTCCGAGGTGCAGGCAGAGACGTTCGTTGCCGTCTTTGAGGTCGGCGCCTGCCAAGTGCTCAAAACTGTCTCGGACTCCAAGGACGAAGACCCCGCTATGCGGCCGTTCCAACTGTCGGAGGCCGAGGAGGAGGAGCAGAAGCGGCGGTTCCTCACCCCTGACGACCCGCTGTGCTTCCTGGTGGTGACCGCGAAGCTGATGACCGGGTTCGACGCCCCCAACGAGGGCGTCCTCTACCTGGACAAGCCACTGAAGGCCCACAACCTGTTTCAGACGATCACCCGGACAGGGTTCCAGCAGACCGTGATGCCGCGCCAGACCCCCTCCGAGCAGCAACGATGAGTTTCCGAACGGCACAGGTTTTGAAGCAGTACGGGACCGTGGCCGCCAGCGTGCAGTGCTCGGCGGCGGCCCGGTGGTCGCCGATGGTCTCGTGGACCCGGGCGCCGTCCGCGAGCGCGCAAACCGGTGTCATGAACCAGAAGTCTTCGGCGATCTCCTCACGCGCCACCGTCTCGATCCCGCTCCCGGCCGACGGGCGGGGCGCTGCAGCCGGGAGCAGCACCGCCCGCCCGTCAATGAGTCAGTGCCGGGACGGATGGCGCCGTGACCGGGCCGTGTTGCGCCGGTTCCCAGGCCGCCGCGCACAGGGACTCGGATACTGCGGCTGTGTAGCGGGCGGCGGAGAGCCAGTGGGTGGCGAAGGTGTCGGTGTCGGCGGGGAGGAGACGGCCGAAGGGGTCGCGTTCGCGTCGGGCGGCCGAGGTGCACAGGGCGGTGAGCAGTCCGGCGGCCGTGGGAAGGCCTGCCCGGCGCAGGCGGTGGGAGTCGGCGGAGACATCGGTGAGTATGCCGAGGGCGGCGCGGCCGGCCGGGACCGTCTGTTCGACGCGGCGTTCCAGGAGGTGCAGGGGCGAGTGTGCGCCGGGGCCGCCCGGCCGGGGCGGGGCGGGGTGCGCGCGGGCGTCCGGGAGGGGGAGGTCGGCGCGGCGCAGGCGGTCGAGGCCGAGGTCGATCGTGCCTTCGCCGATGGGGTGGGAGCAGGCGAGGAGGGTGAGTCTGGGGTGGGGTGCGGGGACCAGGCGGCCGATGATCCTGAGCCGTGTGCCCGGCGCGGTGGCGAGCAGCGTCAGGTTGTCGCGGTGGGCCAGTGCTGGGTCGTCGTCGGCGGCCGTGAGCCGGACGGGGATGCCTCCGGCGCACAAGGCGAGCAGGCAGGTGCCGCCTGATTCGTGTACGGGGCCGAGGAGTTCGACGTCCAGGAAGATCAGGTCGTGGCCGGCGCCGTCCGGGTCCGCGTAGCGGGAGGTGGAGCGCAGGGCGCGGGCGGCCTGTTCGGGCGGCGGTGTCTCCCAGAAGGCGGCGAGCGGCGGCTCCGCCCAGCTCGCGCCCCGGGCGGTGACGGCCTTGACGCCCTTGCCGGCGCCCAGTCGGCCGTCGGGTGAGACCGTCGCGCCGGAGACCGCCAGGCCGGCCCGGCCGAGTTCCCGGTGGGTGAGTGCGGTGTCTCCGAGGCGGACGGCCCGGTCGGCCACGCCGAGGGCGCGCCCGGCGCCGCCGGGTGCCACGTCGCCGACCGTGCAGAGTCGGCCGTCGGGTCCGGCGACCCAGGTGCGGACGCCGCCGTGCCCCGAGTCGGTGACCACGGGTTCGGTGAACAGGCCGTACAGGCGCAGCGAGCCGTCCGGGGTGTACGGGCGGCGCGCGCGGCCCCTGGCGGCGGCCAGCTCGGTGCCGGTCGCGGTTGTCACCCGGTGTGCGGTGCCCAGGAGTTCGGCGAGTGCGGTGACGAGTTCGGCGGTGCGGTAGGACGGGTCTTTGGCGCGGGCCGTGCGGAGCAGGGTGACGACGGAGAGCGCGGCGCCGGCGGCGCGTGGCAGGTGGTGGAGCCGGGCGGTGTGCGCGGCGCGGAGGAGAGCCGCCTGGGTGACGGCGCCGGCTCCGTCGACGCCTGCCTCGAGGACGGCGGCGCCTGCCGACCACAGGGCGTCGGCTGCGGCGCGCTGGGCTGGGCTTGCCACGTCGGTCGAGGGGTCAGGGCCGGGGGCGGGGTCGGGGGACGGTGTGGGGGCGGGGGTCGTGTCGTCGGGGTGCTTGGCGGGTTCGGGGGCCGCCTGGGTGGGGTGGTCGTCGGGGTGTGGTGCCGGGTCTGACGTGGGAGCGGCGCAGGCGGCGGCTGCGCGGTGGACGCAGGCCGGGGCGAGGAGGCAGCCGCAGGTGATGGCGTCCGCGGTCGCCACGACGCCGCCCGGGGCGTGCAGGCGCAGTTCGGTGTCGTCGTCGACGGCGATCGTCACCGTGTCCCCGTCGCGGTGGGTGGGGCGGGCGCCGAGTTTGGAGACCGCCGCGTCCAGCCGCTTGCGCAGCCGGGGCGAGAGCTCTTCCACCAGGGTGGCCGTGACCTCCGGCGCGACGGGTGGCAGCGGAGCGGTGGTCATGCGGTCTTCTCCCCTATCCAGCGGGCCAGTTCGAGTGGGCTGAGGGCCGCCACGGGCATGCCGGCGGCGACGAGCTGCCCGGCGACGCCCGTCGAGTAGCGGGGCCGGCCGGCGTCGTCGAGGCTCGCGCACCCGAGGACGTGGCAGCCGGTGGCCACCAGGGCGCGCACCTCGGTCAGCAGTCCGCCGAGCGGTGCGCCCTCCTCGAAGTCGCTGATGACGACGACCAAGGTGCGGGTGGGCACCGTGATCAGGCTGCGGGCGTGCCGCAGTCCGGCGGCGATGTGGGTGCCGCCGCCCACGCTCACCTCCAGCAGAAGGGAGAGCGGATCGTGCACATGGCCGGTGAGGTCGACGACCTCCGTGGAGAAGGCCAGAAAGTGGGTACTCAGGGTCGGCACGCCGGCGAGCACGGATGCGGTCAGCGCGGACCAGATCGTGGACGCCTCCATGGATCCGGAGACGTCGGTGACCAGGATCAGGCGCCAGTCGGCCGAGCGGCGGGCGCGGCTGCGGAACACCGGCTTCTCGGGGACGACCTGGAGTGTTCCGTCCGCTGTCCGGCGGGCGGTGGCCAGGTTGGCGCGCAGCGTGCGCGCAAGGTCCAGGCGGCCGCCGGGGCGGCGTGTGGGCCGGGTCAGCATCGTGCCGGTGAGGGCGGGGCGCAGCCGGGTGGCGAGCTGCCGGGTCAGTTCGTCGACCAGGCGGCGGACGAGCGGGCGCAGTGCGGTGAGGCGGGCTTCGGGGAGGCCGCCGGCGTACCGCAGGACCGTGCGGAGCAGTTCCACGGACGGGGTGGCGGCTGCCGGGTCGAGTTCGGTGAAGACGTCCTGGCGGCCAGTCGCGGCCGCGGCGGCGAGGACCTCCTCGCGGATGCCGGGGCCGAACAGCGCGGCCAGTTCCTCGGACCATTCGCGTACCCCGGGGAACGATGCCTCGCGGCCGCCGCGGCCCCGGCCCGGGGCGGGCAGACCGCCGCGGGAGCCCTCTCCGCGTCCCGCGCCGTAGAGCTCGTCCAGGGCGGTCGCCAGGCGGGCGGCTCCGGACGGCAGTTGGTCGGGGCGGCGGCCGAGCACGAGCCGCCACCGGTCGGCGGGAGCGAGGGTCCGTGCCGGGGCGGGGGCGGGGGTGCGGGGATGCGTTGGCCCGGGGACGGCGGGGGTGGGCGTCTCGGTGGCGGGTGCGGTGGTGGCGGGGACCGGGGGCGCGGTGGGGTGGCCGTTCGGGGCCGGCCGGTCGTCGTGTGCGGGTGGCGGGACGGGCAGGCCGAGGCGGGTGAGGAGTGCGCGGGCCGCGAGGTCGGCGGCCGTTCGGCGGGCAGGCTCGGCCGGGTCGTCGGCGTCGAGGGTGTCCACCCGCTCGCCCAGCCGCTCCTCGACGGTGTCCAGCAGCCGGTCCCGGGCGGCCGGGCTCAGGGTGTCGAAACCGCCGCGCAGGGCGGGCAGCCGGGCCAGGAACGCGGTGTCGTCCAGCTCGACGACCCGGCGCAGCAGGGGGTCCAGAGCGCCGGCACCGACGGTCAGCAGCGGGCCCGCCGCCGTCAGGACGCCGGTGAGACGGGCGGTGAGCGCGGCCCGGGACGCGCTGTCCACGGCAGCGTCCACCCAGGAGGCGAGGCGTGTCCCGAACGTCCCGGGCTCCTCGTGGCCGGTGAGCACCCGGACGGCTCCGGCGGCCGCGGCGATCAACGGGGTGCCGTCGGCAGCCAGCCGGGCGAGGGCATCGGTGAGCCGGATGCCGCCCAGCCGGTCGGCGCGCTGGGCCAGTTCGAGCAGGGCGCGGGCGTCCTCGGGCTTCTCGGATCCGGTCAGGCCGTCGACCTGGCGGACCGCTGCCGAGGTCAGGAGTTCCGCCGCGTGTGCGGTGCGGGCGGCACGGGTCGCTGAGGCGGACGTGGTGGTGAGGGAGGCCGTGGCGTCCGGGGTTTCGGAGGCCGGCGGAGTGCCGGGGGTGGCCAGGCCGGGCAGGTGGCCCGCGTCGAGGCGGTCCAGGAGGTCGAGTCCGGCGAGAAGTTCGGGAAGGGTGCCGCTCGCGGGCAGTACGACTGTCAGTTCCGTGAGCCGTTCGCCGGCCAGGGCGGGAAGGCCGCATTCGGCGGCCTCCGTGAGGCCCCGCACGACCTGGGCGGCCGTCGGGCCGCCTTCCGCACGCTCGGCGGCGTGCCGCTGCCGCAGCAGTCCCTCGGCCGCCTGGGCCGGGGTGACGCCGCGGGCCCCGGCCGCGGTGAGCATCGCGGCCGTCGCCGGGGTCCACCGCACCTGCCAGCGGGTCGTCAGTCCTTCCGACCCCGCGGCACCCGTCACGCCCTGTTCCTGGGCGTAGGGGATGCCGCACACCGTCAGCCTGCGCAGCAGCAGTTCACGCCGTCCGTCGAGGGCGGAGCGGGCCGGGTCGAGCCGGAGGTCGCGCGACGTCCTCTCGTGCGCGTCCCCCGGTCCGGGGAGGGAGAGTGCCGCGGTCTCGGCCTCCACGGCGGGGCCCAGCCCGCTGCGGGGTGCGGCGGGGGCGGGCCGTCCGGTGCGGGTTCCGACGAGTACGTGTTCGAGTGCCTGGGCGACGGCGCGGCCGGTGCCGTAGGTCTCGCCGCGCCCGAGGACCGTCTGCACGGCCTCCAGGAGTTCACCGCGGCCGGGGGCGGGCAGGTCGCGCAGGCGTGCCAGGTCTCCGGCGACCCTCACGACCTCCCGGCCGTCAGCCGGGCCGAAGGGGTGGCCCTGTTCACGCAGCGCGGCGCAGACGCGGACCACGGTGCGGATCAGCGCCTCGTGGAGCGCGGCTGGGTCCCCGGCGGCGTCCAGGACGGTGTGCTGCCATTCCGGGTCCCGGATGCCGGCCGGGTAGCCGGACCGTGAGTCGAGCAGCGGGTAGGTGTACGGGATCAGGGAGACCGTGCAGGCCTTCGCGGCAGGAGTGCCGTCGACGTGGCCGTGCGGGACCGGGGCGGGCGTGGCGGTGGACGCCTCCGGTGTGCCCGGTGTGGGGGCTTCGGTGGGCTCGGCGGGCGGGAGCAGCGCCGGGGTGTGGAAGGCTCCCACCACCACGGCGGGCCGCCGCCCGCTCGCCAGGGCCTCGTCGACATGCTGGCGCATGCATGCCTCGCGCACCAGGTCCGTGCCGTCTACGCCGCCCCGTGCCTCGGCCTCGTAGCGCAGCGCCCAGCCGGTGAGCAGGGCGGCACGGCGCAGTGCCTCGGGTGCCGAACCGGGTGCGGGAGCCTCGACCAGGCGGTCCCAGAGGTCGTCGCCGTCGCGGCCGGTGAGCCGGGACCGGAGAGCGGCGGACAGCTTGTGTCCCTCCCCCGGCCCGTGTCCTTCCCCCGGGACGGACATGGAGTCGGCGCCCGGGACGGGTGCGGGTGCGGGGGTGTCCGGCCCGCTCCGCACCCAGGCACGGTCGGCCAGCGGCAGATCGCATGCCACGGCCGGGACCCCGTTCCGGGCCGCCCAGCGCAGGGCGACCAGTTCGGGTGAGAAGTCCGCGAACGGATAGAAGGCGGGGCCTCGTTCGCCTGCCCCGTCCGGCCCGTCGGCGGGCACGGCGGCCAGCGCGACCGGGGCCTCGGTCTCGTCGTGGGCGAGCCAGCCCAGCCAGGGCTGGAACTCGGCGGGCAGTTCGACGAGGAGGACGTCGGGGGCCGCCGCGTCCAGCAGCGCCGGGAGGGCGGCCGCGAGCGAGGGCGCGTGGTGGCGCACCCCGATCAGGAACGGCAGCCCGGGGCCCGTCGCCGCGAGGGCCGTCACCGCGGCTTCCGGGGTGGTGACGGGCCGGGCCGCCGGGCCCTGCGGCACACCGGCGGCGGGGCCCGGCCCGGTGCCGGGCAACTCCTCGGGAGCGGATCGCTTCCGCGGGGTGGGTGGTGCCTCGACGACGGACGACGCCTCAGCGGAGGACGCCACAGCGGCGGGCGGCGCCTCGGCGGCGGACCGTGTCTCGGGGGTGGTCGGGTGCCTCATCCGTCAGTTCTCCAGCACCGTGCGCAGCTCCCACAGGGCACGCCAGGTGGCCGACCCCTGCTCCGCGCGCCTGCGGACCGGCCCGTCCCAGTACCCCAGCAGCCGTGCCGCGTCGGCGGGGTCGTCCTTGCGGACGACGCCGAGCAGATGGCCGGGCAGGAGGGAGAGCACGTCCCGGTCGCCGGGGAAGTAGGCGGCGGCCAGGCCGAGCGAGCCCGCGACGGAGACCGCCTCCGCGGTGCTCATCACCGTGGAGGGGCGCTCGACCTCCCAGCCCTCCGCGGAGCGGCCCTCGCGCAGGTCCCGGAAGGCGGTGACGAGGGCTTCGAGGACCGCGTCGTCCACCTGGTGGGCGGCGCCCGCGCGTTCGACGGCCGCACGCGACTGGCGCCGGACGAGCGCGGTCTCGGCGTCCATGTCCCCGATCGGGCCCACGGTCTCGAAGTTGAAGCGCCGCTTCAGCGCGGCGGACATCTCCGAGACGCCCTTGTCGCGCAGGTTGGCGGTGGCGATGAGGGTGAAGCCGGGGGCCGCGTGCACCTGGGCGCCCTCGCCGCCTGCGAGTTCGGGGACCGCGATCCGCCGCTCGGAGAGCAGGGACACGAGCGCGTCCTGGACCTCGGGCAGGCAGCGGGTGACCTCCTCGACGCGGGCGACGGCGCCCCGGGTCATGGCGGTGAGCACCGGGGAGGGCACCAGGGCCTGCTCCGTGGGGCCCTGGGCGAGCAGCAGCGCGTAGTTCCAGCCGTACTTGAGCTGGTCCTCGGTGGTGCCGGCGGTGCCCTGCACGGTGAGCGCGCTGGTCCCGCAGACGGCCGCCGACAGCAGTTCGGAGAGCATGGACTTGGCGGTGCCGGGTTCGCCCACGAGCAGCAGTCCGCGTTCCCCGGCGAGGGTGACCACGCACCGTTCGACCAGGGCGCGTTCGCCGACGAACTTCTGCTCGATCACCAGGCGGCGCGGTACCCCGGCGCCTGGCCGGGCGCCCTTCGGCAGGCCCAACGCCTCGCCCGCGCTGCCCATCACGAAGGTGACGACGGCGCGCGGGGTGAGCAGCCAGCCGGGCGGGCGCGGCCCCGCGTCGTGGGCGGCGAGGAAGGCCAGTTCGGTGGCGTACCGGTCCTCGGGCAAGGTGACCTGGCGGTGCTCCGGGCCGGGTGCCGTCGTCGTCTGGTCGGGGGCCTCGACTGTGGTGGTGCTGTCGGTGGTCGTGGTGTCGCTTGTCATCGGCGGCGGCCCTTCCGGGGTGCGCGGGTGTCCAGTTCTTCGAAGGCGGGGGCGTCGCCGCCCCGGGCCCGTGCCCAGGCGGCTGCGAACAGCGCGGGCACGGGGAGGTGCGGCAGGGCCCGGGTGGACCCGGTCACGGGGTAGAGGCCTTCCTTCCAGGTCTCCAGCGGCAGGCCGGGAGCGCCGCGTTCGAGCCAGCCGCAGGGGAGGAACAGGGTGCGGCCGGCGCGGGAGCGCTTCGCCTCCACGACGAGGTCGGTGGCGGCGAGTTCCGCACGGGCCTTCTTGATCCGGGCCGGCTTCCACTCCGTCCAGCGGACGCAGTTGCGGTCCGTCGGGTCGGGCAGGGCGAGCAGCATCAGGTACAGGGTGGCGGCGTCGATGCTCAGGCCGAGGGCCGCGGCGGCCTCGGTCACCACGTCCGGCACCGCGCGCGCCGGGTCCTGGGCCGGGTAGTGGGGGGAGCCGTCGGGGGCACCCGCCGAGACCAGGGCGTCGATCTCCTCGCTCAGCAGGGCGCGCAGGGCGCGGATCTCATCCGCCCGGTACTGCGCGACCGTGCCCTCGACCAGGCCGAACACCGGGTCCTCGGGGCCCTGAAGGCCGGCCGGGCGGATCAGCAGCTTCTCGTGGTCGCCGTACTCGGGTGCGAGGAGCAGCGCCGCACCGGCCCGGACCAGACCGTCGGGACCGGCGCCGCCGGACTCGGGAAGCTGGTGGGCGGCACGGATCACGGGACCGATCGAGCCGCCCTCCTCGGTCCCGACCAGACCGAAGTCCAGCACCAGGTCCGGGTCGGCGAGGCGGCCGCGCAGGGCCGCGAGGCCGGCGGGCAGATGCGCCCGCAGGGGGTGCTTGTACGGCAGGGTGTAGGCGAGGGTCCGCAGCGCGGTCAGGGCCGAGGACGCGGCGCCGTGGGCGCCCGCCCAGTACAGTCCGGGCCGGCCGGTGCCGTCCTCGACGTCGCTGCCGTGGGCGAGCCATTGTCGGGAGGCCGAGTTGAGGATCAGACCGACGGCGCCCGAGTCAGTGCCCGACAGGTCGAGGTCCAGTTCTTCGGGGACGCGGACGAGGGAGCCCAGGCGCTCCTGCCAGACCTCGGCGGCGGCCCGGATGTCCGGGCCCGTGGACCACAGGTCGGCCGGGTCGGCGGGCAGCAGGGCCCGGAGCATTGCGTGCCGGTCGTCCCGGGGCAGGGCGCGCAGCCTTTCCTGGGCCGTCTCGAAGGCACGGGTCTTCGCCCCGAGCAGCGCGAGTGCCTCGGAGCCGGGGTCGGTGACGGCGTCGGACAGCAGGGCGGCGGACTGGAGCGGGCCGATGCCCGTGGCCGCATGGAACGCCTCGGCCGTCTCCGGGCGCCACGGCGCGGGCCCCTTCTCTCGCACCAGGGCGGTGAGCCGGGTGAGCCGGGCCGGGGCGATGCCGTGCCGGTGGACGTGCTCGTTGTCCAGGGTGAAGCCGGGGACGGGCCCGAAGACGCCGGTGGGGTCGTGGTCCAGGGCCAGCCAGCGGGCCGTGTCCTGCTGGCGGTTCCGGCCCGCGTCGCCGATGACGACGACCGTGCGGCCGCCCTTGCGCAGCACCTGCCCGAGACGGGGGACGGGCTCGCTCCTGCGGCCGGGTGTGCCGGCGGGCAGCGGCTCGTCGAGCGTCACCTGGCGGACGGTACCCGCAGGATCGGCCAGCGGGCCTGCGGCGAGGGTGTCCAGCAGGTGGAGGAGCCCGGCACGGTGCTCCGGGGACGTGGCCGCCGAGGCGGCCCGGTAGGCCAGTTCCGGCAGCTTGTCGAGCAGGGACGTCCAGGCCGGGGACTGGCCGGGCACGGTGTACTCGTCCCGCTGCCAGCCGTCCGCGGAGGTGGAGGGAACCGTGGCGGGTACGGGCGGGCCGAACGCGGGCTCGCCGCCGAGGACATGGTTGACGGCGAGGATCTGCCGGATCACGGTCCACCGGCTCCCGCCGCCCCACCAGCCGCCGTACATGCGGTCGGAGCCCCAGGCGGTGGCGTGCACCAGGGTGGTGTCGTCGCCGTGCTCGGGCGAGTGGTCGAAGAACATGCCCTGGGTGCGCGCGGTGTTCCGGGGGGTGGCCGGCTCGGCGGGCTTCGGCGGTTCCAGGTACCGGGCGACCGCGGCGGCGCGGTCCACGGCGTTGCGGACGAGCGCGGTGACGCCCGTCAGCAGCCGGGCGTCGGACACCTCGGGCAGCACCCGGGCGACGGCCTCCTCGGTCATCTGCCGCGAGGAGGGCCCGGTGTACTCCTCGGCGGCCCGGTACGCCTCGAGGTGCCGGGCGGCCGCGGCGGCGACCTCGGTGAACAGCTCCCCGGCCCGGGAGTCGGTCAGGTTCCGCAGGGCGGCCGAGGCGCGTTCGTCCCTCGGGCGCAGGGCGTGCCAGTAGGCGACGGGCGGCACGTAGGGGGTGCCCGCCGCGTTGTTCCCGCCCAAGGAGTCGGGGGTGACGGACCACAGGCTGCCGCCGGTGCCGGCGGTGTCCGCCGGGTGTGCCTCGACGGAGCGGTGGCTGAGGGCCATGACGGGGCGTGATCCGCCGGGGAGGGTGAGGGCGCCGAGCGGCACCCGGGAGCCGCCGCCGGGCAGGGGGTGCGGCAGGGTCACCGTGTGGCCGTCGGGGGTGCCGGCGACGGTCCGGTGCCCGTCCGCGGGGGCGGGTGTGCCCGGTTCGGTGACCGTGCGGCGGACCCAGCGGCCGAGGACCGTGCCGTCCGTGCCGAACGGGGTGGTCTCCAGGCCGGGCTGGAGGGGCAGCACCTGGCAGTGCTCGGTGAGCAGCCGGGTGCCGTCCTGCACGCCGGAGCGGAGGAAGGCGGGGAGGGAGGCGCGGCCGTGCGTGCCGCTGACCGGGTCGTACTCCAGCCAGACCCGCTGGGTGCCCTGGTGGCCTTCCCGCCAGAGACCGGTGCCGTCGGCGAGGACGGCGCGCTGCGGCGGGACGGAGGTGTCGCCAGCGTGCAGGGCCTTGCCGCCGGTGGCACGGCCGCCGCCGGGCAGCGGCAGGCAGACGTCGTCCGAGGGGCCGGAGCCGCCCCAGCGGGGGATCTGCTCGCCGCCGACGGTGAACACCTCGGCGGGGCGGTGCGACCAGTAGCCGCGCTGCTTGCCGTCCTCCCACCAGATGACCAGCAACTCGCCGTCAACGTAGCGGAAGCCGGGCGTCCGCCAGTGGTCGACGGTGACGGGCAGCCGCAGGGTGTGCCGCAGCAGGACGCCTTCCGGGCCGACGACGACGGCCCGTTCGAGGGTGTTGAGGATCAGCGCGGGCCAGGCGCCGGTGACGCCGACCTTCTCCGACCGGTTGCGCTGCCGGGGCGCGGCGGCGGCCTCCTCCGCCAGTTCGGCGTAGGTCTCGTCGAGCGCGGGCCAGCCCAGTTCGTCGAGGACGCCGGTGCGCAGGGTGGCGGCGAGCAGCGGCACGACGTCATGGTCCTGGAGCAGCTGCACGGCTTCCGGGGCGGCGTCCGCGACCACGGAGCGGAACGCCGAGAGACGGTTGAGGGCGGTCAGCAGCCCGGGGAGCCCGCGCGCGGCCGTGTACTCCTCGGCGCAGGCGGTCAGCCACTCCCGCAGGATCCGGGAGAGCACCGGGTGCGCCGCCAGCGTCGACATGCCGGTGTCGCCCAGCCGCTGGCCGCCTCCGCCGCCAAGACTGCCGAGGGTCCGGCTCAGCAGGGCGCGGAAGACCGGCCGTTCGGCGACGGCGGTGAGGTCCCGCGCGCCGGGCGCGGTGTCGGTGAGCCAGGAGGCGAGCGGGACGCCGGGGGGCTGCGCGGTGCCGGTGTCCTGGTTGTCCGGCTCGGCGACCGGGACACCGGAGGCCAGGCAGAGGTCGAGGAGGTCCAGGTCGGCGGTGCGCTGCCAGCGGCCCTGGAACAGCTCGACGGGGCGCCCGTCGGCGCGCAGCCGGTCCGTCATCCGGGCGGCCAGGTCGAGGGTCTGAGGGCTGCGGCCGGCGGTGGCCCGGTTGCGCCGGCGGTGTGCTTCCCAGCGGGCGAGCCAGTCCGCCGGGGAGTCGGACGGGGCGGTGGGGGCGGCAGGGTCGGAGGGGGCGTCGCCGGAGGCGTCCGGGAGAGTGGTCAGCAGGTCCTCGGCACCGGATTCGGCCAGTAGCGCGAGCCAGCCCCGTTCGCCGGCCGTGTCCCGGCCGCTCTCGCTGAAGGTCTCCGGGAAGAAGCCGAGGAGCCGGGCTCGCACGGTCGCGTCCTGTCGGGCGAGGGTGACGAGCGCGGAGCGGTAGGCCGTCCAGAACGAGGCGGGGGCGCGGACGACTCCCGGGGAACCGATCAGATCGGCCACCAGTTCGCGTTCGGCGGCCTCGCGGTCCAGCCCGGCGGCCTTGACCAGCGCGCGCACGTCCTGCGGCAGTGCCGCGTACGGCGGCATGCCGGCGGCGCAGCGCTCGACCAGCAGGCGGCGGAACTGCGCCCAGGCGTCCGCCGGTGCGAGCCGGGCCACCAGGTCTCCCACGTACTGCCGCAGCGCCTTGACGGTCAGTGCGCCGGCGAAGGCGAACTCCAGGAAGACGGCCCGCTGCCGGTCCTCGTCCACGACCAGCCCGTGCACCCGCTCGGCCTCGCGGGCCTTGCCGAAGAAAGAGGCGGCGTAGGTGGTGTTCTCGGCCTGGAGGAAAAGGCGTGCCACCTGTTCGTAGTAGGTGGGGAGGAAGTGGGGCACGGCCCGGCCGAGGCGGGTGCCGAGTGCGTCGAAGCCCTCCTTGGCCGCTCCGGCGCGGGTCCTGGCCTGCCGGCCCAGCCGCTCGATGTCCTTGACCAGGGCCAGGGCGTGGTGCCCGTTGGCCGGGTCGTTGACCAGCGCCCAGGCCGGGAAGCCGAGCGTCTCGCGGCGCACCTGGCCCACGACGGGGGCGTCGGCCGTCCGGGCCAGCCCGAGGAACTCCAGGGCCAGGTCCTCGGCTTCGCCGAGGGTGCCGGGCACGAGCCGGACCACGGGGCGGTCGCCGAGGGCAGTGTGGGCGTAGGTGCGGGCCGTCAGCGCGTCGGCGTCGTCGCGGTCGGTGGTGCCGGCCGGGAGGACCGCGCCCGCGTCCAGCAGGGCCGCCGCGCGGGCCTCGGCGGCGGGGGTGTTCCCGCTCCGGGTCTGGGCGGGGAGGGGCGCCGTGCCCGCTGACGTCGTGTTCGGGTGGGTGTTCGTCGTCGTGGTGCTCATGCCGCCCGCTCCTCGTTCTCCACGTCGCGGCCGGCGTAGAGCGCCGCCGCCATGCGCATGCCCTCGGACCACGTGACGGGGCCGACCTCGGCGGCCGTCAGCGTGCGCCCCGCGGGGTCGGTCCAGCCCAGGGGGCCCGTCTCGGTGCCGTACTCGTCGTATCCGTCGTGCTCACCGATCCAGATGCGCGCCTCGGCGGTGGCCCCGTCCTCGACGACCGGGCAGACCGCGTACCCGCCGCGCGACCGGTACCCGAGCTGGGTGACGCGGCCGTGCAGGAAGCGCAGTTCCTTGAACGCACCGCCAGCGTAGGTGTCCACGGAGGTGGTGTCCGGGGCGAGATCCTGCGGGCGGCGCCACACCTCGCGGAACAGCTGCTCCACGTTCTGGCGGACCTCCAGTTCGACCGCGAACTCCCGCAGCTCGTCGAGGTCGTCGAGGAGAACGGGGTGGGGCACACTGACGACGTCCGGGGTGATGCGGACCGTGTCGCCGTCCAGGTCGACGAGGCCGAGACCGCGGTCGGGGTCGACATCGCGCAGGAACCCGGCGACCCCGCCGTCCGCGCCGGTGACCACCACGTCCCGCAGGGCCGCCTGCCACGCCGGATCGGGCCAGACCCGGGCGAGCACGGCCGTCGGAACCGGCAGCGAACGCACCATCCACTGCTCGACGTCGGCCAGGCACCGGCGTTCGTGCCGCTCCAGCCACTCGGTCAGTTGCCGGAGCCCGACGACCGCCGGATCGTCCTTCAGTTTGGCCGGGACGGACTTCAGCTGCCGGCCCTTCCCGTTGCGGCAGACCACCTTGCCCGCCTCCAGGGCGACTTCGTAGTCGCCCGCCGGCACCCACCCCATGCGCTGTTCTCCCTGTTGTTCCGGACGGCCGCCGGACCGGCGGCACGCTGACGAGACCCATCAGCGGCAACACACCGTGACGAGTGGGAGAGACTCTAGGCGTAGCCAGTGACAACGGGTCCGGGCCCCTTCCGCTTCGTCGGCGGAAGGGGCCCGAGTACGTCGGCGGAAGGGGCCGGGGTGCGCCAGCCACGCGGGCGCCTTCTCAGGCATCGGCCGGCGGCGCCGTACTTACCGGGGAGGCCGGACCAGTGCCTCCTGCCAGTGAAGAGATCAGCGGTCGTATTCTGCGGCCTGTGACGGCGATATAGGTGCTGGACGGTACACAGATCAGAACGCTGGAGGACTTCTGGCGGGTTATCGGCGAGGCGATCAACGGTCCCGGCGGCTACTTCGGCCGGAATCTCGATGCCTTCGCCGACTGCCTCAGCGGTGGGTTCGGGGCGCCCGACGAGGACGCCTATCTGGTGGAGTGGCGGGACCACGAGGTGTCTCGCGAGCACCCCCGCGCGCACGGCACCGGGTCGAACATCCAGGCGGAACCCAATCCCCGGGAGCCTTGTGCCATCGCCGCCGCCCGCGACGGAGAGATCTCCACCGCCGCCCGTCCCGCCGGCGCGCTACGGCCTCAATGCCGACTCCGTACAAGTAGCGAGAGGTCCCCGGAGTACCTACGGGACGAGTGGCTGTCGTGAGGACCGAGCCGGCGTACACGCCTTCCAACTGTGTTGGTGGGGTGCTGGGCTGTGTGCGGGGGCGTTCACCTGCGTTCGTGGGCGGCTTGCCCAGGGGAAGGGCCCGGAACACGGTCTCGGCTGAACGACGGTGAACGGGGCTGAATGAGACGGGAACCGAGAGGACCGCACTCCTCACCGCGGCACCGGAGACGGCCCGCGGCCAGCTGTCGAAACCACCGCACTCGTGGGAGTTAAGCTGCCTTGCGTTGCGCAGCACGCATGCCCGAGGCGGGCCCCTGTACCTCCTCGAGCAGGAAGATCTCGTCTTCCCCGAAGTCTGGGGCCTGGAAGGGGTTTGTCGCCGGAGGGGGCGATGCTGCAGTGGGACAGGGGGGGGTGCCCTTCCAGGGCGGAGAACAGCGACGTCAGATCGATGAGAGGACTCCCTTTCGTTGCAGGTCCCTGAGGGGGCCTGGCGTGCCGTGACCGGGCACAGCGGTCCTACAGCTTGGTCATCTTGGCGTACGGGCTCAAGATCCGCATTTGCGCCGAGCCGAAATCCACGATCGCCGCGATTCCGTCCTCGATGCCGATCACCCGGCCGAGGCCGTACATGTCGTGTGTGACCTGGTCGCCCACGGCGAAGTGCTTGGGAACCGGCGTGACCGGGGCGTTGAAGGGGCTGGTGGGCAAATGGCGCTTCGGTGCAGCAGGCTTTGTCATTGTCCCCAGTATGCACCTACGAACTGCGCTGGTGGCTGACTCTCAGGGGCAGGAGTAGCTGATCGTTGGACTCCACTCCAGCAAGAGCTGAGCCGACCGACCGACCGGCAGACGGGCGGGGTCGGGCGGTTCGGCCGCATAGGAGGCCGAACCGCCCGTACCCTTCGTGGTGTCTACGGCGTCACATAGCGGGCGCCAAACACTGGAGGCAATACCTCGTGCTGATTGCTCAGCGTCCGTCACTGACCGAAGAGGTCGTCGACGAGTTCCGCTCCCGGTTCGTGATCGAGCCGCTGGAGCCGGGCTTCGGCTACACCCTCGGCAACTCCCTCCGCCGCACCCTCCTGTCGTCGATCCCCGGCGCTGCTGTCACCAGCATCCGCATCGACGGCGTCCTGCACGAGTTCACCACCGTGCCGGGCGTCAAGGAGGACGTCACCGACCTGATCCTGAACATCAAGCAGCTGGTCGTCTCCTCGGAGCACGACGAGCCGGTCGTGATGTACCTGCGCAAGCAGGGCCCGGGTCTGGTCACCGCCGCCGACATCGCGCCCCCGGCCGGTGTCGAGGTGCACAACCCCGACCTGGTCCTGGCCACGCTCAACGGCAAGGGCAAGCTGGAGATGGAGCTGACCGTGGAGCGCGGTCGCGGCTACGTCTCCGCCGTCCAGAACAAGCAGGTCGGCCAGGAGATCGGCCGCATCCCGGTCGACTCCATCTACAGCCCGGTGCTCAAGGTCACCTACAAGGTCGAGGCGACCCGTGTCGAGCAGCGCACCGACTTCGACAAGCTGATCGTCGACGTCGAGACCAAGCAGGCCATGCGTCCGCGTGACGCCATGGCATCCGCCGGCAAGACCCTGGTCGAGCTGTTCGGTCTGGCGCGCGAGCTGAACATCGACGCCGAGGGCATCGACATGGGCCCGTCCCCGACGGGCGCCGCCCTTACCGCCGACATGGCTCTGCCGATCGAGGAGCTGGAGCTCACGGTCCGCTCCTACAACTGCCTCAAGCGTGAGGGCGTCCACTCGGTGGGTGAGCTCCTGGTGCGCTCCGAGGCCGACCTGCTCGACATCCGTAACTTCGGTGCGAAGTCGATCGACGAGGTCAAGGCGAAGCTGGCCGGCCTGGGTTTGGCACTCAAGGACAGCCCGCCCGGATTCGACCCGACCGCCGCTGCCTTCGACGCGGACGATAACGCGAGCACGGGTTTCGTCGAGACCGAGCAGTACTGAACGCTGCGCCGGGTCGCGGGGGAGCCAGGAAGGCAGAGGAGCCAGCGGTGAGCGCCGGCCGACCGCACCCGGCTCCCCGAGGGCCGACCGGAAGGGCGCCTTCACCCTGACCAGCGGGCCAAGGCACCCGCGGATACCGACCGCGGACCGCGCCTCTCGATGTCGACGCCACCCCCGCCGCCCCCCCCATGACCTGCCCGCCAGGATGCGCTGCCATGGAGGCGGACCGACCGGAGCATCAGAAGGGGGTGACAACTGCTACAGATTTTCTAGTCATTCATAGTCACCTCTAGTCGTTTATGTTGATCGCGTGAAGCTTTCGGAGTGGGCGCGTCAGCAGGGCGTGAGCTACCAGACCGCTTGGCGGTGGGTGAAGGACGGGAAGATGCCCGTTCCTGTTCGCCAGGCGCCGTCCGGGACGTGGCTGGTCGACGAGCCCGCCGTCCAGCCGTCCGGGCGTGTGGTGGCGTACTGCCGTGTGTCGTCCGCCGACCAGAAGACAGATCTTGAGCGGCAGACGGCCCGGGTCGTGGCCGGTGCGAACGGGCTGGGCCTGGCCGTCGCCGAGGTTGTCACCGAAGTCGGGCCGGGGCTGAACGGGCGGCGCCGTAAGCTGCACCGGCTCCTGTCCGACCCGAACGCCGCTGTGATCGTGGTCGAGCACCGTGACCGGCTGGCCCGGTTCGGCGTCGAACACCTCGAAGCCGCACTGTCGGCGTCCGGGCGGCGCCTGGTCGTCCTCGATCCCACCGAGACCACCGATGACCTGGTGCGGGACATCACCGAGGTACTGACCTCGATGTGCGCGCGCCTGTACGGACGCCGGGCGGCGAAGAACCGTGCCGCCCGCGCGGTGGCCGTGGCGACCGGCGAGGCCGCCGAGTGAAGAAGTTCCAGCCGCAGCCCGGTTTCGTGGTGCAGGCGTACCGGTTCGCCCTGGACCCGAACGCCGCCCAGGAGGCCGCGCTGCGCTCGCACTGCGGCGCCGCGCGCGCGGCGTACAACTGGGCCGTGGCGTGGGTGACCGCCTCGTGGTGGCAGCGCAAGGCAGAGGAGTCCTACGGCGTCCCCGAGGCGGAGTTGACCCAGTGGCGGCCGTGGTCGCTGCCCTCCCTCAGGAAGGCGTTCAACACCGCCAAGCACGCCGACTTGAGGTTCGCCGACTGGTGGGCGGACAACTCCAAGGAGGCGTACAACACCGGCCTGGCGAACGCTGCTGCCGCGTTCGACAACTACGCCAAGTCCAGGCAGGGCAAGCGTCGCGGCCGGAAGATGGGTGCGCCGCGGTTCAAGTCGAAGCGGAAGGCACGTCTGACCTGCCGGTTCACCACCGGCACGATCCGCGTCGCCGCCGACGGCCGGCACGTGACGCTGCCGAGGCTGGGCACGATCCGCACCCACGAGCCCACCGCCAAGCTCCTCACCCGTGTCCAGGCCGGGACCGCCCGCATCCTGTCCGCGACCGTCCGGCACGAACGCGGACGCTGGTTCGCCTCCTTCCAAGTTGAGGTGAAGCGGGACCTCGTACGTGTCGCCCGCCCCGAAGCCGCCGTGGGTGTGGACCTCGGCGTGAAGACCCTCGCGGTGATGGCCGACTCGACGGGCGAGATCCGCACCGTCCCCAACCCCGGCCACTACAACCAGGCGCTGAAACAACTGCGCCGCGCGTCCCGGACCGTGTCCCGCCGCCAGGGCCCCGACCGCCGCACCGGCCGCAAGCCGTCCAAGCGGTGGGAGAAGGCCAACGCCGCCCTGGGCAAGCTGCACCACCGGGTGGCGAACCTCCGCCAGGATGCCCTGCACAAGCTCACCACCGCCGTGACCGCCGAGTACGGCACGGTCGTGGTCGAGGACCTCAACGTCGCCGGGATGCTCCGCAACCGGCGCCTCGCCCGCAGGATCGCCGACGCCGGATTCGGCGAGATCCGCCGCCAGCTCGACTGCAAGACCCGCCAGCGCCACGCCACCCGCATCGTGGTCGCCGACCGCTGGTATCCCTCCTCCAAGACCTGCTCCGGGTGCGGCGCGGTGAAAGCCAAACTGCCGCTGCACGTCCGGACCTACGAATGCGACGCCTGCGGCCTGGTCATCGACCGGGACGACAACGCGGCCCGCAACCTCGCCGCCCTCGCAGCGGCCAGCACCACCGGTACCGGAGTGGCCGGAGACCGGGACACCCCCGTGGTGTCGAAACCTCGTGGAGCCGACCGTAAGACCCGCGCCACCCGCCCCCGTCGCAAGACGGAGACGGGGCGGGCAGGTGGCGCAGCCCTGCCGCACCAGCGGCAGGAGGAAGCGAGAGACCGTCCTCAAGCCGAAGCCCTCACGCTTTAGTGACGAGACGGACCTTCCGGTCCGAAATGCCCGGAATGCTGAGACCTGACTACGGTCTCGTCAACGGTGGAGTCGCATCACCACCACGGCTCCTCGAGGTCGCCGTCCGCTCGCAGTCCGCACAGCCGTTCGTGGCGGTCTTGCCCTCTTTTGCGCAGCAGGCTCACCAGCACTGTATATGCGGAAAGATCACCGGTGTTGATGACCTGCAGCAGGGCGTGCTTGGCCCCCTCCAGATCTCCCGCCCGCTCGCGCAGGCGGGCCATTCGCCTGCGCGCTGCGGGAACACCGGCCGCGGCGGCCCGTTGCCACGCACGTTCGGCTCCCTCAAGATCTCCCGCCTCTTCCCGTAGGCGTGCTAACGAGGCGGCCGGCTGGCTGTCCGCCGTCGGCTTCGAGCGCTTCGGGCTCAAGGCGTCCGTCCGTGAGCTGCGGAAGCTGTGTTAGGTCCTTTAGCCTTGATCCACCGAGCAATAGCCGGTTCAGGGCTTGGACATGTAGACGCGGGTGCCCTCTGAGCTGGGATGATGGGACTTCCTACGGTTCCACATCCACAGAGCAAGAGAACACCCGCGAGATGCAATCTTCCCATGCCGCGTCGGCGGTGTCCGCCGCGTTCGACGACACGAATCTGGTCGCGTATGCCGGGCTGGTCCCGGTGATGCGGCTGGCCGAGCGGTGCGGGCTTGCCCGTCTGGCGGCGGAGAAGGTGAAGCTGACCGGGGCGAAGAACAGCGCGGGTGCCGCAGCGGACGCCAAGGTCACCAGCATCGTGGCCGGCATGGTCGCAGGCGCGGACAGCATCGACGACCTGGACGTCCTGCGGCACGGTGCGATGCCGACCCTGTTTGGCGGCATCCGTGCCCCGTCCACGCTCGGCACGTTCCTGCGCGCGTTCACCCACGGTCACGCACTCCAGCTCCACGCTGTGCACCGCAGATTCCTGGCCGCACTGGCCACGCACACCCCATTGCTGCCCGGTTCCGGCGAGAAGGCGTTCATCGATGTCGACTCCACCCACAAGCGGGTCTACGGACGCGCCAAACAGGGCGCCGAGTACGGCCGGTTCAAGGGCGTCCGCACCCTGCACCCCCTGCTCGCCACGATCTGCACCCCCCGCTCCCGCCCGGTGATCGCCGGGGTCCGGATGCGCCGCGGCAAGTCCGCCGACTCCCGCGGCGCCCCGAAGTTCGTCAGTGAAGCCCTGGCCACCGCCGCCGAGGCCGGCTGCACCGGCATGCGCATCCTGCGCGCGGACTCGCAGTTCTACAACGCCGGTGTGATCGCCGCCTGCCGCCGGGCCGGATCCCACTTCTCGATCACCACCGGCATGAACCCCTCCATCAAACGGGCCGTCCACAGCATCCCCGACCAGGCATGGCAGCAGATCACCTATCCCACCGCCGTGCCCGACCCCGAAACCGGCGAGCTCATCTCGGACGCCGAAGTCGCCGAGATACCCGCCTACACCGCGTTCGCCAGCCGCAAGAAGGCGGAGCAGGTCACGGCCCGGCTGATCGTGCGCCGGGTCCGTGACCTGGCCAAGCCCGCCGTCGTGGGTGAGCAGGGCGAACTGTTCCCGGTCTGGCGCTACCACCCGTTCATCACCGACAACCCCGCCCAGACCCTGCAAGCCGAGCGGGAACACCGCCACCATGCCGTTGTCGAACAAGTCATCGCGGACAGCAAGGCCTCAGCCCTGGCCCACCTGCCCTCCGGACACTTCAACGCCAACGCGGCCTGGCTCACCCTGTGGGCCGTGACCTACAACCTGCTGCGGGCCACCGGCGCACTGACCTCCGCCTTCCACGCCAAGGCCACCACCGCCACCCTCCGCGCCCACCTGGTCCACGTCCCCGCCAGGATCGCCCGCTCAGCGCGACGCATCACCCTGCACCTGCCCCACAACTGGCCCTGGCAGCACGCCTGGACACACCTCTTCGACACCGTCCACGGACCAGCCGGCTGACACGAACCGCCCCTGCCCACCCCGCCCGCCAGGGCCCAACCGGAACCGAACACGTGGAAACGCTGGGCAGACCAGCAGCTACACGCTGCCCAAGCCCAACGACCATCCCGAAACGGGCTCAGGATCAGTCAGAAGACCACTTTCAGACCACGTCGGTGGATCAAGGTTTAGGGCCGAGCAGTTGACTTCTTGGGTTTCGCTCCCGGTCGGGGGGTGGGATCCGGTAGGACGCTGGGTGTGACGCGCAGGCAACTCACCGACGAGCAGTGGAAGTTTATCGAGCCGTACCTGCCGATAGGCAGTTTCGGCCCGTACCCCGAGCGGTTGCGCCAGCAGTTCGAGGGCATGATCTGGCGGTTCCGGTCCGGCGCCCAGTGGCGGGAGCTGCCCGCCGAGTTCGGGCCTGGCCGACCGTCTGCGGCCGTTTCCGAATCTGGCGGGACGCCGGCTTCTTCACCTCCCCGCTGGAAGGCCTGATCGCCGAGGCCACCCGCCAGGGGAAGACGGATCTGTCCCTGGGCAGCGTGGATTCCACGACGGCCCGCGCCCACCACGACGCTGCCGGGGTGCGTGTCGAGCAAGAGGTCATGGACGCCCTGGAGGAGGCCGCGCGTGAGCAAGACCATGCCCGCAAAAAGGGGGCGGCCCGGAGGAACAGGACGGGCAGGACGACGGATGCGGCCCCGGGCAGAAAGAGCGGCGACGAGTCCGGCGCCGACGCAGGCTCCGGCTGAAGCGAGCCCTCCTGGGCAGGTCTTGGGGCGGGCTGACCAGCAAGGTTCACCTTGCCGCCGACCGGAAGTGCCGTCCGCTGGCGTTCGTCCTGACCGCGGGACAGGCTCGGACAGCCCGCAGTTCATCCCCGTGCTCACCTGCGGGGCCAGCGCACTTGCCACCTGGACCGGTGCATCGGACATGCTTGGTCACGCGAAGAACATCGGTCGCCATACTGTGCGCTTCTCCTGGAATGCCGGTGTGTACTGTCACAACACCAAGGAGAGCGTCAAGAACTGGAGGACACCATGGATGGCACGGCGTCGACCCTACGTTCCCTGGCGTGGTAGCTGGTGAGTAGGAAGCGCAAATCGAGAGTCCGGGAGTCGTTGGTTCTCTGGCTCGTCGTCGTCTTCTACTCGGTCTTCAACGAGCATTACGGCGCCATGGAGTACGTGGCGTTCGCACTGCTCCTCGTGGCCACGGTGATGCTGTGCACAGAACTGGTGCGGGCGTTCCTCCTGCGGCGACAGTGGAGACTCCAGACGCGGAGCGGCGAAGACTAGGCTGCGGCGGAGCGGGGGCACCGGTCTTCGGCGTCAGCGCCCCAGCTGGGCGTCGAGCCAGGTGAGGACCTCGGGGGTCACGGGGTCGGTGATGTCCGCGAACTCCTGGTGCTTCGTGAGGAACTTGGCCACGTACGGGCAGATGGGGACGATCCGCATCCCGGAGGCGCGCACATCGGTCAGGGCCTGCTCGACGAGTATCGCGGCGAGTCCGCGGCCGGCGTAGGCGTCGTCGATCTCGGTGTGGAAGAACACCCGCCGGTCGTCGCGGTTGCGGTAGGCCGTCAGGCCGGCACGCTGGTCGTCGACCAGGATCTCGTAACGGTGCCGGGCGTCGACGCGCCGGACGACGGGGGCGGAAGCCTGCTCGGTCATGGTGGGCCTTTCGGTTGATGCGTCAGCGGCGGGGCGGGTTCTTGCGCGGTGTGATGACGGCGTTCGGCAGGGTGGGGGCGGGCAGCCGGGCGCCGGGGTAGCCGTCGACCTCGCCGAAGCGGTCGGAGGCCCGCTCCCATTCCTCCCTCGCCTCGACGATGTCCTGGTGACTGCGGCCGATGAAGTTCCACCACATGACGATCTCTTCCTCGAACGGCGTGCCGCCGAGGAGCACCGCCCGCGCGCGGTGGTCGGATTCGTTGGTGAAGGTCAGCGTGGTGCGTCCCGTGCCGACGTATCCCAGCTCGGCGGGGCGCAGGAGCGTTCCGGCGAGGCGTACGTCCCCTGCGTCGACGAGCAGTCCGTGCTCGAAGGCCGGATCGACGTCGAGGGTGACCGTGGCGCCCGCGTCGAGGAGTAGTTCGGCGCCGAGCAGCGGGGTGAAGGTGCGCACCGGCGAGGTCTCGCCCGCGAGCGTACCCAGGAGGACCTTGAGCTCCGCCCCGTCGATGTGAAGCGGCTTCGGCGCGTGGTGCTGGAAGTCGCGCGGGGCGTGGCGGTGTTCGCCGGGGAGCGCCACCCACAGCTGCACTCCGTGCAGCACGGTGGTGCCGGGCGTGGAGACCTCCGTGTGGCTGATGCCGTGCCCGCCCGTCATGAGGTTGAGCTCCCCGGGCCGTACGAAGGCGTGGCTGCCCAGGCTGTCCCGGTGCTCGATCTCCCCGCTGAACAGCCAGCTCACCGTCTGAAGCCCGGTGTGTGGATGGGGGGCGACGTCCATGCCGCCGGATTCGGCGACCCGGTCGGGGCCGTAGTGGTCGGCGAAGCACCAGGCTCCGATGAGCGTCCGGGACCGCTGCGGCAGCGTGCGTCGTACGGTCATCGCCCGCGGTCCGCCCAGCGGGACGTCCCGGGCGGTGAGGATCTCGACCTCCGTGTGATCCATCTCCCGGCCCTTTCTCCACCTATATGGTTTCGTTTTCAACAATTATGGGTGATCATAGTCCCGACGACGCCCCGCGACAACAGGCGAAGGAGCACAGGATGAGCGAGACGGCGCAGGCCACGGCGGCCCCCCGGGCCACCGGTCGGATCTACCTCGACAAGAAGAGCCCCGCCGCGTACCAGGCGCTGGTGAAGACCGCCGACGCCGTCCGGGCGACGGCCGCCGACGCAGGCCTCGACAGGATCCTGGTCGAGCTGGTCAACCTCCGGGTGTCCCAGCTCAACGGCTGCGCCTTCTGCCTCGACGTCCACACCCGGGCCGCGCTGCGCGCCGGGGAGACCGCCCGGCGCCTCGGCGTCCTTGCCGCCTGGCGCGACACCGAGCTCTTCACCGTCCGCGAGCGCGCGGCCCTGGCCCTCGCGGAGGCCACCACCCACCCCGCCGACGCCTTCGCCCAGGAGCGGGCGTACGCGGAGGCGGGCGAGGTGCTGGGTGACGACGAGATCTCCGCCGTGATCTGGGCGGCGATCACGATCAACGCCTTCAACCGCGTCTCGATCCTCAGCAAGCACCCGGTACGGGAGACTCCGGCACGCTGAACCACTACGGAGCCGCTGCCCATCCCGCACCCGGGACCGAGAGCCGCCACAGGACCACCGCGCCCGCGGCGAGCAGCGTCAGCGCCACGCCCAGGACGAGGGAGAGCCCGGCCTTCAGGAGTAAGGCTCCGAAGAGGGCGCCGAGGAACATCGCCAGCACGGACAGTGCAGCGCCCCGCGGTCACTCGCCGGCAGGGCCTTCGGCGCCGGGTTCGACGGCCTTGAGCAGGTCGGCGGGCGGCGTTCGGCGACCGGCCACGAGCTCGGCGGCCAGGGCGCCGTTCCGTGACCTGCGGCCATACCTCCGACAGGGGCCATGGCGGCCGCCCCGACCGGGGGCGGCCGCAGGCGCGCACGACGTGCCGAAGTGGACTCCACCGACTCCGGCAAGATGTACGGCATCTGACTGGACGGCACCCTCGTCGGCGGCGTCCTCTTCCCGTAGTTCGACGCCGCGGCGGGCACCGCCGAGGTCGGCTGCCGGCTGGAACCCACCGCCAGGGGCCGCGGACTGATCACCTGGGCGGCCGGTGTGCTGATCGGCTGGGCGGTCGACGTGCACGGCATCCACCGCGTCGAGTGGCCGGTTCCTCCACCAGCATCAATGTCGCCAAGCGGCTCGGCATGACCCGCGACGGCGTCCTGCGTGAGAGCTACCCCCACTGCGGCGTGCGGCAGGAAACCGAGATCTGGTCGGTGCTCGCCTCCGAGTGGTGCAAGCTGCGCGAACAGGGGTGAGGTCCTCCCCCCAAGCTCCCGGCTTCGCTCGAGCAGGGGGACCCCCGTCAGAGCCAGCCGCGGCGGCTCGCCTGGACGCCGAGCTGGAAGCGGGTCCGTGCGCCGAGCATCTGCTGGAGACGGGTGATGCGGCGGGCCACCGTCCGTTCGCTGACGCCAAGTTCGCGGGCGATCGACTCGTCGGTCAGGCCGCCGCTGAGATAGGTGAGGATCTGCCGGGTCTCGTCGGTGGAAGCTCCGCCGATGTCGTCCGCTGTCCCCACGGCGGCGGGCAGCGGGACGGCGAACTGCCAAAACGACTCGAACACGCCGATCAGCGCCTCCAGGAGGTCCGATCGCTGCACGACGATGTGGTGACGACGGCCCCAGTCACTCGCGGGGGGACACACGAGGGCGAAGCGGTCGTCGCAGATGCCCATGTTCAGCGGGACGTCGGGAAAGACACGTGCCTGCTCACCGAGGTCGATGGAGGTCTGGACGGCTTCCCGGGCGTGCTTGTCGCGCAGCACATGGGCTCCATAGACGACCGAGGCCTTGACGCCGCGCGTCAGTGCCTCCCGACAGCCCGGGGCCATCATGTTGGGTTCCGCCGATCGGCCGGTGATGCCGATGGTCAGGCAGCGGAGCTGCTCGGTGGCCTCGTCGTAGAGCCGCTGGACGAGTGCGCCGCGGGCCGCCTGCGTCCGAGCGATCTCGATGTAGGTGGCTCCTTCGACGTGGTGGTCGCGCCAGAAGCGGGACAACTCCTCGATGCCCTCGCGCAGGGCAGCGAGTTCCCTGGTGCGGCTTTCCACCACGGCGTCGAGCGCGGCACGCGGGGGGCGGGCGACGAGCCGTGCGCCTTCGGATTCCACCAAGCCGAGGCCGGTCAGTTCGCCGACTGCCGTGCTCATGGCGTGCAAGGTCACGCGCAGGGTGCTCGCCAGTTCGGTCGGGGCCATCGGGCCACCCTCGACGAGGGCGAGGTAGGCGTCCTCGGCCATTGCGCTGGTACCTATGCCGTTGAGCGAATACATGTCCAAACCATCGCACGCGGGTGGCCGGACGAGGCGAGTGGTGTCCGACACAGTGCTCTGCGAGCGTTTCAGCACGTCAGGTGCGGTGAGTCGGGTGCTCTCCAAGAGCATGCGGCTTGTCGTCTTTCTGTCATGCCGAACTTCGCCGGCACGAACTCTTCATCAGCGCGCCGGTTCCCCGCAAACTCTGTGTACCGCACAGCTGACCGCCCCCTCACTCCGCAGGGACACGTTCGCGTGTCGGCTCGAGCACACCAAGGAGTTCCCCCGTGAAGAAGACCATGGCCTGGGCTGTCACCGTGGTGCTCGCTGCCGCCTGCGCCCTCGGTGCCGTCCTTCCGGCCGCGGCGGTGGGCGACACGACGTCCGCCGCCGTCACGTCCGCGTCCCCCGGCTCCACGTTCGACACCTCCAGCCTCTCCGCTGTCACTTCGAGGCCAATGGGCACCACGGCACGCCCAATCAGCGCCTCGCGTCGTCCGCGTGGGGCGCGAGCATCGCCAACGACGCCGCCGACCAAGGCCACATCCTGCCCTCGATGAAGCTCGACGAGCTGTCCGAGGCGAAGCTCCCCGACATCGTGAAGCCGGACGCGACGAACTGAGTGCCGTGAACCGGGATCAGCGGGTCTGTACGGTCAACGGTAGGTCTTCCAGTAGGAAGTAACCGTACCGCTTCAAAAGGGCTGTATAGCTTCTGACCTGTGGCGATGCCAGCCGCCTCCGCCTCCGGCTCCGGAGCCGGAGGCGGTGGCTGTCAGCGGCCCTTGCGTACCTGGGCCGCTTTGCGGGCCTCCGCGGCCTGGCGGGCCTGGGCGGCGCGGCGCGTCTCCTTCGGGGCCTGCGTCCCCATGCCCCGGAAGGGCCGCTTGCCGGTCTGCACAGGCTTGGCTGCCGGCGGCCGCCGCGCGCCCGTGATTCGCGTCAACTCGGCCTCGCCCGACCGCACCTGAGTGACCACCGGCCGGATCCCGGCCTCGGACATCATCTTGTTCACATCCCGCCGTTGGCCCGGGGTGACGAGTGTGACGACCTTGCCCGCTTCGCCGGCCCGCGCGGTGCGGCCGCCCCGGTGCAGGTAGTCCTTCGGGTCCGCGGGCGCGTCCACGTTCACGACCAGGTCGAGCGCGTCGACGTGGATGCCGCGGGCTGCCACGTTCGTGGCCACCAGGACGGTGATGTCGCCGCGCTTGAACTGGTCCAGTGTGTGCGTGCGCTGCGGCTGCGACTTCCCGCTGTGCAGGGCGGCCGCCCGGATTCCGCTGCTCTTCAGATGGCGGGTGAAGGTGTCCACCGCCGCCTTGGTGTCCAGGAACATCAGCACTCGCCCCTCGCGGGCGGCGATCTCGGTTGCCGTCGCGTACTTGTCGGCGGCGTGCACGTTCAGGACGTGGTGCTCCATCGTGGTGACCGTGGCCCGGGCCTGGTCGACCGAGGCGAGCACCGGTTCGTCGAGGTAGCGCTCCACCAGCTGGTCGACGTTCCGGTCGAGCGTGGCGGAGAAGAGCAGCCGCTGGCCGTCGGGGCACACCTGGTCCAGGATCTCCGAGACCTGTGGCAGGAAGCCCATGTCGCACATCTGGTCCGCCTCGTCGAGCACGGTGATCCGCACCCTGTCCACGTGGCAGTCCCGGCGCGCGATCAGATCGCCGAGCCGCCCCGGGGTTGCGATGACCACCTCGGCACCCGCCTTCAGCGCGGCCGCCTGCCGTCCCATCGAGAGCCCGCCGACCACCGTCGACATCCGCAGCCCCAGCACCTCGGCATACGGCGCGAGCGCGTCGCTCACCTGCTGGGCGAGCTCCCGCGTCGGGACGAGCACCAGCGCCAGGGGCCGCTTCGCCTCCGCGCGCCGCCCGGCGGTCCGGACGAGCAGGGCCAGCCCGAAGGCCAGAGTCTTGCCCGACCCGGTCTGGGCCCGGCCCAGCACGTCCCGGCCGGCCAGCGCGTGGGGCAGGGTCGCCGCCTGGATCGGGAAGGGTTCGGTGACCTTGAGGCCGGTCATCGCCGTCAGCAGCTCGTCGGGCAGCCCCAGCTCGGCGAAGGACTCGGCCGGCGGCAGCCCCGGATCGGCCGCCGCGAGCGTGCCGAGCTCGCCCCGCACTGATCCCGCCCGCTGGTTCTTACGGGCACCGGAGTGTCCGGAGACGGGCGGCTTCGCGTTCATGGGGGAACCTTCCTCAGGGTGGGGCCCCCGTAACGCGCCGGGGCCCGTACCCCTCGGCACGGGCCCCGGCGATGTCGGAAGCGTCGCGCCACTTTACCAGTGGCCCCCGCAGCCTTGCGCCGGACGGCCCCGCCGCGGGCTCCAACCGCCGAAAGGGGTCTCCGCCCACGGGTGGGGGAGAGGGACAGCGGTGTGGGCGTTCAATTCGGAGGGGCGAGTTTCAGCGGGAGCCCACGGGTTTCGCGGCTCAGTACCGTTTTGGCGCTGTCCAAGTAGGTCAGGGTCGGACCGCGCTACTCGGGCCGGGCACCGGCTCGCCTGGTTCGGTCTGTAAGGCCGGGGCCGGCTATTCGGCCCTGCGCGCGGCGAGCTGCTGCTCGAACGGGACGACGGCGTCGGCCGGCTCCGCCGCAGCCGGGCGGCTGAGCACGATTTCGCTCAGCTCTCCAGCCGCGCGGGCGATACGGGCCGCGAGACCGCCGGAGCGGGCGCCCCGCTGCTTCCCCAGTCCCCACCGCGGCGTACACCGCGGTGGGGACCATCAGTGCACCAGGTACGCGAACAGCGGGCGCATCGTGTGGTCCCCTGAGTGAACGCGGCCTACGTGCAGCACCGCCGGTTCGAGCGAAGCGTCGCCGAGCTCCGGCTCATGGGCGTGCGGGTCCTGTACGGCGAGGGCGGTTTCGCCCCGAACCAGCCCGGCCAGGGCAAGTCGAAGGAGTACCCGTGGCACCTGGTGCTCGACATGGCCCAGGAGCTTGCCGGTCCTTGACCATCGGCGCGGACTCACCCGCCGACCTGATCGCCCGATGCACGCGCGAACTCACGGCGGTGCTGCGCATTCACGGCGGCGAGCCGCCCGGCCCAGAGCATCGGGATTCCTGAGGCTCAGCCCCGGAAGAATGTGCTTTTTCCACTGGAAGATGATGAAGCTATTCATGGCTGAGCATCGAAATCGGTACGGCTAGCGGTTGATCAGCCCGCGGACTGCGAGGTGGAGCACCTTCAGCACGGCCTCCTACGACGGCGGGCGGCTGGGTCGCGCTCGGTGGCATGCTGGGGGACGGCGTCGACGCCGGGCCGGGCGTACCTCTCCAGGGACCGTACGGAGGCGTGCCGGGAGCGGGCCGGCAGCATCGGCGTTGAGGTGCCGTCTGAGGCGCGGTACAGCCGGGGGCTTCGGCGATGCCGTGGGCCTGTCGGCGGTGACCGGCAACAACTGGGCCCCACGCACACCGCACCCCAGGAGAGCCTCACTGTCGTGCGTTGCGTAGCTTGAGAATGTATGTCGCAGTAAGCGCAACGACACGGTCTTCATCGTGTGACAGATCTGCGAGGGCACGTGACGTCGTGGTCCCCGGGATGTCCGCGAGCGCCTGTGTCAGCCGTCGACGTGCAGACGATCCAATGGTGCTGCGGGCAAGGCAGCCGACGAGCCCGGTGGCGATCTGATCCGCCAACGCGTGATCACTCGCCAGCGTGCTCAGCGCATCGGCTGCGTCGGCGTCGTTCCTCTCCTCGACGATCATGTCGATGAGCGTCGGGACCGCGTCGGCTACTCCACGTGCCCCGAGCGCCAGGGCCGCGTACCTGCGGACCACGATGTCGGGGTTCGTGAGGGCGTCCTGCAGCAGTGCGGTCGCCTCACCGTTCGGAATCTCCGCGATGGACTCGACGGCACGTTTCCGCACCTCGGCCGCAGGTGAGCCGAGGCCCTCCGCCAGCAGTGCCGGCCCGTCCTCGCCCGATTGTGCCAGAGCCCAACGAAGGGCTCCGGCGACGTTCGGGTCCGACTCGCTCAGCACGGCCTCGACCAGTGCTTCCACCGGCACGGGAACTTCCACGACCGCGGACAGGGCCGCGCGCTGCCGCGCCCCCGCGTTCTTCGACCCCAACGCCTGGAGGAGCGCGACGATCTGGAGGACGTCCTCCCAGCCGGCGGGTTCGACAGCACCGATCCGACGGAGTCGCGTGAGCAGCTCCGTCTCCGCTGCGATGCGGTCTCGCGTCTGGCGGATGAGGTCGTCGACGAGCTCCGCGGGCGCGAAGCCGGGGTCATCGAGCGCGCGCCTGACGTCGCGCAGCGACAGCCCCAATGACCGCAGGCTCTCGATGTGGAAGATTCGCCGGATGTTCTCGCTGGAGTACTCTCGATAGCCGGAGTCGGTACGACCTGTTGGCCGCACCAGGCCGAGCGATTCGTAATGCCTGAGCATGCGGGCGCTGACCTCGGACCGTCGCGCGACATCACCGATCAACACTGCCTACTGCCCCTCCTGGCCGGCCCCGCCGAGGGCTACGAGGCGCTTCGCCTCCTCGATCGCGAACTCGAATCCGGCATCCGGGTCGCGCCACAGCCGTTCCGTGGCTATCGCGTGCGCGCGCACGCGTGGGTCGAGATCCGTCGTCGCGGCGCCCAGTGTCGGTAACGTCACCTCCCCGAGCGCGATCAGAGCCCGGCTGAGGCTCAGCTGCGTCTCGCGTTCGCCGCGCCCGAGCTGTGTCGCCAACACTACGGCCAACTCGTGCTCCTCACCTTCGGGCACGAGCACGACCGCTGCCCGCCAGGCGCTCCGGGCCACCTCGTCGTCGGCGTCGTACAGCAGCGCCGGTGTGATCGCCGGCCACGCTTGCCGATCCCCGATCTTGGACAGCGTGTGCAACGCCTGGCTCCGTGCCTGCGCACACTCCGAGCGGACTTCGCCGAGAAGCACCGGGACCGTCATCGATGCCGCGTGGCGGGTGAGTGCCCACGTCAGCATTTCGCGCACATAGAACTCGGGTTCGATCGCGCATCGCTCGATGAGCTTGCCGATGAACCCCGGGTCCGGGGTCGTACCGGCCGCCAGCGCTGCCTGCAGCCGGATCGACGAGCTGTTGTTCTCCAGCCCCTGGAGAGCTCGCATCGTGTTCGTGTCCTCTTTCAGCATGGGCATCAGGACCACCTCCTTGGCCACAGTGAAGACCTTGTCACTGTGTCAAGGTCAAGCGGAGCCAGGCCGAGAGATGGCCAGGCATCCTCGGCCCGCCGAGCCCGGTGCTTGTCACGTCGGACGAGACGCGTGCGCGTTGACCGGGTGGGCGATCGCCTCGTTCAGCAGCACGAGGGAGAAGTGCCGGTTCGCCACGTACGCCGGCTCATGCCCGCTCACGCCGGGGATGTGGCGGGCCGTCTCGTACGGACCCATGTTGGCGCCCTTGACGAAGGTGGTGAGCACGTACCGGCCGAACGGGTCGGCAAACTTCGGGTCATTGCCCGACGGCGGCCGAAGCGGCGCCAACGCTACGCGTCCGGGCACATGTCCCGATCAGTGCGCTCCGGCATGCGGGCCTTGATCTCCTGCTCCAGCCGCTTCGACGAAGGCCGCTGCCCCTCCGAGGGGTGCGCCTTGAGCGACGGGGTACCGGTGGACGGGTCGATCACCATGCCCCGGCCGCGACTTGTCGACCACGGCCTTGGATCCCCTCCGGTCTCCCCACAACAACGATCCCTGGAGCCGGAAGCCACGACTTGTTTCCCGGCAAGCCCTGAACGACAAGCTCAGACGAGACCGGCGCGTGCCGCGTACCAACCGAGCTGCATCCTGTTGGCGGTGCCGGTCAGTTCCATCAGCTGTCGCAGCCGACGCTGGACGGTCCGCAGGCTGGTGCCGAGTTGCGAGGCGACCGCTTTGTCCGGCAGCCCGGACAACATCAGTGTGATCAGCTTCATGTCGGTGTCGTCCAGCGTCGGCACGTCCTCCTGCGCCAGCCCGGACGCCGTGAGCCGCAGCGGTGTCGCCCGTGCCCAGACGTGGTCGAACAGTTCGGCCAGCGCGGTGACGACCGCACGCCCCCGTAGGAGCAGGAATCCCGGTGAGGCGGCCCCCTGGTCCGGCAGCATCGGCACCAGCGCCACCTGGCGGTCGACGATGATGAGCTTGGTGGGCAAGGCGTCGGTCACCCGGATTTGGTAGTCCGCGGCCAAGAAGACTGATATCTCCTCGCGGGTACGCTCGTCCTCCAGGAGGTCCCGCTCGTAGACGAATCGGTTCACCACGCCCTGTGGAGTCTCGGGCATCGTCATGTTGGTGTCGAGGACGTAGGGACTCCGGACGAAGATCTGAGCCCCTTCCCGTGCGCTGCGCTCCATGGCGACCACGCATTGCGCGAGCTCGTCGGTAGCGGTGATGACCTCGACCACGTTCTCGCTCTGGTGCGGGCCACCGGCGTTGCGGTGGGCGGCGAGCAGCTCGACCACTCGCTCCTGCGCCTGCTGGAGCAGCCCCTGTCGTTCCACGAGCAGCCCGCCGAGGCCGACCTCGGGGGACAGGGCGGCGTACCGGACCGGTCGGCCACTGCGCCGCGTCACCAACCGCAGCCGGCGTAACCGGGTGAGCGAGCGGGTGACGGCGGACAGTGCGAGGCCGGTGGCTGCGGTGATCTCGGTCAGCGACACGTCACCTTGGCCCAGCAGCACGGTGTAGATCAGTTCTTCCTGCTCGTTGATCCCCAGACCTCGCAGCATCGTCCGCCTCTCCGCACCGACCACCTTCCAGCGGCTCACCCCCGGCGGGCATCGGTCGTGTGCCCGCGCGTTCTGGCCGACCAGGTGTCAATTCCCCCGCATGACTGGTGGATACCCCGCCGCAGGGCAGCCTGTTTCCGGTGCACTGCGGTGACAGCCCGTCCGCCGGACAGGGTAGTCCGTGCGCAACCGCGACACGTCGCGGTTGCGACATGTCGCGGTTGCGACATGTCGCGCTGTGGCCATGGACGGGAGAGAGCCCCCAGGATTCCGAACCAGCCGTTCGCCCCCCCGTTCACGCCAAGCGCAGGAGGCCGTTTTCATGCCTACCAGGCTCTGGCGCACCATCGGTGCGTCACTGCTGGTGACCGTCGCGTTCGCCGGGATTCCAGCCCAGGCAGCGCCGCCACCTCGAGCACCGCTTCCCCTCACTGGCACCGCGCACAAGGCCGCGGTCCAGCGTCACGTCGTGACTCTGCTCACCGGCGAGCAGGTCACTGTCACCCGCGGTCCCGACGGAAAGGACCAGGCTGCGGTCGCCGCGCCCGGTGACCACGACTTCAGCGTCGTCAGGCTGGGCACGGACACCTACGTTCTGCCGGCCGAGGCCCTTCCGCTGATCGGTGCCGGAAGGCTCGACCGCGAGCTGTTCAACGTCACCAGACTGATCGCGGACGGCTACGACGACGCCCACAGCGCGACTCTCCCGGTGATCGCGACCTACCGTAAGGGCAGCGTCCACCCCGACAAGGCGCCCGCCGGAGCGAAGTCCCAGCGGAAGCTGCGCAGCATCAACGGTGTTGCCCTGGCGACCGACAAGAAGCAGCCCGGCAGGTTCTGGAAGTCGATCGAACCGGCGACACCGACCGCGCGTGCCCTGAACGGCGGTATCGACAAGCTGTGGCTGGACGGCAAGGTGAAGGCCGACCTGGCCGAGTCCGTCCCGTTGATCGGCGCGCCCGAAGCATGGCGGGCCGGACACGACGGCACCGGCGTCAAGGTCGCCGTCCTCGACACGGGCATCGACGTCAACCACCCCGACTTCGCAGGCCGGCTCGACCAGGTCGTCTCGTTCGTCCCGGGCGAAGGCCCCCAGGACAAGCACGGTCACGGCACTCACGTCGCCTCCACCATCGCCGGCACGGGCACAGCCTCCGGCGGCAAGTACAAGGGAGTCGCACCGGGCGCCGACTTGGAGATCGGCAAGGTCCTCGACGACTCCGGCGCAGGCCAGGATTCGTGGATCATCGCCGGCATGGAGTGGGCCGCCCAGCACGCCCCCGTCGTCAGCATGAGCCTCGGCGGAGGCCCCAGCGACGGCACCGATCCGCTGAGCCAGGCTGTCGACCGGCTCACCGCCGAGACCGGCACCCTGTTCGTCATCGCAGCCGGCAACTCCGGCCCGGAGGAGCAGACCGTCGGCGCCCCCGGCACGGCCGCGGCCGCGCTCACGGTCGGCGCGACGAGCAAGCAGGACGCCCTCGCGCGGTTCTCCAGCCGCGGCCCGCTGCCGGAGAGCTCGGTGGTGAAGCCGGACCTGACCGCCCCCGGGGTGAACATCACCGCCGCCCGGGCCGACGGCACCGCGCTCGGCCCGATCGTCGACGAGAAGTACACCACGATCCATGGCCACGCCGCATGTCGCGGGAGCGGCCGCGCTCCTGGCCCAGCGGCACCCCGGTTGGAAGGCCGGGCAGCTCAAGGCCGCCCTCGTCAGCACCACCAAGCAACTGGACCCGAAGCAGGTGCCCACCCAGGTCGGGACCGGGAGGCTGGACGTCGCCCGCGCCCATGACCAGGGCGTCTACGCCGATCCGGGCAACCTCGACCTGGGCAAACTCGCCTACCCCCATGACGGCGGCCCGGTCACCAAACAGGTCACTTACACCAACGACACCGACGCCGCGGTCACCCTCGCGCTGACCGCGCCGGCCGAGTTCCACCTCGGTGCGAGCACCATGACCGTCCCGGCCAAGGGCAGTGCCACCGTCGATGTCACCGTCGACCCCAAGGCGCTCTCCGACGGCCTGCACAGCGGCTATCTGACCGCCACCGACGGCACCGTCACCACCCGCACCACGCTGGGCGTCTACGCCGAGAGCCCGCACTACGACCTGAACCTGCACGTCACCGGCAGGGACGGGGCACCGCCGTCCTATGGCTTCGTCATCCTGATCGACGGCCAGAGCGGTGCGGGCTTCCTCGCCATCCTGACCTCCCAGGACCACAAGCTCCGGGTTCCCCCAGGCCGCTACGACGCGTTCGCCGCCGTCTACGGCACGCGGGACACACCGACCGGGGTGGAGCAGGTCGACAGCGTGCTGATGGCCGACCACGATGTCGTGGTCGGCGCGGACACCGACCTGCGGTTCGACGCGCGTGCCGCCAAGGAGGTTCGGCTGCACACCCCGCAACCCGTGGACCGCGCCTGGCTGATGGTCTCCTACCAGCGGTTCTTCAAGGCCGGCGACCATGAGGGCTCGCTCGGTGCGGTGGACTTCTTCGCCGGCGGCAACGAACGGGTATGGCTCGCCGAGGCCGCACCGCCCACGACCGGCCGCCTCCAGCTCAACACGCGCTGGTACACCTACGAGCCGCTGATCCGTGCCCGGGTATCGGGGCTGCCGCTCAGCCTGTCCCCGCGACCGGTCAGCGACTCGCGGGTGCTCTCTCCGACGGCGGCGCACGCCTCTCCGCGCTTCGACGGCATGCGTACGGCCCGCGTCGTCGACGTGGACACGGCCGACCCCACCGCCCTGGCCGGACGTAACCTGGCGGGCGCGGTTGCGCTGATCCGCACGGCGGCCGGGGTCCCCTACGAGGACCAGATCAACGCCGTCGCCAAAGCAGGGGCGGGCTACGCCGTGCTGTGGCGCGACCTCTCCGGCGGCTTCCGCCCCGCGGTGGGCGAAGACCTGCCCATCCCCAGCTTCGTGCTCCCGCACGAGGAGGCCACCGCACTGCGTGCCGCCGCGGCGCAACGGACCGTGCAGATGAAGCTGCAGGGACGTGAATCTCCGACCTACGGCTACGACATCATCGAGCCGCTGACCCGCATGCCGGACGGTCTGGACCTCACCGTCCGGACGAAGGAGCTGGCGTCGATCGACACCACGGTCAACGCGCTCGCGCCCGGCCACACCGTCGGCGACATGCGTATGGGCTTCATCAGCGGAGTCGGCTACGTGCCCGCCTTCAGCGGGGTGACCCTGGGCTGGCCCGCCGGTGTGCACCGCACCGACTACGTGCGGGCCGCACCGGGCTTCCAGTACCTCGAGCGGGCCACTCCGGCCTTCGAGCCCAACCCGACAGGCTCCTCGTGGGACAGCGCACACGAGCAGTACGGTCAGCCGCTCGCGCTGCGTCCCGGACAACGGATCACCGAGCGGTGGAACACCCCCGTCTGGCGGCCCGGCATCCCGGCGGGCAGCCCCGGCATCAAAACCGGCTTCCCCGGCGCGACCCGCACCGGCGACACCATCGACCTCTCGGTCTCCGGCTGGAACGACGGCGGGGCTGGGCACGCCGGCATCTACGCCGACGTCTACGGCGGCGCGCAGGCGAAGGTGTACCGCAACGGCGAGCTGTTCGCCCAGGGCGGCGTCCTCGCGGGCACTCTGCCGGTCGGACCGGAGCGGGCGACGTACCGTCTCACCCACGATGCCCAGCGGGCCGCGGCGTCGACGCCGTACTCGGCGCAGACACACACCGCCTGGACGTTCACGTCCTCACACGTGGACGGTGACCGGGCAGCGGCGCTGCCCCTGCTCCAGCTCGACTACCAGGTGGACACCGACACCTATGGCCGGGCCGACAAGAGGAACCACCTCCTCGGGCTCACCCTCCGCCAGCAGGATGGGGCCGCCGTCCCGGTCGCCACGGCTGACCTGTCGGTTTCCTACGACGACGGAGCGCACTGGACGAAGGTGCGGTTGGAGCGCATCGGGGCCGGCAGGTACCAGGTGCACCTGCGTCCCCCGACCGAAGCCGCGTACGTCTCGCTCAGGGCAAACGGTGCCGACCGCGCCGGTGACACCGTCGAGCAGACCATCCTGCGGGCCTACGGCCTGAAGTAACTCCGGCACCGCCGCCCCGGGAGCCGCGTCCGACGCGGCTCCCGGGGCGGCCGATGCCCGCGGCTTCAAGGAACACCCTGATCGGCGGGTGGTCGAGGAGGCCGCTCGACCTCGGCCGGCAGTGCGGCGAACGCCGACCCCTTTGACAGACCCGCTCCTGGTGCCCAGCCCTCGACCGGGCACTCGCGTCACGGAGCAGGCGAGGGCCCAGGAGCCGCGTCGGACACCACACGCATGCCCAGCCCGCGCACTCGGTAGATGCACGTGTCATCGCCCCACAGTGATGCATCCGCCGTCGCATAGGGCCCCCGCGCGTCCGTGCCGCTCTCCACGATGTCCATGTCCACCCGGATCAGCCGGTTGGCCGGGGTGATCTGGCCGCGGTATGTCCAGGTTGTCTCGCGGCCGGGCAGCACCGGCTCGAACCGGGGGCGTCGGATGCCGTCCGCCGCGCCGCGTTCGAGCAGGTGGTACTGGAGCAGCTGGCACATGGCCTCGACGCCCAACGACCCCGGCTGCACCGGGTCCTGGAAGAAATGCGCCCGGAAGAACCACTCGTCCGGGACCACGTCCTTCTCCGACCGCAGCCGCCCGAGCCCCATGCTGCCCCCGTCCGGCCAGGAGCCGGTGATCCGGTCGAGCATCAGCAGCATCGGGCCCGGCAACCGTGGTTCCCCGGCGCAGTAACGAGCGGGCCGGGCGGTCAGATCGACCATACGGTCGCAGGGCTCGTCGAGACGGGCCCGGTCCTGGGCGGACACCGTGAGGCCCTGCTGGTGGTCGAAGGCCGACGGCGGGAAGTAGCCGAAGGCCGTGGAGAGTTCGAACAGTGGCACGCCGTCGGCCGTGCACCTCACCCGGAACGACTCGATGATCATGTCTCCGCTGTGGGAAACACGAGTCAGTTCAGCATGGGTGCGGACCGTACCCGTCGCCGGAGTGACCTCACCGGTGACCGTCCCCGACCCGTCGAGGTTACGGAACAGCAGATCCGTGTCGGTCGTCAACGCGCTGCCCACATACGAGGCCAGCCACCCGCAGGGTTGCAGCGCGATCTCCATCAGGACGGCGAACGGCATCGTACGGCCGCCGCTCTGCTCGAAGTACCAGGCCCGCGCGGGCACGTCGTACTCCGCGACGACACTGCTGCCCTCCCGCATACCGCCCTGCGGACCGTCCACCGAGACGATCCGGCTCATGAAGTGGTAGGGGGGACCGGGCAGCCGCGCGACCTTACGGGTGCCGTCGAAGGGCTCGTACGCGGTGCCGAACGCCTCACTCGGTCTGCCCCAGGCGCACGCCAGCAACGAGGCGTAGCCGAAGGGGAATCCATCGGCTGCCGTCGCCACCGGCTTCACCTCCCGGTGCCCGGCCAGCCCGCCGAGCAGGGGGAGCGGCACCGGTGTACCGCTGCCCTGCACGACGGGCGGGCCCGAGCGCCGCCAGTGCGACAGCGGCCAGTCGGGCACCAGCCGCAGCGCCACGTCCCGGCCCAGGAACGCTGTCGCCCCGTCCACCGAGCCCAGCACATCGGCGTACAGCGTCGGCACCGGCCCGGCCGAGACACCGCGCACGAACACCTCGTAGACGACCCGCCGGCCGGCCGGAGTCGCCTGGCCTCGGCACATCGCCCTGCAGGGGTGACCGTCGACGGGCTCGAAGCGCCAGCCGTCCCGGTCCACGGTGAAGCCCATGGCCGCAAGGTAGAACGCCATCGCCTGGAGACCACCCTGGAGCATCAGGGTGCCCGGCATACAGGGGTCGTTCTTGAAGTGCCCCGCGAAGAACCAGTCGTCCGGCGACAGCGGGGTCTCGGCCCGCAGATAGCCGCGGCCCCACGGCCCTCCGGCCGGGTCGAACGCGGTCACCTCGTGCACCAGCCGCAGCCTGCCGTCGTCGAGCCCCGGTGAGCGGACGTGGGCCGCCGTCGCCTCCCAGCCGGGGCCGAAGCACTCCGCCGGCCGCCCCTGGACCAGGGCCCGCACCTGGTCCGCGTCGAAGCGGGTCCGTCCGCAGCGCACCGCGGGCGGGTCGAGCGGGAGGTCGTCGCCGGGCGGCCGCTCGGCGGGATCCCACCGCACACCGCCGCTGCCTGTGAGTTCCTTGGGGGTGAAGAACCCGGCCTGGCCCTCGCGGACGCTGAGCCGGAGTTCGCCGTCCACGTAGCAGTCGTAGTGGAAGAAGGACAGCCGGACGCCTTCGTGCTCCGCGTGGCCGTCGACGTGGATTTCGTAGCGCAGGGTGTCGCCCGCCTCCGGCGGGCTGCCGTGATACGTCACTTCGCAGCCGAGCAGCCGGTAGGCGCGCTCGCCCCGGTTGAGGAGGTCGACGCCCAGCCAGCTGAGCAGGAGCAGATCCGCCTGGCCCGCCTCGATCATCAGCCCGGCGGGCATACGTCCGGTGGAGTCCAGATACCAGCTGTCGGGCAGGACGTCGGTCTCTGTCCAGATCGTCCCGTCGGTGCGTACCGGGGCGGGCGCGGCGAGCGCCGCCGGTACGGCGTCGATGCCGGTGACCCGGTCCGCGAGCAGCATGGGCGGCTCGGGCATCCGGGTCTGCACCGCGTACGCGTCCTGCTCGGCGAACCGAGGGCCGAACAGCGTGGAGATCTCCCGGGAAGCGAGGTGCTCCAGCTGGGCGCGGTCGAACTTCGGCCCCGGCCTCAGGCGTGGTGTGGGTGCCCCTTCCGGCGGGGGAGCGGGCAGGGACGCCGAGCGGGGCGCGGGCCGTAGGGGGGCCGGCGGCGGCCCGGCGGTCGGACGCGGTGCCGGGAGACCCGGTGGCCGTACGGGAACGGGCACGGTGCTCCTCAGCGCGGTGACGGCGAGAGCGGACACCTGCAGGAACCGCTGATGGGCCTCGGTGTGCCCGGCGATGATCTCCTGGTGCAGCGCGGCGACACGCCGGCTCTGCCGGAGGACTGCGGCACGGGCGCCCGCCGCCCGCGGCTCCCGCCCGTCTGAGCCTGTCGGGCGGACGTCCGGCAGGGGGCGCAGCCCCACGGTATCGGGGCAGGGCACGGCAACGCCGGCCGGTGCGTCGGACCGGCCGGCTTCCCGGTCCGGTGCCGGCGCCAGCTCGGGGGCCCGGGGCAGGGTCACCGGGGCCGGCTCCAGCGGGGGCAGACACGGAGGTGCGGGTACGGGCACGGTGACGGTGGGCCCGGGACGCGGGACATCGGTGGCGGCTTCCGCGAGCCGGGCGAACAACTCGTCGGCGCGTACCGGCACCCCCGCGACGACGAGTTCGGCCACCGCCAGGCAGGGCTGCCGCAGCCCGGTGTCGCCCGGGGCATCCAGTGCGATGGCCACATGGTCCCGGTCGCCGAGTACCCGCTTGATCCAGCCGGTGCACAGCTTGCGCGGCCCGTGCTCCACGAAGACCCGGACACCGTCGGCCCATGCCTGCTCGACCGTGGCCGCGAAGTCGATCGTGTTCAGTCCCTGTGCGGTGAGCGCCTCGGCGGCCCGCTCGGCCGTCGGCCGGTACGACTGGCCGGTCGCCCCGCTGTAGAACCGCACACCGGGCACGTCGACGGTGGGATGGTGGTGGGCCTCACGCCATACCTCTCGGATTCCCGCCAACTCCGGTGCATGGGCGGCCATGTCGTAGTCGAGCTCGATCGCGCGGTCGGCGCCGATCCTGGCCACGACGGCCGCGCACGCGCGGGACTCGCCGCCGACGACGCAGACTCCGGGCGCGTTCACCGCCATCAGATGGACTGCGACCTCGGCGGCGAGCTCGGCACGGACCGCCTCCAGGGGCGCACTGACCAGGTAGCTCGACCAGCGGCGGCCCTGGACGCCCAGACGCTCCCAGTAGCGCCGGACCGTCCGGAGTTCACCGGTGAGTTCGGTCGTGAACAGACCGCTGTCCCGGGTGGCGTCGTACAGCCCTGCGGCGTCCGGCCAGGCACCCAGCGCCACGAGGGCGGCCGACTCGCCCGAGGAGTACCCGAGAGCTGCGTCCGGCCGAAGCCCGAGCACTTCCCGGGTGAACACGGTGTGGAAGACGGCGAGTTCGGCGGCCGCCCAGATCTGCTCGAGCACTCCGCGCTCCGCCCGGGACCGCAGTCGTGTACCGATCGCCCCGTGCCTGGCGCGGACGGCCTCGCCGAGCGACGGCAGCGCGAGCATCAGCTCGTGGCCCATACCCGGGTACGCGGCCGAGCCGTTGGTGTACACGAACGCGGTTTGCCCCGTGACCGGCCTGTCCCGGTACAGCACATCGGCCGGACGGGCCCCGCCCTCGGCCAGCCAGCGGCGGGCGGCCTCCTTGCGGCCCGGCAACGCGTCGTCGTCGGCCACGAGTGCCAGCCGGGCCGGTCCGGTGTCGGACTCCGCACCGGACTCCAGCGCGGCCAGCACCTCTCGGCGGTCGGCCCCGGAAAAGACGTGCAGGCGCGGGGCCGGGCCCCGTAGCCACGGCAGGGCGTCTCCCGCGCGCAGCCGGACACTCGCGGTGGGCCCTTCCAACGGTGTCACCGCGGCCTTCGCGGTGTGCGCGACGGCCGCGGTGTCCGCAGGACCGTGCGGACGCGGCACCGCGCGGTGCTGGAGCGAGAGTGCCGCGACCGCGACGGAGACCAGCCCGTACGCGGCGTGAGCGCGCCCGAAGGCCGACGCCGGGTCGAACACCGCATCAGGGCCGTCCCCGATGACCATGTCGGGTGCGCCGGCGCCGCCTTCGTCGAGCAGGGTCTCGTCGAGCAAGGCGACGACGGTGTCGCCGTCCCTGCGCGCGGTGTCCAAGGACTTGAGGACCAGGACGACGGCGGCGTCCCCCGGTTCGTCCTCGCGTCCGAGCTCCCGCTGGGCGGCCCGATGCACCGCCTCGCAGGACAGGTCGGTGGCACCGACGAGCGCGGCTTCGGCCTCCCCCGACCGGACGGCCCGGGCCGCGAGTTCCAGCGCCACCAGCCCGGACGCCTCCTCCGCCGATACCGCGAACCCTGGGCCCGCCAGGTCGAGTTGGGTACTGATCCGGTTCGCCACAAGGTTCGGCATGGTGCCCACCACCCCCTCCGCGGTCACGGGCGGCAGGAACGCGTCCCGGGCCGGGCCCGCCGACGGTGCCGTGGCGAAAGGCCCCGCCTGCTCCAGCCAGTAGGGAACCCGCCAGCGGGCGCCCGCCCGGGCCACCTCGGGGTCCACGCCCATGCCGATGACCACCATGGTCCGCTCCCGCGGCAGGGACACCGACCGGGCGGCCTCCCGGGCGGCCTCCAGCACCAGGAGCTGATGGCGCACCGTTCGCTTCAGGGCCAGTGGCGGGAAGCACAGGTCCCTCAACTCCACGGCGATCTCCGGGGCGGGGCCACGCCGCTCACCGCCCAGCACCGCCCGCCGGAAGTCCTCGGTACAGGTCCCGTCGCCAACTCGGGCGCCGAGGGCGACGATCGCCACCGGCGTACGGCCGCCCGGCGATTCCCGCACCCGGGCCGGGGCGGGCACGGCGGCGGCCGGGCGGATCGGTCGCGGTGATGCGGACACCGGGTCGCCGTCCGGAAGGTCCACCACCAGATGGGCGTTGGTCCCGCCGAACCCGAACGCGCTCACCGCCGCCCGGCGCGGCCCCGACCACGGTTCCGGCGCGGTCAGCACCCGCAACGGCGTACCCGCCAGCGCCTCCAGCGGCCGTTCCGCGCCGAGCGTCGCCGGACGGATCCCCGCACGCAGCGCGCCGAGCACCTTCAGCAGCCCGGCCACGCCCGCCGACGCCAGCAGATGCCCGACGTTCGACTTCACCGAACCGATGGGCACATCGCCACCGGCCCCGAAGACCTGGGCCATACCGCGCGCCTCCACCGCGTCCCCGACCGGCGTCCCCGTCGCATGGCATTCGACGAGTGACACGGTCCCGGGCGCGACGCCTGCCGCGTCGTACGCCAGGCGCATGGCCCGGACCTGGCCCTCCTGAGACGGACTGATCAGCCCGGTGCCGCGCCCGTCGTTGGACAACCCGACACCGCGGATCACGCCGAGCACGGGCAGATGGGCGGCGCGGGCCTCGGACAGCCGCATCAGAGCGACGAACCCGGCGCCTTCGCCGTGCACCAGCCCGTCCGCCTCCCGGTGGAAGGGCCGGCTGCGCCCCGTGCGGCTCGTCGCGGACAGCCCGCAGAACCCCACGTGCAGATAGAGCGGGTCCGCCCGGCTGACCGCACCGGCCACCATCAGGTCCGCCGTGCCGTCGTGCAGCCGGTCGCACGCCAGCTTGACCGCGTACAGCGACGACGCGCAGGCGGCGTCCAGGGACCACGCGCCCGCGCCCAGCCCGAGGGCTCGGGCCGCGAGCCGGGCGGGCAGCCCGGACGAGAAGCGGTTCCGGGCGTCGGGCCGCTCCCGGCGCTCTCCCGTCAGCAACGCGTCACGGAGCGGGGCCCGCTGGGCGGACAGCCAGACGTGCTCGGCGAAAGCCGCCCCTGTGGGCGTGGGATAGGACAGGTTTCCCAGGACCAGCCCCGCGCGCGGCAGAGGGCCCTCGCGGCCCGCCTCCGTGAGCGCCTGCCGGACGCCGTACATGACCCAGTGGAAGAGCGGGTCGAGCGACAGGATCCGCTCCGGGGCGATTCGGAAGCCGCTCGGATCGAAGACGGACTCGAACCCCCGTACGTACCCGCCGACATCGGTCCAGGTGCGGTCGAGGTGGTCGTCCACCGGGCCCATGGCCCAGCGGCGCGGCAGCCGCCACCGGTCCTCCGGGATGGCCGACAGGCTGCTGCGGCCCGCGGCGATGTTGTCCCAGAACGTGTCCGGATCGAGCGCGTCGGGCAGCACACAGCCCCGGCCGACGACGGCGATCGGTTCGAATTCCATGCAGGTCTCACTTCACGGCAGGGCGGGGCCGGTTCGCAGGGGGCGGGGCTCAGGAGGGGCGGCGGACGAGTTCCACGCCGAGCAGTTCCAGACGGACGGCTCCGTCGGCGTCGATCAGCGCCGCATCGCAGCGCGCCCCCGTGCTGTGAACCTTCCGGCCCCGCAGCACACACCGCACGGTGCCGTCGACCGGACCGTGCCGGTGCACCCGGCACTCCGCGACGGCCATCGGCAGCGTCGCCGCACCGAGTGCCTCCTGAGCCCAGACCAGGGCGAGTTGGAGCGCGCCGTCCAGGGCGGCCGGGTCGAGCGGCCAGTGCTCACCCGGCCATTCCAGGACGCGCACGCCCGCGACGGTCGCCTCGGCTCCATGCTCCGAAACACCGTGCAGCGAGCGGACGGAGTGGAACCAGGGGCCGTGGAAGAGGCTCTCCCCGTCGTACAACTCGGTGCGGTCCAGCGGCTTGAGGCCGTCCGGGCTGCCCCACGCGGCCGGATCCGGCTCTTCGGCCCCGGTGTCCAGCACGGCCCGGAAGTGCGCCACCCCGCTTTCCCCGCGCAGTTCCGCCTCCAGTCCCGACGGCGAACCGGCCGCGCCCCGGCTGCCGTGCACGGTGAGCCGGTGGCCTGTGCCGGCCAGTTCGGGCAGGGTGCACTTCTGGTACACCCGCAGGTCGCGCAGGACGAGTGGGCCGGCACCCGGCAGCCAGGCGGTGGCCGCCCCCGCGAACCAGTTCAGGACCATCGCCACGGGCAGCACGGGAACCCCGGTGAGCGCGTGGTCGGCGAGCTGCGGCAGGCTGTTCGCCCGGACCAGCAGCTGCGCCGGACGCGGATCGCCGGCCGGGGACGGGGCCGCCGGATCGTCCCCGGCCACCAGGACGACGCGGGCCTCACCGGCCGTGCCGTCCAGCTCGGCCGTGAAAGCGGCAGAGCCCTGCTCCAGAGGGATCAGCGGAACCCCGGACCGGCCGAAATGCCCGGCCAGAGCGGGCGTGACCATGCCGCCGCGCCACGGACCCCAGGCGACGGACCGCACCAGGCAGCCGGGGCGGTGGGCCTGCTCGGCGGACGCCACCTGCCCCAGGATCTCGTTGGCCATGGCGTAGTCGCTCTGCCCCGCGTTGCCGAACACGGCGGCCACCGAGGAGAACAGGCAGATCACGTCCAGCGGATCGTCCGCCGTCGCGGCCAGCAGCGCGCGCAGACCGTCCACCTTGGTGGACATCACCTGCTCGACCTGCTCGTCGGTCTTGTCGGCGATCCGCTTGTCGGCCAGTACTCCCGCACCGTGCACGATGCCGGTGACCGGCCCCCACGCGTCACGTACGTCGCGCAGTGCGGCGGCGACGGCGTCGCCGTCGCGGACGTCCACCTGGACGTACCGGACGGGGGACCCCGCCTTCTCCAGCGCCGCCAGCGTCGCCCGCACCTCGCGCGCGGCCAGGATCTCCCGGGCCCGCGCCGCGATCCGGGCGGGCGAGGAGTTCGCCGTGTCCTCGGCGGAACGTTCGGCGAGCAGACGGGTGAGCGCCGGTTCGTCGGTGGCCGACGCGAGCCCTGCGGGCTCGGGGGCCGGGGCCGTCCTGCCGAGCAGCACGATCCGCGGACGGTGGGTGCCTGCCAGGTCCAGCAGCGCGGCGGCGGTCACCCCGCGGGCCCCTCCGGTGGCCACGATCACCGACTCCGAGGTGATCCGCCGGGTGCCACCGGGCATTACCGGCGCGGGCACGGTCCGCAGGGTGGTACGGGTACCGTCCGCGCGCAGACCCACCTCAAGGTCAGGACCGCCTTCGAGCAGCTCCCGCACGATCGCCTCGGCGACCTCCTCGTCGCTCCGACCGCCCCGCTCGCAGTCGACGGCCTTGACCGAGGCGCCCGGCCACTCCTTCGCCGCGGTCCTGGTCAGACCGGCGACGCCGCCCAGCCACGCGCGGTCGGGTGCGTGGCCGCCGAGCCCGAAGTCGCCTCCGGTGTCCTGCACGGTCACGAACAGCCCGCCGCGTTCGCCCGCCTGTGCCGCCACCGCGCGCGCCGCGCGGAACACCGACCGGTGGACCGCCCGCGCATCGTCCGGCGCGCCGCCCCCGGTCAGCGCGCCGAGGTGCACGACACCGCGCGCATCTTCGGGCACCTCCGCCACGGCGGTGGCGTCCACGCCGTGCTCCGCCAGCTTCAGCGCGACGAGGGCGGTGATCGCGGCGCCGTCGGCGCCCCCGTCCGTCACCACGAGCGGCCCGTCCAGGAGCCCCGCCGTCGCCAGGCCGGACGCCGGTGACTCCACCGCGCGCGGCACCAGCCTCGTCAGCGCCGTCTCCCGCCCGGACCCGGTGCGCATGGCGGGGATCTCCGGGACGGCGGCGGCCGTCTTGACGGGGGATTCGGCCACGGCCGGGGAATCCGGCGCCGGGACCACGGGCGGCCGGCCGGCCGCCGTGAGCGCCTCGACGATCTCGCGCAGCGTGCGGAGCTTGCCGAGTTGTCCGACGTCACCTGTCGCCACGTCACCCACGCTTCGGCGTACGGCCGACAGGATCTCGACGCGCTTGATCGAGTCGACGCCCAGATCCGCCTCCAACTCCATGTCCACGTTGAGCATCTCCACCGGGTAGCCGGTGAGCCGGGCCACCACCGAGAGCAGTAGTTCCTCCAGTTCGGGCGCCGACAGAGGCCCGGCATCGGCGGCCGGGGCCGGGGGGGCCACCGGGGCGGCGGCCGGGGCCCGGTCCTCGGCGGCTACCGGTGCGGGCGAGGGCGCCTCACCGGGCGCGGCGGGTACACGGGCGGGCAGGGTCCCGTGAACGCCGGCCGCCGCCGCAGCCGGTGTCACGGGTGCCGGGGCCTGCCGGGGTTCCGAAGGACGGGGAAGCGGCAGCGGTGCCGGGGGAGCCGGGGCGTCGAGCACACCGCCGACGCCCTGCACGCCGAGCATCGCGGCCAGGGTGGTCTCGGTCATCCGCAGAAAGGCCATGTGGCTGTCGGTCAGCATGCGTTGACAGGCCGCGTGGGCCTGGGCCGTCTGCCGCTGGACGCTCTCCACCGCGGCGCACCACTCGGCGCCGAGGGCGGCCCCGGGCTCGGCACCGTACGCGGACACGGCGTCGTACGCGGGGTCGTGTGACGGCTCGGCTCCGTACGCGGGCTCCGGTTCCTGGGCGGGCGCCGTCTCGTGCGCCGATGGCTCCGGAGCGTGGACGGGAGCGGGGGTGTACGAGGACATGGGAACCGCCGGGATGTCGGACGCGGGTGCGGGATGCGGGTGGGGGTGTTCCGGCCTGTGTTCCAACGCGGGTGCGGGCGGCCTTGGTTGGGCGGCTTCGGTGCGGGGCGGGTAGAGCTGACCGTAGTTGGCTCCGCTGATCTTCACGGTCATCCGGGGCGCGCGCTCCTTGACTGAGGGTCCAGGCGAGGCGTACGGCGCCCAGAGGGGATCGAAGTCGAGAGGGATACCGCGTACGGCGAGTTCGCCGAGCGCGGTGTGCAGAGTGCTGACCCCCGACCGGTCCGGCCGGTCCAGGGGGACGGCCGCGTGCTCGCGGTCACCGAGGATCTGCCCGACCAGGCCGGTCAGCGCGGTACCCGCGCCGACCTCGACGAAGGTCCGCACCCCCGCCGCGTACATCGCCTCGATCTGGTCCTGGAAGAGCACCGGTGAGGCCAGGTGGTCGGCGATCCGGCGGCGGATCTCGTCGGGCGACGACGGGTACGGTGCCGCGTCCGCGTTGCCGTACACCTCGATCCGGGGCTCCGTGAGCGGGACCGTGCGCAGGAACGCGGCGAGCGGCTCACCGGCCGGGGCGACCAGCGGGCTGTGGAAAGCGGTCGACGTGGTCAGCCGGCGCGTGCCGACACCCTCGGCCGCGAACGCCTTCTCGACGCGCGCGACAGCCTCCGTCGTACCCGAAAGCACCACTTGGCGCGGGGAGTTGTGGTTGGCCGGCCAGATGTCGCCGGACTTGCCACCGGCCAGCACCGCCAGCACGTGTTCGCGGTCCGCCGCCACGGCCAGCATCGCGCCCGGTACGACGGCCGCGTCCCGCATCAGCTCACCGCGCCTGCGGGCCAGACCGACCAGCGCGTCGGCGTCCAGGGCACCCGCGCAGTGCAGCGCCACCAGCTCACCGAAACTGTGGCCCGCCGCGTAGTCCGGTCGCAGTCCCAGGTCCCGCAGGACGTCCAGCAGCGCGAGCGCGTGCACCGCGAGCGCGGGCTGCGCCCACTCGGTGGCGGCCAGACGCGCCGCCTGGGCCGCGCGTTCCTCGTCGGAGAAGGCGGGCGGCGGGAACACCACCCGGTGCAGGGGGCGCTCCTCGAATTTGGTACCGCCCAGCCGGTCCCACACGGCCTGGGCGGCCGGTGTCAGTATCGCGAGGTCGGCGCCCATCCCGACGTACTGGGATCCCTGCCCCGGAAACAGGAAGGCGAGACGGCCGGGCGCGGGGTCTTCGCAGGCGTACCGGACGCCGTTCGGTGTCGCGAACGCGGTGCCGGGCCGCTGACGGATCAGTGTGAGCGCCTGCGCGTACTTCTCCCGCAGGTCCTCGGTGTCCGTTGCGACGACGGCCAGCCGCACCGGGTCGGCAGGAGAGAACGCGCTGTGGCTCTCCCGGGCGAGCGCGGCCAGCGGACGGTCGCCGTCCGTTTCCGGCGGCACCAGATCGGACGGCGACGCGCCGCTGAACAGGACGAGTTCGCTCGGCGCGGAGCGATGGCGCGGCGGCACCCGCGCCGGGGTGCCCGAAGGCACGTACTCCTCCAGCGTGACGTGGAAGTTACTGCCCCCGAAGCCGAAGCTCGACACCGACGCCCGGCGCGGATGACCGGCGGGCCGCACCCACGGCCGGGTCTCGGTGTTGACATAGAACGGGCCGTCCGGGGCGGCGGCCGCCGGGATCGGCCGGCCGACCTTGATGGTCGCGGGCAGCACCTTGTGACGCAGGGCCATGACCGCCTTGAGCAGCCCCGCCGCGCCCGCCGCGCACTTGGTGTGGCCGATCTGCGACTTGACCGAGCCGATCGCGCACCATTGCCCGTCCGTACGCCCCGACGCCTCGAACACCTCGCGCAGCGCCGTCAGTTCGGCGGCGTCCCCGGCCTTCGTGCCGGTCCCGTGCGCCTCGACCAGCTCCACGGTCTCCGGACCGTAGCCCGCCTGCTCGTAGGCGCGCCGCAGAGCCCGTGCCTGACCGTCGGGAAGCGGCGCGTAGATGGCCGTACTCCTGCCGTCGGACGAGGTGCCGATGCCCCGGATCACCGCGTGGATCCGGTCGCCGTCCCGCTCCGCGTCGGACAGCCGCTTCAGTGCGTACATGACGACCGCTTCGCCGAGCATGGTGCCGTCCGCCGCATCCGAGAACGGACGGCAGTCACCGGTGGGGGAGAGCGCGGGCGTCTTGGAGAAGCACAGGAACATGCCGATGTCGTTCCCGGTGTCCACACCTCCGCTGATCACCAGGTCGGCCCGGCCGAGCGCCAGTTCACTGACCGCCGTGGACAGGGCCGCCAGGGAGCTGGCACAGGCGGCGTCGGTGGTGTGGTTGGTGCCGTGCAGGTCGAACCGGTTGGCGATCCGGCCCGCGACGACATTGCCGAGCAGGCCCGGGAAGGTCGACTCCTGCCACGGGCTGAAGTGCGCCGAGATGCGGTCGCACATGGCCTGCGCCTCGGCCTCGGCGAGACCGCTCTCCCGCAGCGCCTTCAGCCACACCGGGCGATGGGCGCGCCCGTACATGTGCGGGAGCAGCTCCAGGGCGGCCGCGCCGAGGACGACGCCGACCCGGTCCCGGTCCACGCCCGACAGGCCGCCGGCGTCGGTCAGCACTTGGTCGGCGACCATCAGGGCGAGCAGTTGGGAGGTGTCCGTCGCCGACAGGTTGGCGGGCGGCACACCGTACGTCAACGGGTCGAAGTCCACCTCCGGCAGGAACGCGCCGCGGCGGGCGTACGTCTTGTCGGGGGCGGCCGGGTCCGGGTCGTAGTGGTCCGCCACCAGCCAGCGGGAGGCGGGCACCTCGGTGATCAGGTCCCGGCCGCCGGTCACGATCCGCCAGTAGCCGGCAGCGTCCGTCGCGCCGGGCACCAGGGCGCCGACACCGACCACGGCGACGGGCACCTGCCCAGGGGTGGAGGCGGACACGTTGTCTCCTCGGGGCTGGACGGCTGCTGCTGACGCCTCCGGGGCACCGGGGCCGCTCATGCCAGCCCGCACGGGGTGTAGGCGAATGCCTCGGACGGCAACGGAACTCCATAGGTGCGCAGTTGATGGGCGCGGGTGAGCACCGCGGCGCCTTCGAGCAGGTTGAGCGCGATCTGTACCACGGACCGGTTCGCCGGTTCGGCCAGGAACGTGCCCGCGACCCAGCGGTTGAACGCGCCCATCGCCGGCCCGCACCAGATCTGGTAGTCGGTACGCCGGGCCGCCTCGCCGGTGATCGCCCACCGACTGGAACTGCCCAGGTACCAGCGGAAGACCAACGCCATACGGTGCTTCGGATCGGCCTCCGCACGCGTGATCTCCGAGGGATCGCGCCGCTCCCAGAACGCGCGCGTGCGCTGCCAGACCTCGTCGAACGAGGCGCGCAGCACGTCCCGTTCAATCGCGGCGCGTACCGCAGGCGGGATCTCCTCGAGCGAACCGTGCGCCCGGTACGCCGCGTGGAGCCTGCCGGCCCGCTGGGCGAACATCGTCCCCCGGGACAGTACTTGCAGCGTGACACCCAGCTCGAACATGTCCGCTGCCGGCGCCATGGCCATATCGGCGACATCCGCCTCGCAGAGCATCGCCTTGGCCTCTTCGGACAGGCCCGCCTCAATGGCCGTCTGGTTCACCGATCCGACGACCACGTAGGAAGCGCCGAGGGCGAAGGCGGCGGCCACCGCGGCCGGCGTGCCCAGCCCGCCGGCCGCGCCGATCCTGACCGGTCGGCGGTAGCCGAACCGCCGGCACAACGCGTCGCGCAGCAGGACGATCCTCGGCAGCAGGGCCGACAACGGCCGGTTGTCGGTGTGACCTCCGCTGTCGGCCTCCACGGTGATGTCCTCGGCCACCGGCACCAGGGCCGCCAGGCCGGCCTCCTCCGGGGTCAACTTCCTTTGGGCGACGAGCCCGTCCAGCAGCCCGGCCGGGGCGGGCGAGAGGAATCTCTCGGCCACCTCGGGCCGGGAGACCTTGGCGAGTATCCGCGTGCGCCGGACGATCCCGCCGTCGGCGCCCCGGCGCAGTCCCCGGGCCGAGCACAGCACGACGGCCGGGGTCAACTCCATGAACGCCGACGCCGAGATCCGGGGCACACCGCAGCGCAGCAACAGCTCGGCGACGCGGAACTCCAGCGCGGGTTCGGCTGGTGAGTGGATGAGGTTCACGCCCCAGTTCGGACGGGACCGCAGCTCCCGGGCCAGCGCGTGCACGGCCCGCTCCACATCGGCATACGCCAGGCCGCCGGCGCCGAAGAACCCGAGCATCTCCGCCCGGGCCATCGTGGACACCATCCGGGTGGTCGCGATGCCGTTCGCCATCTCGCCCGCCACATAAGGGAAACGGACGCCGTGCGCCTCGCAGAAGGTGCGCCCGCCGAGCCACTCGGGGTACAGCGGCGGCAGCGTACCGAGCACCGGGCCGTCGGGTACGGGACCGGCCGCGAGTCCCAGCTCACGGCCGCTCGGCCCGCTGACGATGTGTACGGGTTCCCGGATCCGTCGGGCTCGGACGGCGATCTCCTCGGGGGAGAAGACCGGCGGGGACGCGGCGGGGGCGTCAGGAGCGGAGAGGACGGACACGGAGGGACTCCAGCGGAAGAGGAGGTGTGCGGGTCAGGCATACCGGGCGGACGGGAGGGCGGCGGTGGGCGTGGGCGACGGCCCGGCGGGAACCCGGTCCCTCGGGACCAGGCCGGACCACAGGTAGTCGAGGTCCACCCGGTCGGAGGCCGCCGACGGCCCGAACAGGGCCCGGACCCGGGTGTCGTCGAAGCGCCGCCGGTGGGTCAGGTAGGCCGTCAGGCCCGGGTAGAAGTCCACCAGCGCCTCCAGCGCCGACGGGTCGTCCGGCTCCGTGGCGACCAGGTCGATCGACAACGGAACCAGCCGTTCCAGCAGGGTTAGGATCGTCAGCACGGGCACGTCGCGGTCATGGACGATGTGGTACGTGTCGACTCCGCCCGAGGGCGTCCGGCCGGCCAGCCGCACCATGACCTCGGCCGCGTGCTCCACCTGCATCAGGTTGAGCCGGGCGTGCGGATGACCCACCATCCGGATGCGGGGACGGTGGGCAGCATGGGGGTCGTCGGGACCGGCGCCGTCGTGGCCCGGGCTCCCGGGACCGGCGGTGCTTCGCGCGTCGCGCAGGATCCGCTCGATGACCTGAAGCGGATGCGAGGGCAGCTCCGGGTGCGGCGGCAGGTCCGTGACCAGGATGCTCGGCCGCAGCACCACGACCGGACGGCGGTGCTCCCGCGACCACGCGTGGATCAACACCTCCGCCTCGTACTTGGAGTGTTCGTAGGCGTTCTCGAAGCCGTACGCGTCGTCCAGCTCGTCCTCGTACGCCACCCCCTCACGCCGACTCCCGGCAACGAAAGCGGTACTCACGTGGTGGACCACGGGTCTCTCGCGTCCGGCGGCGGCCAACTCCAGCACATGCCGGGTCCCTTCGACGTTGGTCCGGCGCAGCTGGGGGAGGTCTCCCTCCAGGTTGATGCTGCCCGCGCTGTGCCAGATCGCGCCGAGGCCGTCGGCCAACTCCTGAAACGTGCGCCTGGACAGCCCCAGCCTTGGTTGCTCCAACTCGGTCTCCACCACCCGCAGCCGGCCGGGGAGTTCGGCGAGGAACTGCTCGGGCGCGCCGGTCAGTGCGAAGAACCGGGTGATGCGGAGCAGCGCGTCACCTGACCCTGCGTGGACCAGGACCGTCACCGACCGGTGCCTGTCGAGGAGACAGCGCAACAGGCGCAGTCCGAGGAATCCGGTGGCGCCGGTGAGGGCGACGTACATGACCTTGGCTCCAAGGGCTCCGAAGAGGGACAGGACCACGACCGCGTGCGAGGGCGGTGAAGGCTGGGCCGCTGCGGCGGCCGGGGAGCGGGATGCAGCCGGCCGTCCCCCGGCGCGGCGTGACACCGGCGGTCGCGTCGCGCGCGGTCCGGCCCGGCTCGTCCGGCCGGTCCGGTGGACGTCCGTCGGTCCTCTGGTTCCACGCTCCTCAGGCCTTCTCCCGGGCCCGGTGATCGCCGACGCAAGGCACACAGTGTCAGACGGCGGACGGTGACGGCGCCTTCGATTCCACCGGCTCACCTGAACGGAGTACCCACGCCACGGTCTGTGCGTGTCCCGGACGGCCCTTCAAAGCCCCGGTCGTGAGCCAGGGCACCGGCCGTACGGACGCGACGGGAGCCGCCGGGACGAAGCGGGCTGCCGGGAGGCCTGTCCTCCTTTCGGGTGATCTCGCGGGCGGTGGCGGGGAGGTGGTTCCGGGAGGCTCCGCGGCGCCGCCTGCGGGCGGTGCGGGGCGTTGGGCCCGGTGGGGCAGGAAGAGCGCGTACTCCTGCCGCAGGGGGAGCGCGTACTGCCGGGGGCCTGCGGGCGCGTACGGCCGCTCATCACGGCCGGATATAAACCGTGTTGATCCAGGCCGAGGTGACGCATTCGGTGCCGCTGCGGATCCGCACTCGTCGGCGGCCCCTCTGATCGGTGGTCCGTCCCGTTCGGTCGGGATGGTCGAGTGCCCGGCCTCGCCCCGCCTGCCCGTTCCTTCGGCACGAAGGGAAGTTCCCCGATGCCCGTGTCCGTTCCGTCAACCCAGTCCGATCCCTTGCCCAGCCATCCCACCTACGCGGGCGACCGCGCGTTCCTCAGCATGGAACGCCGCCACCCCGACATCCGCTGGGACGCCGGCGGCGTCGCGTACCTGAGCGGTCCGCCCCCGAGCCTGGCGGACCTCCGCGCGTACGTGGGCTTCCGCCTGAGCAAGCTGCCCCTGCTCACGAGCCGGGTCGAGGGCGGCTCACGGCGCCCCCGGTGGCGGCCGGACGCGGACTTCAGCATCGACCGGCACGTCCACGAGGTGGTCGCGGAGGGCCCCGAAGGGTGGGACGCCGCCCTGCACACCGCGCTCAACGCGCCGTTCGCGCCCGGCACCTACTGGGGGGTCTGGCTGGTCCACGGCCATGCGCCCGACGAGTACGCCCTGTGCTACCGCTTCCACCATGCCTGCCAGGACGGTTCGGCCGCCGCGATGACGTTCCGGACCATGCTGGGCGAGGGGGAGCCCTCCGCCCGCCCGGTGCCGGGGAAGGGCCGCCTGGCCGGTCTGCCCCGACGGGTGGGCACGGCCGTCGGGCTGGCCGCGATGTTCATGGCCGGCTCCCTCACCGTCCCCGGCCGCCGTCCGGTCGTCCCCTTCGCCCCTACGGGAGAGCGGCGGCTGTGGCGGGGCCGCGTACCGGCGGACGCCCTCCGCAGGGTCGGTTCGGCGCGTGGCGGATCGGCCCATGACGCCCATCTGGCCGCGCTCGCCGGGGCGTTGTCGGCTTGGTCGGCCCGGTCCGGTGTTCCGCTTCCCCGGGTGACGGCACTGCTGCCCGTCGACGCGCGCCGCCCGGACGAGGAACAGACCTGGGGCAACCGCTGCATCGCCCTTCCGCTGGAGCTGCCCGTGCGGACCGCCCCGGACCGCGGGGCCCGGCCCCAGGACGGCGACTCGCCCCTGCGGCGACTGGAGCACGTCATGGCGACGACGCGGAGACTGCGGGGCGAGGCATGGCGGCAGGCGTTTCAGGACCTGGTCCGCCTCATGCCCGACCGCCCGGCCCAGTGGTACCTGCGAAGGATGCTCTCCCCGCGCGTCACCCAGGTCATGGCCACGTCCATGCCGGTCGCCGACAAGGGCAGCCTGGGGAACACCCAGGTGACAGGTGTCGCCCTGCTCCCCCTGCTCGTGCCCGGGCACCTCTTCGGAGTGGGCCTGTCGTTCTTCGGCAGCTGGGCCGAGGTGGCCTTCGTGTCCGACCGCGCCCTTCCGCTCGGGGAACTGCTTCCGGAACTGTGGGAGCAGGCCGTGGGTGAGCTGGAGGGAGCCTCGGCGCCGGAGTGAACGGGGCGGCACCGGGGGCCGTACCGACCGATCGGGTGCGGCTCCCGCGCCAAGCCGTCTGTGTCAGACCGCCGCTTCGAGTTCTGCCAGGGCCGTCAGCCACAGCCCCGGGAGGTCCGCGCCGCGGGCGAAGGCCGTGTCGTGGACGACGGAGAGAGCGCACTCGGCCCGGTACCTGAGCAGCGTCAGATGGCAGAGCTGACCTGGCAGGGGAGCGCCCAACCCGAGCGCGCCGTCCATCCGTGCCTCACCGAGGACCGGCTGTGGCACGGCCGCAGGGAAGTAGGTGCCGGTGAGGGAGGCGTGGCGCGGACGCATGAGCAGCCGCAGTGTGCCCAGGCTCACCGGACGCGGCGCGAGCCGCATGAGAGCGCGGGAGGTGTGCATCCTCCGCTCGACGCTCCCGGGCTCCAATTGGCGTGAGAAAGAGGCGAGACGGCGCAGAGGAAGGGGCTCCTCACAGGGCAGCCGGAGACGCACCATGGTGAGGAAGTTGCCCACGGCGCCCCGTTCGCCACCGGTCCGGACCGACAGCGGCCAGAGGAGTGTGAGGGGAGCCGGACGCTCTCCCTCGGCCAGGGCGACAGCCCGCATCGCCCCGGTCAGCGCGGTCAGGAAGACAGCGCTGATGTCGGTACCGAGGGCCCGGGAGACAGCGAGCAGCCGCCGGGTCTCCACCGTCCCGACGGCCGTGGCGAGCTTCCCCGTCGGCGGCCGGCGCAACACGGACCAGGTGCCGGTGCCCCGCAGGCTCCGGGCGACGTCGCTCACGATGCCCAGCACGGCACGGGAGGAGACCCGCCCCACGCCGTCGGCGGGCTGAGGTGTGCCCTGGACGTCGGGCGACCTCTGCGGTGGGACGCGCGGGGTGAACAGCGTCCGCAGTACGTAGTGGTGCCCCGCGCCGTCCTCCAGAGCGTGGTGGATGCGGAACACCAGCACGTACTCCGGCAGGCCGGTGGTACCGGTGTACCCGTGAATCAGCCAGAGGTCCCAGGGCGGGCGGGGTGCGGCCGGCAGCGGCCGCTCCAGCACTTCCTGGAGACAGTCCTGCCACTGTTCCCGGGGATCCTTCACGAGCAGACCGCGCACATGCTGACGCAGGTCGAGGTCCCGGACGGGCACGAAGCAGGGACGAGGCCCCAGCCCCTCCTCGACACGGTGGGTCAGCGTCGGAAGGTCCTCGAGCCTGGCCCGTACGTGCCGGCGCAGGGCGTCCGGTGAGGGCGGCTCCCCACGGAAGCGCACCGCCCACCCCACCGCCAACTGGTGCGTGCCGGACATCCGGTGGAACACCTGGCTGAGCGGATCACATGGCGTCGACTGCCGGGGCGGGGCCTGCCACGGCGGGCAGGGCCGGGACGGCGCCGCGTGCGCGACGCCTGCCTGCTCGGCGTTCCCGGCGGAGGGCTCTTCGGTAGGAGAGGAAGTCAATTTCGATCCCGTGGCGGTAGGTGGACACGTACGTCTTGCGATGGCGGCGCCACTCGCGCGCGATCGCCCGCGTCATGTCCGTCGGCGACGGCAGCGCGACCGCGCCCTCGATCAGCTCGGCGATCCATTCCGCCTGCGGTTCGAGCAGCGGGAAGGCCGCACCGGAGGGCTGCGCGAGTCCCATGAAGTAGAGCCCGGGGATGCGGGGCGGGACCGTGCGCAGATAGAGCTCCGTGCGGCCGTCCGGAGCGGCGAACACGGAGGGTTCCAGGAAGGGGAAGGAGATCTTGTAGCCCGTGGCGTACACCACGGCGTCCACCGGTTCACGGCTGCCGTCCGTGAAGGCCGCCGTGTCCCGGCCGAAGGAGCTGACGCCGGGCTTCGGTGTGACCGCGCCCCGGGCCAGCTGGACGAGGAGTTCGTCGGAGGTGGAGGGGTGGCTTGCGAGCGGTCCGCCGACCGGTTCGGGGAGCCCGTAATGAGCCGGGGCACCGCGGGTGAGCCGCAGGAGAAGCCGCAACGCCGGGTCCTTGAGGAACCGCGGGAGATCGGACAGCGGGCTCGACACCAGGTGGTCTGCCGGACGGCCGAGCAGCATCTTGGGGAACAGATGTGCCGCGTCGCGCGCGGAGAGGAACGTCCGCGCCGCCGTACGCGAGATCTCCGCCGCGATTTCGCACGCGGAGTTGCCCATGCCGATCACCAGCACCCGCCGACCGGCGTACGGGTCAGGGGTGCGGTAGTCGTGCGAGTGGATCGCGGTCCCCTCGAATTCCTCGGCACCGGGCACGGCGGGGGCCGGGAGGCGCGGGTCCCAGTGGTGCCCGTTGGCCACCACCACCTCGGTGTAGCGCCGCGTCTCCTCGGCCGCGCCGCCGCGGCGCCGGCAGACCACCTCCCAGCCGCCGTCGTCCAGGGGCCGCACGGAGGTGACCTTTGTGCCGCACACGATGTGGCGGTGCAGGCCGAACTGCGTGGCGTAATCCTCCAGATAGGCCAGGACCATGCTGTGGTGCGGAAAGACCGGGTAGGTCTCCGGCATGGCCAGGGAGGAGAAGGACATGCTCTCCTTCGAGATGTTCGCGTGCAGCGACGCGTATACCCCCGACATGCCGTTGTCGTTGCCGTACCGCCAGAGTCCGCCGACGCCCGACCCGGCCTCGAAGCAGTCGAACGGAACGTTCCGCGAGGCAAAGACCTTGCTCGCGGCCAGGCCGGACGGGCCGGCGCCGATCACACATGTTCTCCGCATGACTGACCTTCCTCGTACGTGCGTGACCTCTCCGGTATCCACGTGAACGAGACCGCCAGAGGGGCGCGGCGACGGCCTCAGGACGGGCGGACCTGGACCACCGGGCCCGGTACCTGACGCGCGGACGGGGGGCGGAACCTGAGCGGACCAGCCGACACCCCGGTCCTTGCCACGCTAGCCGTCCCAGTTGCCCCGGAACCTGCTTCCGCCGGCAAAACCGCCGCACGCGTGACGCGGTGTGCGCCGGATTGACGCCGTGGAACGGAACCGCTCCTGGCGTCGTTTCCCTTGCGCTGCTTGCTCGTTGGGCACGGGCGGACCGGTTCCGCCGCCGATCGGAAGACGCGGACCGGTTCCGTGGCCATACGGAAGACCTGGCACGACGGAGCAGCGCGATGGACGTCACAGATGTGCACCACTCCTACCGGCAGCACGCCGTTCTACGGGGCGTCGACCTCCAGATGCGGCCCGGGGTCCTCGCCGGGATCGTCGGGGAGAACGGCGCCGGCAAGACGACGCTGCTGAGGATCCTCTCCGGTGAACTCAGGCCGGACCGGGGCTCGGTGCACCACAGCGGCAGGTTCGGCTACTGCCCGCAGTCCGTGGTCCTGGACGACTCCTTCACCGTCCGCCAGCACCTGGACTTCTTCCGGCACGCCTTCGGGCTCGCGGACCTGCGGCGCGCCGAGGAAGTGATGGAGACCCTGGCCTTCACCGAGTACCTCGACCAGCGTGCGGGTCTGCTCAGCGGGGGCTCACGGCAGAAGCTGAACCTGACCCTTGCGCTCATGCACGACCCGGACGTGCTGCTGCTGGACGAGCCCTACCAGGGCTTCGACTGGGAGACGTATCAGCGCTTCTGGAAGCTGGCGACAAGGCTGCGCGACGCCGGGCGCTCGGTGCTGGTCGTCTCGCACCTGGCGTACGACATCGAGCGGTTGGACGTGCTGTGGCGTCTGGAGGACGGGCGCCTCCACCGCCAGGACCGGTGCGCGGAGGCGGCGGCATGAGGCGGCACTGGTCCCTGTTCACCACGGCCTCCCGGTACGCGCTGATCGGTCACGCCCGCAACCGGTTCGCGATGCTGCTGGTGGTGCTGTACATCCCCGTATGGATCGCCTTGGCCTACGTGACCATTCCCGACCGGCCGGCGCCGTTCCGGCTGCGGGCCACGGACGAGGTCCTGAACCCGCCCGGCAATCACCTGACCCAGATCACCGGCGCGCTCAACGCGGTCACCCTGATCGCTGGGTTCATGATGTTCGCCGCCACCTTCACGGGCGGTGCCTTCGACCGGCGCCTGGCCATGGCGGGGTACCCGCGTCACCACCTGGTCCTCGCCAAGCTCTCCGCGCTCACGCTGGTCTGCGCCGCCGTCGCCGCGTACGCCACGGCCGCCGCCGGCTTCGCCTGGTCCCCCCGACGGCCCCTCATGCTCGCTGCCGCGCTGTTCTGCGCCGCCCTGACCTACGGCGCGCTCGGAGTGGTCTTCGGCTCGGTGCTCCGCCGTGAGGTGGAGGGCATGTTCGCCATCCTGATGATCAGCATCATCGACGTCGCCCTGCAGAACCCCCTGTCGAGCTCCGGGTCGGACAGCGCCATCGTGCGCTTTCTGCCGTCGTACGGAGCCGTGCAGGCCAGCATGTCCGCGGCCTTCTCCACCGCGCCGGTGGCCCAGGGCCTCGCGATCCAGTTGCTCTGGCTCATGGGGGCGGCGCTGGCCGCGTTCATGGTCTTCCGTCGGCGTACCCGCGACGCCCTCCCACCGGAACGAAGGCGCCGCACCCCAGACCGCTCCGGGCCCGGCGTGAACGCGGGCACGCCCGCGCACACGACGGAGCCCGAAGCAGCCGCACAGCGCGTAGGCCCCACCTGACCGGCGGGCCACCGGCCATCCGGCCGGACAGCCGCCGTGACCTGCGGGAGCCGGTCATCGTTCTGTAACCGGGCGTTGATTCATGCCCGGACCAACACATTCTTCATGCAAGGAGCACCACCCCCATGACCCTCTCGCGTACCGTCCAGCGCACGGTCCTCACCGCGGCTCTCCTGTCCGCCTCCGCCCTGTCCTTCCCCGTCTCCGCGCAGGCGGCCCCGCTGCCGGCCGCGTGTCAGGAGGCGCTGCTCACCACCCTCGACAAGTTCCCCGTCACGGACTTCACGGTCCCCGACAAGGTCCAGAACGCCATGATGGTCGAGGTCGTGAACCTGAGCGAGGCCGACCAGCAGGCCTTCACCCAGGAGGCGTGCGCGGCCTGGAACAACTGGGCCACCAAGAACGGCCAAGCGGTGGCCACGGACCTGGACACCCGCTACCGGAACGCCTCCGGACCGGTGTGCAACAAGTTCACCACCTCCGCCATCGGGACGATCAGGAAGTACGCCCCGAACGTCCCTGCCCAGACACGGGAGTTGGAGAAGGTGGCCAAGAAGGTCTGGCAGAACGCCATGCAGAAGCTCGCCGAACAGGCCACCAACGCCGACTGCCGTAAGGCCTACAACGGGGTAAAGGCCGGCTGGTAGCGAGACCCGGCGAATGACACCCCCGTCCGCCGCCTGACGTTTCCGTCCGTCGTCCGACCCGACGGCCGCAGTCGGCCACGTCGACTCCGTAGCTGCGTGCAAGGGTGTCGAGGCCGTGGTCGTAGCCTTGGCCGACGGTACGGAAGCGCCGGACGGGACCGGGGAGTATTCGATCAACCCTGTGGGGCGTGTATCGAATGTGCGGGTCGGAGTCATTCGTTGATGGCCGCTACGAGGACCGTGGGGTCAGCTGGTGCGGCGAGAGCGTGTCAGTGCCCGGGGGCTCCCTCCGGGCGGGCCGTGGCACCCGCCCGGAGGGGACGTACAGGCGGGACCGTTCTACACGCCGGGGTCCATGAAGGGGGTAGCGAAGAACGCGACGAGGGCGAGCAGGGCGATGCCGCCCGCCATCAGGAGGAGAATCGTCTGTCCCCATCGCCCCTTGCCGTCGGCGCGGACCACCTTGCTGGGATCACGCGGGTCGTAGCTGATCTCGATACGGAGGCGGCCGCTCGTGTCGAAGTACGTCCGCGTGTGCCCGTCCAGGTCCGCGTACAGGTAGAGGCTCGGCTCGGCGGCGATGTGGGCGTAGTCCGCCGTCACCGTGATGCCGTGCCGGGGCAGGCGCCAGCGCTCGACGAGCGACGGGGTCAGCGACGCAACCGCGCCCGCGAACGGGAAGCCGACGCCGCCCGAGATCCAGACGAAGATCATCATGACGGGGTGCACGACGACCGAGACGAGCACGCTCATCGCGACGATCGCGAGTACGGAGCCCACCAGGAACCACTTGACCCGCCGCCGGAACGCCTCCCTCGGGGTCTCGGGCTCGCGCTCGACGGTGCGGGTGGTGACGAGGGTGGAGCCGTCGACCGCGGCGGCGCCCTCGGCGGCCGGCGGAAGCACGGCGTTCACGGACTCGGCGAAGGCGGTGGCGGCGGCCTCGCTGACGTCTTCGATCCGGTAGACGGTCGGCGCGGTCCCGGTGGGTGCCGTGAGCCTGACCTCGACGGCCCGCCGCTCGGCGTGGACGAGTGCGATCGCCGCGAGGGGAATGTGGTACTCCTGGTGCGCTCGGCGCAGGATCAATTCCTCGTCCAGGGCGCGGAGATCGGTGTCCTTGCTGCCGCGGAGGACGGGTATGGAAGGCGTGATCGACATGGCCGGATCCTATGGACGCATTGCATGCCCGCAAAGCTCTGGATTCCGCCTGCGCAGGGGCAGCGGAGCACTGGGACGAGCTACTTGATGCACGGGAGCAGTACACGGCCCCACAGCCGGCCAGGTCACCGCATTCAGCCGTTACCGATCAGGCTCGACAACACACCAAAGCCGTCGGCCGAAACCTGCCGGACCGGTCCAATCCGCCGCCGAGACAGTGAGCACGTTGCGGTACCCGATCATGATCCACGGGACAGAGCCCAGGCTGGTCGAGCATCGGGCACGTCGCCTCGCCCCCCTTCAAGGAGGCGCAGAACTTTCAGGGCCTCCGGAGAGTGCCGCAGGGGACGGCGAATCCCCTGAGATGCGTCGTACGGGCTTTGACTGCGCCGTATGGGCGCGGACTGCCGTTCAGGGCTCCAAGGCCTGATCGACCGCATTGCCGGGGGTCAAGGGGTCGCAGCTTCAAATCCTGTCGTCCCGATGGTGATGTCGCGCTTCAGGGGCCGTTTTCGAACGGCCCCTGAAGCGTTTCCGGAGCAGAATGGGAGCCCTCTCCCGCTCCCATGCTCCCAGCGCTCCCACCGACCCCGGCCGGCGTCGACCCGGGATTGACCGGGCGCGGCGCAGCCGGGGTCCGTCCGCCGCCTCCTCGCCCTATCCAGTCGCTCCCCGTCCCGCGGACCGGATGACCGGCTTGGTGCGCATGTGGGAGGCCATCGGCCAGCCCAGTACCCGGCGGCTGCGGAGGTCGATCACGCAGGCGAGATACAGTCATGCGCTGCCGACCTGGATATGGGTGATGTCGCCGCACCAGCGCTCGTCGAGCGCGTTCGCGGGGAGGTCACGCTGCAGCGGGTCCGGGGCCGGCTGTGCCTCAGCGTCCGGCACGGTGGTGCGTTGGCTTCTCTCGCTAACCGCCCTGGGTGGGTGCACTGTGGAAGACATGGCTTCCAGGCGGCGCTTTGCCGGGATGGGGCAGCTACGGCCGGTCCATGCGTTGCTGGTGCTCCCGGTCGCGCTCATCGTGTTGATCACGGTCGTGGACATAGCGACCCCCAACATCGTCCTCGGCCCCCTGCTGGTGATCGCGCCCGCGATCGCCGCGTCGTTCGCCGGGCCCTGGACGACGGGCGGCATCGGAGCCCTGGCCGTGGCGGCGCAGGCGTACATCGGCTGGCGCCTCGGCGTGCAGTACTCGCAGAACCTGCTGGTACAGGTGCTCGCCCTCGTGGTGCTCTCCTTGCTGATCGTGTTCTTCTCTGTGGCGCGCCGTTGGCACAGACGCCAGCTGGCCCAGGTGCGGTCGGTCGCCGAGGCCGCTCAGCACGCCCTGCTGTGGCCACTGCCCAGCAGGCTCGGCCCGCTGCAGCTCGCCTGCCTCTATCTGTCCGCCGAGGAGGAGGCCGAGATCGGCGGCGACCTGTACGCCGCCGCCCGCACCGACAGCGCAGTGCGTGTGATGATCGGCGACGTACAGGGCAAGGGGCTGCCCGCCATCGGCGAGGCCGCCCTCCTGCTCGGCGCCTTCCGCGAGGCCGCTCACCAGCACGCCGCCCTGCCCCAGATGGCCGCTGCCCTGGGACGCAGCGTGACCCGCTACCTGGCCGACTTCGAACCGGAGGATGAGGCCGGGGAACGCTTCGTCACCGCTGTCCTGCTGGAGATCCCCGACGACGAACCCGTCATCCGAATGACCAGCTGCGGCCACCCGGCGCCCTTGTTGCTCGGTCTGGATAACACCGTGACCGTCCCGAACCTGCACCCCGCACCCCCACTGGGCGTCGGCCTCACCGACCCGGACGACCACACCCTCGACGTGCTGCCCTTCGACTCCGGCAACACCCTGCTCCTCTACACCGACGGCGTCATCGAGGCTCGCGACCGCGACGGCGTCTTCTACCCGTTCGCGGAACGCGCCGCCCAGTGGTCCGACAAATCCCCCGAAGCCCTGCTTCAACACATCCAGCGGGACCTGCTCGCCCACACCAGAGGGAGCCTCGGCGACGACATCGCCCTCATCGCCATCCGCCGCGCGCCCACCCCGCACCCCAGCCATCTCTCGTGGAGCCGCCAGGCGACGCCGGAGGTGAGCGATTGAGGTGCCCCCTGTCGGGTGGGCACCTGACAATGGATCTCGCAGGTGTCACCATCACTGTGACCTGGCCGGGCGGGACCTCCGCGACGCACTCCCATACCTCCGGCGGTGCTGCCGCCGACCGAGTGCGGCCCCACGCCATCACCGCCGCCGCCCTGCGCCACCGGCGGGGTCCGAACCGGCCCTCGCACGTGAGTGCGACGGCGCACCGGAGGCGAGCGGTGTCGAGAGCCTTCGGACTGAGGACGTCCAGGTCGGCCGGGTCGGGCCGACCTGGACGTCATGGTCAGACGAGGTCGAACCGGTCGAGGTTCATCACCTTGTCCCACGCCGCGACGAAGTCGTTCACGAACTTCTCCTTCGCGTCGTCGCTCGCGTACACCTCCGCGAGCGCGCGCAGCTCGGAGTGCGACCCGAAGACGAGGTCGGCACGGCTGCCGGTCCACTTGACCTCGCCCGTGGCGTCGCGACCCTCGAACGTGTTCGCGTCCTCCGACATCGCCTTCCACGTCGTGCCCAGGTCGAGCAGGTTGACGAAGAAGTCGTTGGTCAGAGACCCGGGGGTCGTGGTGAAGACGCCGAGCGGCGACTGCTGGTGGTTCGCGCCCAGGACGCGGAGGCCACCGATGAGAACCGTCATCTCGGGGGCGCTCAGGGTCAACAGGTTCGCCCGGTCGAGCAGCAGGTACTCGGCCGACAGCCGGTTGCCCTTCCCGAGGTAGTTGCGGAACCCGTCGGCGGTCGGCTCGAGTGCGGCGAACGCCTCCACGTCGGTGTGCTCCTGCGACGCGTCCACGCGGCCCGGCGAGAAGGGGACCTCGACGTCGAAGCCGGCGTCCTCGGCGGCCTGCTCGACGGCGGCACCGCCGGCGAGCACGATCAGGTCGGCGAGCGAGACCTGCTTGCCGTCGGCCCGGTCGGCGTTGAAGGTCTGCCGGATCCCCTCCAGCGTGTGCAGCACCGTCGCCAGCTGGTCGGGCTCGTTGACCTCCCAACCGCTCTGCGGCTGGAGGCGGATGCGCCCGCCGTTGGCGCCGCCGCGCTTGTCGCTGCCGCGGAAGGACGAGGCCGCGGCCCACGCGGTGGACACGAGCTGGGACACCGACAGGTCCGATGCGAGGACCCTGGCCTTCAGGTCGGCGATGTCCTCGGCGTCGATGAACCCGTTCGTCCGCGGCGGCAGCGGGTCCTGCCACAGCAGCGTCTCGGTGGGGACCTCCGGGCCGAGGTAGCGCACGACCGGGCCCATGTCGCGGTGGGTCAGCTTGAACCACGCCCGGGCGAAGGCGTCCGCGAACTCCTCGGGGTTCTCTTTGAAGCGCCGCGCGATCGGCTCGTAGACCGGGTCGAACCGGAGCGAGAGGTCGGTCGTCAGCATCGTCGGGGCGTGGCTCTTCGACGGGTCGTGAGCGTCGGGGACGGTACCCGCCCCGGCACCGTCCTTCGGCCGGTACTGGTACGCGCCGGCGGGGCTCTTGAACAGCTCCCACTCGTAGCCGAAAAGGATCTCGAAGAAGCTGTTGTCCCAGGTCACCGGGGTGTCCGTCCACGTACCCTCGAGACCGCTGGTGATCGTGTCGCCGCCCTTGCCGGTGCCGAAGGAATTCCTCCAGCCGAGGCCCTGCTCATCGAGCGGGGCGGCCTCGGGGTCGGCGCCGACGTGGTCCGCCGGGGCCGCGCCGTGGGTCTTGCCGAAGGTGTGACCGCCCGCGATCAGGGCGACCGTCTCCTCGTCGTTCATCGCCATCCGGCGGAACGTCTCACGGACGTCGCGGGCCGCGGCGAGCGGGTCCGGGTTGCCGTTCGGGCCCTGCGGATTGACGTAGATGAGGCCCATCTGGACGGCGCCGAAGGGGTTCTCCAGCTGCCGGTCCCCGGAGTAGCGATCGTCGGCGAGCCAGGTGGTCTCGGGACCCCAGTAGACGTCCTCCTCCGCTTCCCAGACGTCCTCACGACCGCCACCGAAGCCGAAGGTCTTGAATCCCATCGACTCCAGGGCGACGTTGCCGGCGAGGACCATGAGGTCGGCCCACGACAGGCTCCGGCCGTACTTCTTCTTGACCGGCCACAGCAGGCGGCGGGCCTTGTCGAGGTTCGCGTTGTCCGGCCAGCTGTTGAGGGGGGCGAATCGCTGCTGGCCGGCCCCGGCGCCGCCGCGGCCGTCGCTGATCCGGTAGGTGCCCGCACTGTGCCACGCCATCCGGATGATGAGCGGGCCGTAGTGGCCGAAGTCGGCCGGCCACCAGTCCTGCGAGGTCGTCAGCACCTCCGCGATGTCCCGCTTCACGGTCGCGAGGTCGAGGGTCTTGAACGCCTCGGCGTAGTCGAACTCCTCGCCGAGGGGGTTGGCCACAGCGGGGTTCGTGGCGAGGATCTTCAGGTTGAGCCGCTCCGGCCACCACTGGCGGTTTCCGCCGCCCTGAGTGGGGTGGGGGGCGCGCCCATGCATGACCGGGCAGCCGCCTCCGTCCTCCGTCTGCACGTCTCCGACGATTGCATCGTGCTTCTCAGACATGGGAAATCCTTCCGAACCAAGCGGTCATGGAGCTCAGGGCGGTGGAACAATCCAGGCACAGTCCACAGTAGGTGACCTCGGCCCCGTCGACGAGAAGCAGTGGACGAGAAGCAGTGGTCGTCGGACGCGGGACCGTCTGCAACACCCTCGGTGAGCTCGTCCTGCTCGGCGAGGTGATCGAGGTGGCCACCGACGGCCGCGCCAAGCGCTACGACCCGAATGCCCACCGCCCCCACCAGCACCTGGCGTGCTCGGGCTGCGGCGCTGTTCGGGGCGTCCACCCCGGCGGCGACCCACTGGCCGTTCTGCCCGCCACTGAGCGGTTCGGCTTCACCGTCTCCCAGGTCGAGGTGACCTACCGGGATGCCCCGCTTGCGCTCGCGCCTGAGCCGGCCTGCGCGCTCCCGTCCGTCCCCCCGCTGATCACCGGCGGATCGCCATCCCCAGCGGCACCGATGCCGACGGGCGAAACAACTGGAACTTGCACGGCCGTGGCCGCCGCCTCGGCTGTGGGGCCTGCGGCCAAGACGCCCAAGACGTACTCCCGCGGGCGTACCGGGCCCCGCTGCGGAGGCCCCGCGGCAGTCAGGACTCAGTTTTCGCCGCTACGAAACGTCGCCCGGCCTCTGGCGGACGCGCGTAGACCTCGGGCACTATCTCCTTGCACCACCTGCACCGCCGACCCACACGACGTACGGCCCGATCGCAGGAGGTCCCAGCATGAAGATCCGCTCTGCCCTCACGGCCCTCGCACTCACTGTCGCCCCCGGGCTGGCACTTCTGGGCGGCGCGGGCGACGCGTTCGCCGCCCAGAACGGTGTCCAGCCCCTCGCCGTCACCAAGATTTCCCACGCCACCGCCACCTCGATGTTCCGTCAGGTCGGTATCACCTGGTCGTCCTCCGGTAACTGCTCCAACCGCAACAATTCGACCTGCACGTCCTTCGAACAGCTCAACCTCGCCACCGCCCAGGGCGCCCAGACCCTCAAGGGTGCTTCCGGCTGCGCGCTGAACATCACCGGCGGCACCGAGACCGGGCACGCCAGCGGCACCTACTCGCACTGGAACGGTTACAAACTCGACTACGGAAAGAGCACCTGCGTCACCAACTACATCAAGGGCAACTTCGCTTACATCGGCCTGCGCGGCGACGGCGCGCCCCAGTACCGGTCCGGCTCCGGCAACATCTACGCCGACGAGGGCAACCACTGGGACGTGCTCTACTACAACTGCGGTGGCTGCTGACCGTTCCTGGCGATGTTGGCCAGTGTTGGCCGAATCGACTGATACCGGACATGGTGTCCGGTGACCCCGCGAACGGTCTTCGGGGTCTGGGAACAGCGCGAGTCGGTGTCCACCTGGGCGCGGTCGAGTGTTGCCGCCTGTGTTTGGCGTGCTCGCTGTCCTGGGTGGGCTCGCGGTCCCACGCGCCCTCGGGATGAATGCGGTCTGGCCGGTAGCTCTCCGCGCCACGATCCTCTGGTCGTGGGCGGTCACACCTGGCCGACGCCGGATTCGGTGTCCGAGGGCGCGTCGTCCGATGGCCACCGAGGCGCCGTGGTGCCTGGTGACGGTGGTCTGTGTCTGCCGCTGGAGCGGGGTCTTCCAGTACCGCTCGCCCCAGATGGAGGTGTAGGCGGGGTCGACGGCGATCACGACGAGACCGGCGTGGAAGGCCATGCCGCGGAGGCGTTCGCGGAACTTCGCGGTGGGAATACCGGCGACGGTGCGGCGGAAACGCTTTCCGCGCCCGCCACGGCCCATGGTCTCCCGGCCGACCTGGCGGGCGGCGTAGAAGCCCAGATCCTCGATTGCGATGCCGGCGCATTCGTGCTCGCGGGCAATCCGGATCAGCTCGGAGATCGCATTCCTCAGCCGTCCGTCCCGCTGGCTGGTCGAGCCAGTGAGGTCGATCGGCACGGTGACGGGTTCGCCGACAGGGTTGCCGTGCGGGTCGAGAATGTACGCGGCCAGGTGGTCGGCGTTCAGGTCGACGCCGAGCAGCTTCTCGCCGAAGGCCCGGATCTCCTCCGGTGCGGGCAGGGCGGCCTTGTCCGCGGACCAGGACGCGTCCAGGTACCAGCGGTCGCGGGCCGGGTCGTGGACGATGTCGTAGCGCACGGCCCGGTGTGCGGTGACGCGGTCCAGCCATTCTTCCCGCACGTGGTGGAAGGTGACGGCGCAGGAGAGCCTGTACCGGCCCCGTGGTGCGTTCGCCAGGTGCCGCAGCGGCTCCGGCAGCACCAGCGCCACCTCGCCCGTCTCGGGGTCGACGGTGATGGTGTAGTTGCCGTACGGGGCCCCGGACTCGCCGTCGGCGGTCAGGAACAGCCGCCCGGCCTCCCACCGCCTGCGCCACTCCTGCTCGGTGAGCTGCGCGGCGGCCAGGCTGTGCCGGGCCTTGAGCAGGCGCCTGCCGCCGACCACGATCGCCGGGCGGCCGGATGCGATACGCGCTTCCACGGCCGTGAGGCGGGCCTTGAGTCCTTGCAGGCGGCGCTGCTTCTGGAAGCGTTCGGCCTGGGTCGGGTAGCCGCGCGTTGTGCCCACGCGCTTGCCGCACGGGACAGCCAGACGCCGGGTGATGGTGCGGACGGCGCGGCGCAGGGAGGCGCGTTCGTCGTACAGGCAGCGCAGGGAGAGCTGGTACTGGTCCTCGCTTGCCCTGGTCATGGCCCCGGCCCAGCGGGAGGAGGACACGGCGGTGAGCGTCTTCTTCCGCTCCGCTCGCCGCGTGTCCTTCTTCCGCACCGTGCCGATACGGACCCGCGTGGCGAGATCGGCCCGTTGATGGCGGCCCAGATGCTCACCGGTCAGACGCAGGACCTCCGCCTCCCCGGGCGTGATGCGCAGCCGGTCCCGGATACGTGCCCCGGCGGGGGCGGCGACGGTGAAGGGGGCTGCGATCGTGCGCACCTCACGTTTTTTCCCCTGCTTGCCTGCCACCGGCCACCCCCTCCCACGGACGCATCGAACTCAGCCGCCATCACCGATCATGCGTTCCGCGTACCCGCAAACCCCTGGAAACCAGCCCGGTTCACCCCATCGAGGGACACCCTGGCCAACCACGGCCAACAACCGAATCAGCAGTTGGCGACCCGCTGACGGCGTCCGTCGGGTCAGATCGTGCACGGCTCCAGGTAGGGCGTCCGAGGCCCAGATCAGACGGCCGGCTGGATCCGCGAGGACCTGCACGTTCATCCCGTGGTGCTTCTTCTTCCCCGAGTAGTACGGCTGGTCGGCAGCGATGCGGTCGATCGGCAGCACGGTGCCGTCGAGGATCACGTACGCCTTGTTCCGCACGGTCGTCATGGCCTGTTCCAGCGTGGGCGCGAGGGCGGCAAGGAGGTCGACGGCCTCGCGTATGTACCGGTGGACCGTCGTGGTCCCGACGCGGAAACCTGCTGCGAGGCGGGCGTAGGTGTCGCCGCAGCGCAGGTGGGCCAGGACGAGCAGGGCCTGCCGGCCGCAGGTCAGGCGACGCCACCGGGAGCCGATCCGACGGCGGTGACCTGCGAGGAGACCGGAGAGGTGTTGCAGGGTGCGGCTGGACAGATCGATACCGGACGGGTAGACAAGCACGCGAAAGCTCCTGGCGGACTGGTGATCTTGGTCGTGAACCCGTCTACCAGGAGCCTCCTCATGCCCACCGCCGGGGTCGCGCTCACTGACCGGCAGCCCGCACCCGTCGACCACATCCTCCAATGGTCAACCTGGCGCCGAAGACGACAACACCAAGCCCGCACCAGCCACTACAAACAACGCGGACACACCCCACCAGCGGCTAACCACTCGTCACGGCAAACACCGTTGCAGTACCAACTCTGAGCTGGTCAGATGAAGCATGAGGGCGGCTTGGAGGAGGCTGGTGATCCGGGTGGTCGAGTAGCGAAGTTTGCGGAGGAGCCGCCAGGATTTGAGGGTGGCGATGGCCTGCTCGACGCCGACCCGGATCTTTGCGTGGGACCGGTTCACCGCCTTCCGGCCTGAGGAGAGGGTCTCCCACCGCCCCCAGCACGGCCGATCGCACGACGGTGTCGCCGCAACTGCCGTGCGAGAAGCGGCGGGCAGGGCTGGACACTTCGACGCCCGTCGGGTAGAAGCACGGAAACCGAAATGCTGGACGGGACACCGGCGGCATGGAATCCGAGCGAGCGCGCTCGCTTCTTCCTCTGAGCCCTGACGACCCACGGGCCGCGGTCCCGTCTGGCGCACGCGCCTGCTCCTCACGAACAGCCACGGCAACCAGCACGATCAGCCCGCACTGACCGACGGAAAACGCGGCTACCCGAGAATCCAGTACAGAATTCCGAGACCGGGGACAGCGATGATCAGCGCCAGAATCGACAGGCTATAGGCCACCCCGTAGCTGACCGGATGGACCTCCGCATTCTTCGGGCGCCGCGGATCGTACACGACGTCGATCGGTTCTCCCACGCGCGCGGACGCCACCGCCCTCGCCGGACCCAGACACCGGAAAGTCTCCCCGGACGCCGTCTGAAACCTCGCAACCACAGCTACGCCGTTCTTGGCGTACGTGTGCTTGACGCAGACTCCGCGGACTCGGACTCCCCTGGCACGCAGGGCGAACAGCCGCCAAGCGACGGAGGCCAGCACTCCGGAGACTCCCAGCGCCAACAGAGCATGTGGGACGAAGTAGGTCGAACCGGAACCGGCAAGGTGCACGTACATCACGCGCCCATCTAAGTGTGCGCCGAGCGCGAGGGAAAGGCCCAAAGACCGACGATTGAGGCTACGGAACGCGTCCAGCAACCCGGTACTCGATGATGATCTTGGTCCTAAACCCGTATACCAGGAGCTTTCTTCATGCCTGCCGCAGGGGGCATCGTCCCGACCACCCGTCAGGTTGGAAGAGGCTCACTGCTCCCGGCCCTGCTGCCGATACGGGTTCGTCCACACCTGGGCGAGACCACCGAGAACTACATCCGCCGCCTTGCCCGCGCCAACCACCTCAAGCCCAGTGCCCTGCACAGTCTTGCCTGCGGCCCGCCGAACTGGACCGGCAAACCCCGTCTGGACCGGCTCGCCGCCCTCACCGGCCGCCCGGCCGAGCACCTTGAGCGAGCTCTGACCGACGGCTCCGTCCCCCGCTGGCGCACGACCGTCACCGGCCAGGACGAGAGGCTCCCCAAGGGCACCTACCTGCTCTATCGCAAGATCCGCCAGGACGCTGAGAGTGGCTGGTCTGCCCGCAGGCTCGCTGAGCGGCACCAGGTCAGCCGGTGGGTCGTTCGGAAAGCGCTGACGGTGTCGCTGCCGCCCGCCCGCCAGCGGACCAACCCCTACCGAAAGACCCCCGTGATCGCGTCGGTCAGGCACCTGGTGAACCCCATGATCAGCCGGGACATGTCCGCGAAGCGCATCTGGACGGCGCTGATGGACGACCACGGCGTCTCGATCTCTTTCTCCACCCTCAACGCCTACATCCGCAGCCAGCGGACCGGCTATCGCTCACCCCCGCCGCCTATCTGCTGAGACTCAGGATGACCGAACTCTGACTGCCTTCACGTCTCCCCATCGACGTCCGTCCCCACCAAGGCGAGACCGTCGACTCCTACGTCGACCGCCTAGCCGCCGCAAATCACATCAAACCAAGGCTCTTACGGGCATTTCTTCATGGTGTATGCGACTCTCGGGCGCGTGCGCAGCTGGATCGCCTCGCTGCCGCCAGCGGCCGCAGCGAAGAGATACTGCACCGCACCCTCGCTGGGTTCCACTGCGAACTGTGCTCAGCACCACTCTCGGCCGGCACCAAGACCAGCACGCGATGGTGCACGCCTTCCTGTCGAGAGAAGGCATACCGCCTGCGCAACCCTGAGCGATACCGGCCAGCACCGAAGCCGCCAGTTGAAAACGTGTGTGAAGCATGCAAAAGCACCTTCACCTCACCCCGTTCCGAGCGATGGTGCTCGCGAGACTGCCGCCTGGTCATCCGACAGCGAGCAGGCTGCAGACGATGCGGAAACCCCACACCCCCTGATCGGCACGGGCTTCCCCACCCCTGGTGCTCGGATGCCTGTCGATCATGGGGATACCGGCGCCGCCGGAAGCAGAGGCTGAAAGCGCTCAAGGAGGCGACCGAGTTGAAACCGCTCAACCTTCGATGAGAAGCTCATGATCGGCTGATCGCTCGCAGCGCAGGTTGAGTGGCCGCTGCGGACTGACTGTCTGGGGGGACAGTGGGGAAACCGTTAGAGCAGTTGGGCTGGGGGTGTGGCCTTCCGTTCTGAGCAGGAATCTCGCACGGCGTCAGCAAGACGCTCGCGAGTCGGTCACTGACGCTGCATTCCGAGCTGGTACGCGGCGGCTTCCACGGTCTGCGCGAGCAGGATGGCAATGGTCATCGGCCCGACGCCGCCGGGAACTGGCGTGATCAGGCGAGCTCGGGTGAGGGCGGTGTCGTAGTCCACGTCGCCGACGTTGCCCGGGTTGTAGCCGGCGTCGATCACGACCGCGCCAGGCTTGATGTCCTCACCCCGGATCAGCCGAGGCCGTCCCACGGCTGCTACCACGACGTCCGCTTCCCGAACGATCGCCGACAGGTCACCCGTTCGGGAGTGGCAATACGTCACCGTCGCGTCCTTGGCGAGCAGGAGCATCCCGGCCGGCTTGCCGAGAATCGCGCTGCGACCCACCACGACGGCGTGCTTGCCGGCAAGTTCGACGTCGTACGCTTCCAGCAACCGCACGATCCCGCCCGGAGTGCAGGACACGAAGCCCGGCAGCGCGAAGCTCATCGCGGCGAAGGAATGCATCGTGACCCCGTCGACGTCCTTCTCCGGAGCGATGGCCTCGAACGCCGCTCGCTCGTCGATGTGCGGGCCACAGGGGTGCTGGAGCAGGATGCCGTGCACTTCCGGATCGCTGGACAGGTCCGCGAGGATGTCGATCCCCTCTCTGTCAGCCTTGGGTGAGACGCCCCGCTTCGTCGGGTTAGCCTGAGAGGGCACGACAGGAGAACCACCCCCTCATGACCAGCACCAACCCCGCCGAGTCCGATCCGGCCCCCAGGCCGAAGCGCCGTTCCTTCAGTCCCGAGTACAAGCTGCGGATCGTGGCCGAGTACGACGCCGCGCCCAAGAACGAGAAGGGCGCGATCCTGCGCCGCGAGCGCCTGTACCACTCGCACGTCAAGGAATGGCGGGCCGCGCGGGATGCCGGAGCCTTGGAGAAACTGGTCGACAAGCGCACCAGTCCGGCCCGGCCGAAAAAGTCCGCCGCAGAGGCGGAGAACGAGAAGCTGCGCCGCCAGGTGGAACGGCTGGAGAAGGAACTGGCCCGGAACAAGGCCGCGTTGGAGGTCATGGGAAAAGCTTCCGCGCTCTTGGAAATGATCTCCGAGGGCGCGGACTGAGAGCCGCCGCCGACCCGGTGGTCGACGACACGTTCGCCGACATCGAGGGCAAGCTGGGCATCACCGCGGCCTGCCAGCTGACCGGTCGCTCCCGGGCCACCCACTACCGCCGGCTCCGTCCCTCGCCACCGCGCAGACCCCGCTCACCGCAGGTCCAGCCCTCGGCCCTGACGGCCGAGGAACGGGCTGCGGTACTGGAGCTGATGAACAGCGTCGAGTACGCCGAGCTGCCGCCCGCGCAAATCTGGGCCCGCGAGCTGGATGCCGGGCGCTATCACTGCTCCATCTCCACGATGTACCGGATCCTGCGCGAAAAGGGGCAGTCTGGGGACCGCCGCCGCCAGGCCACCCACCCGGCGAAGACGGTGCCCGAGCTGGTGGCCACCGCGCCGTCGCAGGTGTTCACCTGGGACATCACCAAGGCAGCCGGACCGGTCAAGGGCGCCTGGTATCACGCCTATGTCATCATCGACATCTTCAGCCGCTACATCGTCGGCCACACCGTCGAGCGGGCCGAATCAGCGGCGCGGGCCGAGGAATTGATCCGCGAGACCATCGCCCGCAACGGCATCGTGCCCCACACCGTGCACGCCGACCGCGGCACCTCGATGACCGCCAAGAAGGTCTCGCAGTTGCTGATCGACCTCGGCGTCACACGGTCGCACTCGCGGCCGAAGACCTCCAACGACAACCCCTACAGCGAAGCCCACTTCAAGACCACGAAGTACATGTCCGACTACCCCGAACGGTTCGATTCGCTGGCCCATGCCCGCGAGTGGTTCGACGCGTTCATCGCGTACTACAACCACGAACACCGGCATTCGGGCATCGGCTGGCACACGCCCGCCAGCGTGCACTTCGGCACCGCCGAGGAGGTCCGCGACCAGCGAGCCGTCACCCTCGCCGACGCATACGCCCGCCACCCCGAACGCTTCGGCCGCCGCCCCCGACCACCCCAGATACCCCAGCGGGCATGGATCAACGACCCGGCCAAGCGTAGGGAACCCGCACCACAAACCTCATAGCGTCACGACCGTCTCACTGGACTTGAAATCTTCCGATCAGTTCGGCGGTCGTGGTGGTAGCGGGCAGAGCGACGTGCCGGGACTGGATGCCTGCCTTCGCGCACCGCGCTCGTTTCATGCGGACGTACGTGGCCGACGCGGGATCCTCTCCCACCAGCACCGTCGCCAGACAGGGGCTGGTCCCCGTGTGTCGTGAGATCTCCGCCGCCTTGGCAGCGGCCTCGTCGACGATGCGTTTGGCAAGGCTGGTGCCGTCCATGAGTTGGGCCGTCTGAGTCGGGGACATCGTTACCTTCCAGGCGTTGCTGACCACTCGCCCAGGCGCACGGCATCGACGTCTCGTCAGACCGCTCCCCGGTGGTGCTCCACCTCAGCGCCAGTCACGGCCCGTACTGAACTCTAGTAGACCCGCCACTCAATCTTCGATGAGAAAGCTCAACCTTCACTGCGAGAGGTCATCGGAATCCGAAGACCGTCGGGCCTTGACAGGCTTGCAACATCATCAAACTGCTACAGTTTTCTGTCGCGAGCACAACAACCCCTACGTGCGCAAGAGGCTCGGCGGCAGAGGAGGCAGGATCATGCGACGCCTGACGGTGTTCTTCCAGGGGGTCCTCACGCTCGGCGTCGTCATCATGATGCTGGTCAGCGGCCTGATGGTCGTTTCCCGCGGTGTGAGCGTCGAGCTGGCCCAGTCGCTTGGCCTGCTCGCCCTCTTCCTCGGTCTGCTCCTGGTCACCGAGCGCCGGATGACCGGGCGCTGGTTCAGGTGGTCGGGCCGCTAGCCGGCCGCAGCCGGGACGCGGCGGCCGTCCACCGGGGGAGCAACTGCGCCTGGGCCTGCCCGCGCATGGGCATCTGTGAAGCCCCGCCCATGCCCGGGCGGGGCTTCACCAGTCCGGCAGTTTCGTACGAGAGGAGCGCCCGGCTCGCAGCCGCCGTACGGCACCTCCGGCGCGGAATGAGCTCCGCCCTCCGGGGAGCAACTGGCCTCGGCCCCCGGGCCTTCACCCACCGCATCGACGTCAGGGGCGCCGCGGACGAGGACGCGAAGACAGGCGACTTCATGCCCGGCGGTTGCGGGGTTGAGGTTGCGGCTACCGAGTCACCCGAGGATGGCCCGATCGATGTGCCGGTGCTCAGTCTCGACGCCGTAGCCGACGGCCCGGAGCCGAGCGGCGAGCTCCTCGGCCACGACCACCGACTCGATGCCGGCCACCGCCGCACAGCACATGTATGTCCACGCGTCCCGGTCAGACAGAGCCAAGAGCGCCAAGGCACGCCCGAAGCTACGCTCGATGAGCCGGTCGGCACCCGGAGTCGCCAGGACGTAGTCGCGTACGTGAGGGTCGAGGCCGTCGGCGCGCAGCATCCGCTCCCGGACCGCGGGTCCTCCGGAGGGTTGCGCAGCGACCGGGCATCGACGCGGAGTGCGCTGCCGAGCGGTGCGTCGTGGTGGCCGTCGCCGTAGCTGGTGATGACGGTCCAGATCAGGGCAGGGCCTTCGCGCCTGGACCGACCCGGAGATCCTCGTCGTCGCGCACGCCGGATACGACGCACCGCGTTTCGCTCTCCTCTTGAGGACCTGCCGGTGCGGTTACTGGCCGGGATACCCCCGGACCGTGTTCTGCTCCGGCCTGTCCCACTCCTCGGCGCCGCGGTGCGCCGGCCGGCGTCAGCGCCTGGGTGACATCCGGCGTCGAGGTGCTTGCGGGACGGCTGTGTTGTCCGGCAAGGCCCCGGTACGTAACGGCCGTGCGGCCCGCTGCACGAGGAGGCAGCGGGCCGCACGGTGCGGTTCGCTCGCACCGGGGCGCCGGTGGCACCCCGCACGGGGCGGTGCCGGACGCCTGCCGGTGGGGTCCGGCGGGGGGCTCAGGCGGTGGCGACCTGGTCCTTCAGGCGCATCCGCTCGCCCAGGAATCCGCCGAGGGCGGTGATCAGGGACAGGACCATCAGCAGCAGGGCAGCCGGCCACGAGGCCCCGCCGCCGGCCGCCAGAAGCGCGGTCGCCAGGAACGGCAGGAAGCCCGTGAGTGCGCCGGCGAGGTTGTAGGACAGCGCTACGCCGGTGTAGCGCAGCTGTGCCGGGAACAGGTCGGCGAGCAGCGCCCCGGACACCGCGTAGGCGATGGAGAGCACGGCGACGCCGACCGTCATGGCCAGCACGACCACGAGGGGATTCTTGGTCTCGACCAGCCAGAAGAGCGGGAAGGCGAAGCCGGCGCTGAACAGGCCGCCCCACAGCGTGACCCGGCCGGGGCCGAGGCGGTCCGCCATGCGTCCCACGACGATGATCACCCCGATTTCGACGGCTGCCGCCACCAGCGTTCCATTGACCATGAGGGACCGCGGCAGTCCCAGGGTGTCGGTGCCATAGCTGATCATGAACGTGGTCAGCATGTAGAACCCGCCGACTCCCAGGGTCGCCGAGGCCATCGCGACCAGCAGCCGGCCCCAGGCCTTGCGGAATATGTCGAGCGCCGGAACCTTGGCCTGCTCGTTCTGCTCCATCATCTCGTCGAAGAGCGGCGACTCCTCCACCTTGCGGCGGATGTAGACGGCGATGCCCATCAGCGGGAAGGCGAGCAGGAACGGCAGGCGCCAGCCCCAGGAGTCGAAGGACTCGGACGGCAGGAGAAGTACCAGGGAGAAGGCGCCGGAGGAGAGCAGGGTGCCCACCGGGGAGCCGACCTGGGGGAGCGCGGCGTACCAACCGCGCTTCTCCGGCGGTGCGTGCTCCACGGCCAGGGTGACTGCGCCGCCCCACTCTCCACCGACGGCGATGCCCTGGACCAGGCGCAGGAGCACCAGCAGCACCGGCGCGGCGATGCCGATGGCGGCGTAGCCCGGCAGCAGACCGATCAGACCGGTGGCCGCACCGATCATCATCACGGTGATCAGCAGAGCCGGCTTCCTGCCCATGCGGTCGCCCAGCCATCCGAAGACGAGGGCGCCGATCGGACGGGCGGCGAATCCGACACCAAAGGTCGCGAAAGCCGCCAGGGTGGCCGCTGTGGGGTTGAGGGTGGTGAAGTACAGCCGGTTGAAAACGATGGCGGAGGCGGTGCCGAAGAGGAAGTAGTCGTACCACTCCAGTGCCGTGCCGACGAAGGACGCGAAGGCGACCCGCCCGGCGTCCTTGCCGGTCGCTGCGGCCGATGTACCCGGCGGAGCCCCTGGGGCGACCTGACCGACTGTGCTCATGCGTGACTCCTTGTGTGCGGCCGGGGGGATCCGGTCGTGGGGAGGGGACCGTCCGCTGCTGCGAAGTCCCCGAGTGCGTCGGCGCCGTGGACACACTCTCCGGCCACGAAGGTGGCCAGGACGTCGATGGCGCCAATCCGATCACTGTCGACACTGACAGGGTCATCGGAAAGAATGACAAAGTCGGCATATTTACCCGGCGTGATGCTGCCGCGACGGTCCTCGTCGTGGCTGGCCCATGCCGCATCGATGGTGTAGGCCCGCAGGGCCTGCTCCGCGCTCACCCGCTCGTCGGGGGCGAGCACGGTGCCCGCCCGGCTGAGGCGCTCGACCATGGACTGCATGCCGAGGAGGGGGGCGCCCGGGGCGACCGGCCGGTCGGAACTGCCCGGCACTCGGATCCCCCGGTCGAGGAAGGACCGGTGCCGGTACATCCACAGGGTGCGTTCGGGGCCGAGTCCCTCTGCCATGCTGTCGCCCACCTCGTACAGGAACCGCGCCTGCGGCACCGGGACCACGCCCAGCTCGGCATAGCGGTCCAGCTGGTCGGGGCGGACCACCCCGGAGTGCTCGATGCGGTGCCGCACGTCCGGGCGGGGCAGGAGGCGCTGCGCCTCGGCGAAGGCGTCGAGGGCGAGGTCGACGGCGCTGTCGCCGATGGCGTGCGCGGCCACCCGCCAGCCGGCCCGGTGAGCGTCGACGACGAGCCGGTGCATCTCCTCCGGGCTGTTCTGGTAGACGCCGCTCGCGTGGTCGTGCCCGCAGAACGGCTCGGAGACCGCGGCCGTGCGGCCGATCAGCGATCCGTCCAGCCAGATCTTCATCGGGCCCAGGCGCAGCCGGTCGTCGCCGAAGCCGGAGCGCAGGCCCAGGTCGATTCCGGTGGTGATGCCGTCGTCGGCGTGCGCGCGCAGGGCGTGCAGGTTGTCGGCGGCCACCATCAGCTCGACCCGGGTGCGCAGCGTGCCGCGTTCGCGGGCCAGCTGGTAGGCAGCGGCCTCGACGGGACTGCGGCCGATGAGGCCGAGCCCGATCCCGGCCTCCACCACGTGGGTCAGGCCCTCCGCGGCGTAGACCTCGCTCGCCCGGCCGAGGACGTCGGCCAGATCGGCCACCGGGTAGGGCATGACCAGGCCGGTGACCAGGGCCTGGGCCCGCTCCTGGAGCAGCCCGGTCGGGGTGCCGTCGCCGTCGCGCACCACGACCCCGCCCTCGGGGGCGTCCACGCTCCCGTCGAGGACGCCGGCCTGCCGCAGTACCTCGCTGCCGGCCACGCACATGTGCCCGGATCGGTGCTTGAGCCACACCGGCCGCCCGCCCGCTGCCCGGTCCAGTTCCGTGCGGTGCGGGTGCCCGCCCATGACCGTGTCGTCGTACCCGGAGCCCACGATCCAGGCGTCGGCCGGCAGGCCGGCCGCTCGGCGGGCGACGGCGTCGTAGACCTCGGACAGCGTGGTCGCCGTGCTCAGGTCGAGTTCGCCCAGGGACTGGCCGAACCAGGCCATGTGATTGTGGGCGTCGCCGAATCCGGGGACGACGACCGCGCCGCCGCAGTCGAGTACGGTGCGCGCGGGCAGGTCCTCGACCGTCTCGTCGAGGCCGACGACGCGCCCCGCCAGGACGCCGAGGGTGCGGGCGCGGGGGTGGCGGTCGTCCACTGTACGGATACGGGCGTTGCGAAGTTTGAGATCGAGCATGGAGCGGCTTTCGGGTGGGTGGGGGAGCGGTCCGGCCCGGTTCGGGCCGGGTGGCCGGGGCCGGTTCAGGCCAGGTTCTGCAGGCGGGTCAGCGGCAGGTCGGCGGCGTGGTGGATGTCGACCGGTCGGCCGTCGACGAGGACCGCGTCGGGCGTGGTGGGCACTTGCACCTTCGGCACGGCGGTGTTGGCGACCATGTCGCCGCGGGTCAGGCCGCGGCTGTTACGCAGGGCCGTATAGCGCACTCCCTTGGGGAGGGCATCGGCGGAGGCGCGGTCGTCCAGGCATGCCTGGGAGACGAATACCGTGGACAGTCGGCGCGGAGCCCCGCCCAGGCCGCCGAAGTAGGGCCTCATCACCCGCGGTTGGGTGAGCCGGGTGGAGCCGGAGCCCGATCCCGACAGTCCCCAGGCGACGAAGCCGGACTTGAGCACCAGCTCCGGCTGCGCGCCGAAAGTGGCGGGGCGCCACAGCACGACGTCGGCGATGCCGCCGGGCCGCAGGGAGCCGACGTCCGAGGCCATGCCGTGGGCGATCGCGGGGTTCAGCGTGATCTTGGCAAGGTAGCGCAGCACCCGCTCGTTGTTGACGAAGTCCGGACCGGTCTGCCCGGCCAGGTGGGCCTGGACGTGGGCGAGCTGCCAGGTACGGCGCGCGGTCTCGGCGATGCGGCCCATGCCCATGGAGTCGGAGTTGACGATGCTGATCGCGCCGAGGTCGTGCAGGGCGTTCTCGGCGGCGATGGCGTGCTCGCGCACCCGGCTCGCCGCGATGGACACGTCGCTCTCCACCCCGTGGTGGCCGCCGTGGACGGTCATCGTCATGGGCAGCAGCTCGGCGACGGTGGCCGGGGTAAGCGGCAGCGTCGGGGTGGTGGAGGAGGGCAGCACGTGCGGATGGGAGACGATCTCCAGCAGGTCGGGGTGGCCGCCACCGCCCTCGACGTGGTAGGCGTGCACGGTGCGTCCGCGGGTGGCCGAGAGCGTGTCGGCCAGGTAGCCGGACTCATTGAGGGTGTCGGTGTGCAGGGCGACCGGCAGGTCGGCCTCCTCCGCGACGCCCAGGCAGGTGTCGACGATGCGGGGCGTGGCCCCCCAGTCCTCGTGGATCTTGAAGCCGCCGGAGCCGGCGAGGACCGCACGCTCCAGCAGCTCCTGCGAGGAGGAGGAGCCGCGGGCGAGGAATGCCACGTTGACCGGGGCGTCGCGCCAGCCCTCGATGAGGCTGTGCAGGTTGTATGCGGGGTTGGCGCCGACGTCCCACACGCCGCCGATGCCCATGCCGACCATGGTGGTGACGCCGGCGGAGAGCGCCGCGGGCACCACCTCGGGGCTGGAGAGGTGGACGTGGGAGTCCACGACCCCGGCCGTGGCGAGGAGCCCCTGGCCGTTGATCATCGCGGTGTGGGAGTCGACCACGAGTTCGACGCCGTCGTTGTTCTCCGGGTTGCCGGCCCGCCCGGCGCCGACGATCCGGCCGTCCTTGATGCCGATGTTGGTCTTGCGGACGCCGATCAGCGGGTCCATGACGACCACGCCGAGGATCACCATGTCCAGCGCGCTCTCACGCGGGGCGCGGCCGGCCACGAGCAGGCCGTCGCGGGCGGTTTTGCCGCAGCCGCCGAGCATTTCCTCGCCGGGCTCGGTGTCGTCGGCCTCCACCCGCACCCACAGGTCGGTGTCGGCCAGCCGGATCCGGTCGCCGGCGGTCGGGCCGTACAGGGACGCGTACGCGCGCCGGGGCATCCGGCTCATCGGTTTCCTCCTCGTGCCACCACGGTGACGGTGCGGGTCGCGCCGGGCTCGAACCGGTCCGAGGTCCCGGCCGGGATGTCCAGCCGGTGGCCGCGGGCAGCCTCGCGGTCGAACTCCAGGGCGGTGTTCGCCTCCTCCAGCGGGAAGTGCGAGGAGACCCACACCGCGCGGGCGCCCCGGTTGGTGATCTCCAGCTCCTTGCGCGGGCGACCGGGGGCCAGGTCCGTCTCGCCGTCGGCGGCCAGCACGGCGCCGGGGTCGTTCGGCCCGGCCGGCCCGAACGGGTCGGCGACGTGGACCAGCGTGGAGCCGTGCGGGAAGAGCGCCTCCACCTGAATGCCGGGCACGGTCCCGGCGACTCCCGGCAGCAGCTGCTCGCGCGGGACGACGTCCCGGGCACGCTCGACGACGGTCTCCAGCGGCACGCCGTCCCAGGCCATCTCCAGGATCTCGTCGCACACCAGGGCGATGGCCTCGGTCGCACCGAGCAGGGCGCCGCGGGCCAGCCGCCGCCGTGCGAGCCCGGCGGCCGAGAACAGCGTCAGCCGTTCCTGTTCACGCGGCGTCAAGTGCATGGGCATTCCTCTAGAGATCGTGCACGGCCCGTTGGCCGCGTGGTGTGGCTGAAGCAGAATGCCCTGCTAGGAGGGCGTGAACAATGCCGAAACGCTCCGTGCTGGAGCAGTGATAATGGGCACATGCACAATCCGCCGGATCTTGACGGTCCCTTTCGCGCCCCTGCCGCCCGGCCCGGCGGCGACGGCGGCGCGTCGGTTCCCCCCGAACTGCGCGCCCTCGTGCGCGACTGCCTGGACCACCTGGACGAGCTGGTCGGGCGCTACGTCCGGGAGGTCTCCGCGTTCGACGACTACGAGGCCACGGTCCCGCCCGAGGACCTGCGCGAGGCCGCCCGGGCCTGCTTCGAACTGCTCCTGCGCCTGATCGGCGGCCTGCCGGTGCCCGAGGACCTGCGCGAGGTCCCGGAGCGGCTGGGCCGCCGCCGCGCCCACCAGGGCGTGCCCCTGGAGCGGCTCCTGCAGGCGGTGCGCATGGATTTCCGTGTGCTGTGGACCGCGTTCCTGGAACGCACTCGCCCGGAGGACATGCCGCAGCTGACGCGCGGGGCGGTGCGGGTGTGGGAAGCCGTGGAGTTCCACACCGTGCACGTGCACGCCGCCTACCTGGACCAGGTCGCCGTGCTGGCCCGCGAGCAGGAGCGCGAACAGGCCGCGCTCATGGGCAGGCTGCTGTCCTCGGACGGCCGCGACCAGCAGCTCGTCGCGCAGGCGGCCACCCTCCTCCAGGTGAACGCGCAGTCGGACTTCGCCGTGGCGGTGGCGCCGCCGGAGTCGCAGCAGGAGCTGCGCAGGGCCGTCACGGCACGGCTGACGGGCCAGTCCGCCCACCTGCAGCAGCACAACGGCATGCTGGTGCTCGTGGCCAGGCTGCCGCACGGGGCGGACGCGCCCCCGCCCGCCTGGCTGGACGGCGTGGCATGCGCGGTCGGCCCGGTGGCGCGCGGACTGGCCCGCGTCCCCGACACGGTGCGTGTGACCGAGGCGATTGCCACGACGATGGACGGTGGGACGGCGCAGGGCCCGGTGACCCTGGTCGAGGCCTGGATGCCCGTGGCCGCGGGGCGGCTGGGCCCGATCGCGGGGATGCTGGCCGACTCGGTGCTGTCCGGTCTGGACCGGCTGCCCCCGCACGAGCGCGAGCGCCTGCTGGACACCGTGGTCGCGTACTGCAGGTCCGGGTCGGTCGCGACGGTCACCCGCGAGCTGTACTGCCACCGCAACACGGTGCTCAACCGGCTGAGCCGGTTCAGCGAGCTGACCGGCCTCCACCCCACCAGGCCGACGGAGGCGGCCACCGTCCTGTTCGCCCTGCAGTGCGCCCGCAGCCGGACCGTGTGACCACCTGCGGGACGACCGTCCGCGGCGCGGGCCGTCCGTGGGGCCGCAAACCGGGTCGGGGCGGGTGCGACGAGCGATGGCGGTGCCGGATCCCGGCTCCCTTCAGCCGGGTGTGCCGGGCCGTCTCGCCGGCACCGCTTTCCCGGCCACGCCGCCCCCCACTCTGATGGAAGCCGCCGACCGTCTCGTACGGGTGTGGCGGGAGGCGGCGGAGATGACCGGGCCCGCTCCCTTCGGAGAGGGGCGGCCAGTGAGCGGACTGACATGCCGATCTGCCGGACCCCGATGAGGGACTCGACGAACCGGCTCGATGGCCCGCTCTGATCCGCACAGCGCCGGTGATGCACCGACACCGGCCCGCCGGTGGCCCGATGGGCTGTCACGTGTGTCGTTGCTCGAGCGACCGCTTGGCTACGCGATCGGTCTCAGCGGACCCGGGGATGTCGGTGGCGTGGTGTCCGGGACGGGGATCAGGAATGAGTCATGGGAGGTTTTCGCCTGTTCTCTCGTCAGGGCGTTGGCGATCTTGCGGGCCAGGAGTGGATCGGCCGGAAGCACGTGTGAGGCGAACCAGCGGGCGGCCGACGGGTCGGGGGACGGTTCGACGAACTCCGCGCCCGCGTAGTCGTCGAGCGGGGGGTCGTAGACGTACCCGGCGACCACGCCGTGTCTCACCAGACGATCTACGAGGGTGTCGCGGTCGTGGACCAGGAGCGGAACCCGGAAGAGGGGGAGAGGTCCGTCGTGTGCCGTCGGGTCGCGGAGCGCCGGGGATGCCCAGGCGGTACCCGAGAGCAGCGAGACACCGGCCCTGCGCCGGGTGAGGTCGCCGTCGAGCCGGGCCATCCGCAGCTCCAACTGCCCGCGGACCAGGGCCCCGTGGCGCGACCGGAAGCCGTGCAGGTCGACGCGCACCCACGGCTCGTACGCTGCCAGGTTCGGCGCCTCGCGCCCGCAGAGGGCAAGCCGCGGCGCGTGCAGGGCCATGCGGTAGTCGTCGCGTTCGAGCATCCCGAGGCGTTGCATCGTCCGCCACACAGGACGGACCAGGTGGAGGGTGCGTACGGCTGAACGCGCCAGCGGCCGCAGCGTTGTGGCCAGGTCGTCCTGGAGGCGGCGCGGCACCAGGAGATCGTCGCGCAGCAGCTCCAACTCCCGGCGGGTGCGCGCGTCCTCGACAGCGAGGAAACCGCCGGCCATCGCCGCCGCGTGCTTGGACAGGCTGAACGCAGCCGCCTTCCCGAACGTCCCGATCGGCTGCCCGTCCACGTGTGTGCCGATCGCGTGCGCCGCGTCCTCGAACAGGGGTATCCCCAACTTCTCGCACCGATTGCGCAGTTCCACGATCCGGTCCGGCATCCCGTACAGGTTCGTGGTCAGGACGGCGTCCACGCTCCGCCAGGTGGAGTCCGGTACGGCGGCCGGGTCGATGTTGCCGTCCCACGGGGACACCGGGGCCTGAACCGGGCGCAGCCCGGCCGCGAGCACCACGAAGAGGATCACGTCGTCGTTCACCGGCGACATCAGCACCCGTGCGCCCGGCCGGCACCAGCGCCGCAGCGCAAGGTACAGGGCCAGCCGTGCCGAGGGCGTGTAGACACATTCGCGTCCGAGCCGCCGCGCCATCGTCGCGGCGAGCCGTGACCCGTACGGCATCGTCATCCCTTCCGTCCAGAAGTCGTCCGAGGGACACATACACAGTGCGCTCTCGCGAGCGTCGACCAGGGCAGACCGGGCTTCCGGCAGGGCGGGCCCTCGCCGTCGCGCCGCCCGCCGTGGGGTGGGGAGGAGGCTGCGTCAGCGGTGGGGGCGACGGGGACGCGGTGCGAAGGCCGGGAGTGGGGAAGCCTGTTCAGCGTGCGCGGGGTCCCGCCCTGCCGGAGTCCACCGGACCCGACGTGCGCAGCGTGCCGACCGTCTTCAGCAGCCGGTCGGCCTGTTCGCGCAGCGCGGGATGGGCCAGGACCGTGTTCCGCAGGCCGCGCACCGGTCTGCGCCACAGCCGGTGCGCCGTCGCCACCGGGTGGGGGCGGGTCGCGAACCCTTCACCCACCCGCAGCTCGCGGGTCTTGAGCCAGTCCTTGTATTCCTTGTCGCCGCGTCCCAGATCCATGAGCCGCACGCCGTGCCGGCCCGCCGCCTCGGCCATCCGAAGGTGCATGATCAGCCCGGGCGAGTAGTAGCGGAACTCGGGGTCGTACGCGGTGAACCAGGCCGCGAACACCGTGCGCGATCTCGGTCCGAAGTGTGCGGCCACCGGCCGGTCGCCGGCGTACAGCACCGACAGCACCCCGGTGAAGTGCTCGTCGCGGACCTGGGACAGATGGTTCACCAGGTCGACGATCCACGGCCGCGCGAACCGGTCCATCCGCCCCGTCCGGCGGTACTGGGCGGACTTCCACTGCATGAGCCTGCGCAGCATCCGCGGGTCGCGCTCGTCGAAGACGAACCGCATCTCGCCCAGGTCGCGCCCCAGGCGGCGTTCCTTCTTCAGCGTCGTCTTGGCCAGCCCCGGGTACGTGCCGCGCAGCCACTCCGCGTAGCCGCTGTCAACGCACTCCAGGTCGAGCACCGGTGACGCGAACGTCCCCGTGACGTAGCTGCCGAACGGCTTCTGCTCCTCGACGAGGTGGTCGAACTCGAAGATGGACAGCCCGCAGGCCCGCATTAGTTCCTGCGTGTCCCAGGTGATCCCGGGGCGGTGCACGAGGGCCTGGCAGTCGGAGAGCCCGAGACCGATGGCCCGGCCGACACCGAAGGAGTTGCGCTCGTACGGGAAGAAGCCGACGGGCTCCCCGTTCTCACGCAGGACCGCGACCCGCGCCCGACTGCGGTACTGGCCGATGCCGATCGCGAACTCCGGTGCCAGGAAAGGGTTTGCGTATTCCGGCGACTCGTCCATCGCCCGGTGCCAGGCCCGACGAATTGATGCGCTCAGCTGGTCGGGTCTGTGGACCGTGATGTCCATCTCAGGCCGACCGCCTTTCCGCCGGTTTCACGAGGGACGTACCGGTCGCGGTACCGGTTGGTAAGGCACGGTGTACTCCGTTGCTCAAGGATCGCATGGCGATAGCTCCCCGCTCCCCCCTGACACGCTGTGCGCGTCCTGCCGCTCTGCGTTGCCCAAACGTCGCGGGACAGCATGCAAGTTGTCAAGGCTTGTGCCGCAATGGAAGAGCTGGAGTTCGGGTGGCCCGTGGTTTCGGTGGGTGTGCTGCGGCGGTATCGGCTCGGCGACTCCGACGCGTGGCGGCGACGTCGGCCTGGTTCCGGCCCGCATGGATCCCGACTCGACAGAGGGCAGGGTCGTACCTGTGTGCGAGGTTGTCGGCTGAGGAAAAGACATGGACTCCGCGGGCGCTGTCGCGGGACACTGCAGTTCCTGCCTCCCCGTACTCGTACGCACGACCACACAGGGTTGGGATGGGATCTCCTGAATCGCGCGAAGCGCCGGGCAGGGGCCCGGTGCTCCTCGCACTTCGTCACTACGGACGGGAGTTGGCCCGGCTCCGGTGGCTGACGGTGCCCGCGATGCTGTTGCCGGCGCTGGGCAACATCGGCATCAACTACATCGCGCCGCTGCTCGTCGCGAAGCTCGTCGGCCGAATCGCCGACGACGCCGGTCCCGCCATCGGCTCGACGCTGCCCTACGTCCTCGGCTTCGCCGGCGTTCTGCTGCTCGCGGAGACGCTGTGGCGCATCGGCCTGCACTGCCTGAACCGCCTCGATGCCCTCGGCATCGAGCACCTGTACGTGATCGGGATGGACGAACTGTTCGCCAAGGACGCCGCGTTCTTCCACGACAACTTCGCCGGGTCGCTGACCAAGCGGGTCCTGAGCTTCGCCTCCCGCTTCGAGGAGTTCGTCGACACGCTGACGTTCTCGGTCGTGGGCAGATTCGTGCCGCTGGTGTTCGGGTCGGTGGTCCTCTGGCGCTACGAACCGCTGCTCGTCGTCGGGCTCCTGGCGATGATCGCTCTGACGGCGCTGTGCGTGGTGCCCCTCATCCGCCGCCGCCAGGCGCTCGTCGGCCAGCGCGAGGAGGCGTTCGCCCGGGTGTCGGGCCATGTCGCCGACAGCCTGATGAACATGGACACGGTCCGGGCGTTCGCAGCCGAGGAACGCGAGGCCGCCGAGCACCGGTCCCGCGTCGCGGTGTCGCGGCGGCTCACGCTGCGGTCGTGGGACTACGGCAACCTGCGCATCGACACGCTGGTCGCGCCGATGTCCGTGCTGACCAACGCGCTGGGCCTGCTGCTCGCGGTCGCGCTGGGCGGGGGCAGGCACGGCGTGGAGGCGGTTGTGGTCGCCTTCACGTACTACACCAACGCGACGCGGATCATGTTCGAGTTCAACCAGATCTACCGCCGTCTGGAGAGTTCGATGACGGAGGCCGCGCAGTTCACCGAGCTGCTGCTGAAGCCGCCGACCGTGCTCGACCCGGCGTCGCCGGAGCCGCTGCTGTCCCGGGCCGCCGACGTCCGCTTCGAGCAGGTGACCTTCGCCCACGCGGGCGCGGAGCCGCTCTTCGAAGGCCTCGACCTGGCCGTGCCCAGTGGAGCGAAGATCGGTCTCGTCGGCCGGTCCGGCGGCGGCAAGACCACGCTCACCCGGCTGCTGCTGCGGATGACGGACATCGACGCAGGCCGGATCCTGATCGGGGGTCAGGACATCAGCAGGCTGCGCCAGGCCGATCTGCGCAGCCTGATTGCCTACGTGCCGCAGGACCCGGCGATGTTCCACCGCACCCTGCGGGACAACATCGCGTTCGCCCGGCCGGACGCCACCGACGCCGACCTCCGCCGCGCGGCCGAGGCTGCGCACGTGACGGAGTTCGCCGACGCGCTGCCGGACGGATTCGACACCATGGTGGGCGAGCGCGGTGTCAAGCTGTCCGGCGGGCAACGCCAGCGGGTCGCCCTCGCCAGGGCGATCCTGCGCGACGCGCCGATCCTGCTGCTCGACGAGGCGACCAGCGCCCTGGACTCGGAGAGCGAGATCCTCGTCCAGGAGGCGCTGTGGCGGCTTATGGAGGGGCGTACGGCGCTCGTCGTGGCGCACCGGCTGAGCACGGTCGCCACCATGGACCGGCTGGTCGTCCTCGACCGCGGGCGGATCGTCGAGCAGGGCACGCACCAGGAGCTGCTCGTGTCGGGCGGCGCCTACGCGAAGCTGTGGCAGCACCAGTCGGGCGGCTTCCTCGACGACACCCCCGCGCGGGCCGACCTGCACTGAACGCGAGCCCGGCGGGTCCGTCGCACTGGGCCGTGGAGCTCGTGACGCAGGTCGGGGCCGCCGAAACCCGCGAGGCGGCGCCGCGGCGCGGCAGTACCAGGAGCCGATCCGCCGAGCCGACCCCTGACACCGGCGGTCCGCGGATCCTCTCAGCGCGCGCCGAGCAGGTGCTCCATGGCCAGCTGGTCCAGCTGCTCGAAGGCCATGCCGCGCCGGGCGGCGGTGTCGGCGTCGAACTCCTCGAATGCGGTCCGGTCGGTCAGGAGTCCGGCGAGGCCGTCCTCGGCGGTCGGGACGGCGAGTTCGGGCAGGCGGGAGGCGGCCAGGGCGGCCTGGACGTCGGGGTCGGCGCGGAAGGCGCGGGCACGCTCGGCGAGCAGCAGGTAGTTGCGCATACAGGCCGCCGCCGAGGCCCAGACACCGTTGAAGTCCTCAGTGCGCGGTGGCTTGAAGTCGAAGTGGCGCGGGCCGTCGTAACCGGCCGACTCCAGCAGGTCGACCAGCCAGAAGGCCTGGCGCACATCGCCCGCGCCGAAGCGGAGGTCCTGGTCGTACTTGATGCCGGACTGGCCGTTGAGGTCGATGTGGAACAGCTTGCCGTGCCACAACGCCTGGGCGATGCCATGGGGGAAGTTGAGCCCGGCCATCTGCTCGTGGCCGACCTCCGGGTTGAGGCCGACGCGATCCGGGTGCTCCAACTCGCCGATGAACGCCAAGGCGTGACCCACCGTGGGCAGCAGGATGTCGCCGCGCGGCTCGTTGGGCTTGGGCTCGATGGCGAAGCGCAGGTCGTAGCCCTGGGTCTCGACGTACTCGCCGAGCAGGTCGAAGGCCTCCTTGAGCCGGTCGAGCGCGGTGCGCACGTCCTTGGCCGCGCCCGACTCGGCCCCCTCACGTCCGCCCCAGGCGACGTAGACGGCCGCGCCCAGCTCCACCGCCAGGTCGATGTTGCGGATGGTCTTGCGCAGGGCGTAGCGGCGCACGTCGCGGTCGTTGGCGGTGAACGCGCCGTCCTTGAAGACGGGGTGGGTGAACAGGTTGGTGGTGGCCATCGGCACGCGCAGACCGCTCGCGTCCAGAGCGGCGCGGAAGCGCTTGACCGCGTGCTCGCGTTCGGCGTCGCTCGCACCGAAGGGGATCAGGTCGTCGTCGTGGAAGGTGACGCCGTAGGCGCCGAGTTCGGCCAGCCGCCGTACGGTCTCGACCGGGTCGAGGGCCGGGCGGGTGGCGTCGCCGAAGGGGTCGCGGCCCTGCCAGCCGACGGTCCACAGGCCGAAGGTGAACCTGTGCGCGGGGGTGGGGTCGGGCGGCTCGATGCTCATGGACATGGCTCCCCCTCTATTAGTCATGGCAGAAAACAAATTAGGGTGCGAGAGTCGCGGAGGGAAGCCCCACGTCAGCTGACGCCCATGAGTCGGGAGAACACAGGCATGGTTGGACCCTTGTCCGGACCCCGTGTCGTGATCGGCGTGGACAGCTCCACGCAGTCCACCAAAGCCCTTGCCGTCGACCTGGACACCGGTGCGGTGCTCGGTCAGGGCCGGGCGGCGCACACGGTCAGCAGCGGACCAGGACGCGAGAGCGACCCGGAGCAGTGGTGGAGGGCGCTCGGCGAGGCCGTGGCGCGGACCGGCTGGGCAGACCGCGCAGCCGCCGTCTCGGTCGCCGGCCAGCAGCACGGGCTGGTCACCCTGGACAGGGCCGGGCGGCCCGTACGGCCCGCGCTGCTCTGGAACGACATCCGCTCCGCCCCGCAGGCCGTCGAACTCACTGCCGCGTACGGCGCACAGGAGATCGCCCGGCGCACGGGCAGCGTGCCGACCGCCGCCTTCACCGCCGCCAAATGGGCCTGGCTGCGCGCTCATGAACCGGCCGCCGCCGAGCGCACCGCCGCCGTCCGCCTGCCGCACGACTTTCTGACGGAGCGTCTGACCGGCGAGCCCGTGACCGACCGCGGCGACGCCTCCGGCACCGGCTGGTGGACACCGGCGGGCTACGACGCCGGAATCCTCGATCGCATCGGCCTCGACATGTCGCTGCTGCCCACCGTCCTGGAACCAGGTGTCCGGGCAGGATTCGTACGCACGGACGGCCCCTTGCGCGCCGGAATGCCGGTGGCGACGGGAACCGGCGACAACATGGCCGCCGCGATCGGCCTCGGACTCGGGCCCGCCCCGGCCGCTGACCGCGCGCCGGCCCAGCCGGTGCTCAGCCTCGGCACCTCCGGCACCGTCTACGCGGTGACCGCCGGGCGGCCCCAGGACACGACCGGCACCGTGTGCGGCTTCGCCCACGCGCTGTACGGCTGGCTCCCACTCGCCTGCACCCTCAACTGCACGCTCGCCGTCGACCGCATCGCGGCCCTGCTCGGACGGGACCGCGAAGCGGTCGAGGCGGGCGGCAGCGCGGTCGTGCTGCCCTACCTGGACGGCGAGCGCACGCCCGATCTGCCGGACGCCAGCGGGCTCATCCACGGCCTGCGCCACGACACAACGCCGGGCCAGCTCCTCCAGGCCGCCTACGACGGTGCGGCCCACGCGCTGCTCACCGCGCTGGGTGAGGTCCTGCGAGCCGGTGGCGTGGACGACGACCCGCGGCGGCCGTTGCTGCTCATCGGCGGCGGCGCCCGCGGACGTGCCTGGCCACGGACGGTCCAGCGGCTGTCCGGACGGCCGGTCCAGGTGCCACGGGCGCAGGAGCTGGTCGCACTCGGCACCGCGGCCCAGGCGGCCGCACTCCTCACCGGGGAATCCGCCGACGCGGTGGCCCGCCGCTGGCGCACCACCGAGGGACCGCTGTTCGAAGCGTTGGACAGGGACGTGGACACCGTGGAGCGGATCGCGGATACGCTGCGGCGGGCCGGAGCTCTCCAGCGGTCCGTCACGTCCGGCTGAGGCCGGGGCCCGAGGGCCGCGACCATGCCGATGGGAAAGGGATCCGAGACCTTGCCGAGCCGGCGCTCGCCCGAGGCAGTCGGGCCGGCCTCCCAGAAGGGGATGCGCCGCCAGAACCTGGCGCTGGTGCTCGCCACCGTCGCCGCACGGAGCCCGCTTTCGCGTGCCGACGTGGCCGGACACACCGGACTGACCCGAGCCGCGGTCTCCAGCCTGGCGGACGAGCTGATCGGAGCGGGCCTTCTGGTCGAGGGCGAGAGCGCGCCGCACGGCAGAGTCGGCCGCCCGGGCCGCGCACTGACACTTGACCCGAACGGAGCCGCGGGGCTCGGGCTGGAGATCGGGATCACCCGTCTCGGGGCCTGCGTCGTGGACCTGAGCGGCGAGGTCCGCCTCCTGGAGACCGTGCCGGTGGACAACCGGGACCGCTCACCGGCGGAGGTCTTCGCGGACCTGGCCGCGCTCGCCACGGCCGCCGCCCGCTCGGCCGGCGACCTCGGGCTGCGCCCGGCCGGCACCGTCATGGCCGTGCCCGGCGTTCTGGGGCCGGCTTCCGGCACGATCGAGCACGCGCCGAACCTCGGCTGGCACGGTGTCGCACTGGCCGACCACTGGCCGACCGGCACGCCGCGGCCGGAGATCGAGAACGAGGCCAACCTCGGTGGCCTGGCCGAGCTGTGGGCGGGGACCGACGACGAAACCCTGGTGCACGTCTCCGCCGAGGCGGGCATCGGCGCGGCAATAGTGATCGACGGACGGTTGTTCCGCGGGGCCCGCGGCTACGCCGGCGAACTCGGGCATGTACCCGTGCACCCCGACGGGCCGCTCTGCCCCTGCGGCGCGCGCGGCTGCCTGGAGCAGTTCGCCGGCGTCCGAGCCGTACTCCGCGACGCCGGACTGCGGCCGGGCGGGCGCGACCCGGTCACCGCCCTCACCGAGGCTGCCCGTGCACACGACAGACGCACGCTCACAGCGCTGGAACGGGCCGGGGCGGCGCTCGGGATCGCACTCACGTCCGCGGTCGATCTGCTCGACCCGTCCGCGCTCGTCCTCGGCGGAGCGTACGGGGAGTTGGCGGACTGGCTGTTGCCGGCCATGCGGTCGGAGCTCGCAGCCAGGGTGACGGTCCGCCCATGGGATCCGCTCGCACTGCGGGCCTCCTCGCTCGGCCGGCGTGGACCCCTCCTGGGGGCCGCCGAGCTGACGGTCCGTCGGATCCTGCGGGATCCCGCCGGGCTGTGGGCGTGATCCGACAGGGACTGCCGGCGCGACCGGCCGCCGCCCCCACTGCCGGCGGTGCGGGCGCGTGCTGAGATGCCGAGGCGTACCGCTCGGGGTCCTGCCGACGGATACGCAGCGCCACGTACAGCCCGGCCGCCAGGATCAGCGGCAGCGGCGCCGGCAGGACGGCGTTCACGATCCCACAAGAGGACGTCACGAAGCCCGCCGAGTCGGAGGTCGTCTCCGGCTCGGCGGGCTTTCGCTGTTGATCCCGGGTTCGCGTCGCGCGACCGTGTCACCGACCCGCGTCCCGGACCTGCTGGCAGCGGGTGCAGTAGCGGGCCTGCGGCACGATCTTCAGTCGCCGCAGGGTGATGGGGCGCGTGCACAGATGGCAGTTGCCGTACCGGTCCTGGTCCATCCGATCCAGGGCCGCTTCCACATCGGTGAGGACCATGCGGGCGGAGGCGGTCGGCCGGACGTGGACGTCGGTCCGAAGCTGCTCCAGGCGGAAGAGACGCTGCTCATGCAGGCTCTCGCGCAGTGTGGCGAGGTCCTCGGGGGCCAGGCCCGCGTTGTTGGCGGCGACGACCTGATTCTTCACGGCTTCACCCTTCGGTCAGCCGGTACGCCGCTGACAGCCGACGCAGCAGCTCGTGTACGGCAGGATCTCCAGCCGTTCGACCGGGATGGGCTTGGCACAGTCCTGACAGGTCCCGTAGCTGCCGTCCTGGAGACGCTCGAAGGCGGTGTCGATCTGCTTCAGCACACGCTTGAGGGAGGTCTTCTGCGCCTTCATGAGGTCGTCGGCGGCCTCGGGCCCGGCCTCCTCGATCGCACTGAGCTGGGCGAGCCGGGAGTTGCGCTCGTGCTCGAGGCGCTGACGGACCTCGGGCGCGATGAAGCGTTCGGGACGGGGGCCGGGGCGGTCCGTGTCGAGCGTCATCAGTGCGTTCCTTTCTGCGGAACCGGTGGCCACGGATGGTCGGCACCGGGTGGTTCAGACTCCACCCTGGTCGTCCGGCCGATCCGCGGCCATCGGTCGCAGCACCCATTTCCGGGGGGACGAGGAGTGCAGGCGGCCGGGGGCGGGGGCGCACCGGACGGTCCCGGATGGGTGCCGTATCCCATCGACTGCGGCGGCCAGGACCGGGCAAGCTGGCCGCAGCAGGGGGCAGGCGGCTGCGAACGCTGGATTGTCCCGATACACGAGCGAGTCCGACCCGGGGCCGGCGCTCGGTGACGCGTAGCAGATAGTGGTGGGGATCGTGACGACGAAGGAGGCTTGACACCCCGTGTCCTTGTTCTGGCGGATCTTCGGGCTCAACGCCCTGGTGCTCGGCTCGGCCACAGCGCTGTTGCTGTGGGCGCCGGTGACCGTCTCGGTGCCGGTGCTGCTCACCGAAGCCGTCATCCTGGTCGGTGGTCTGGGCATCATGCTGGTCGCCAATGCCGCCCTGCTGCGTATCGGACTGGCCCCGCTGGACCGGCTCGCCGGACTGATGACCACGGTGGACCTGCTCCGCCCCGGCCAGCGGCTGCCCGTGCCCGCCCAGGGCGGGGTCGCCGAGGTGATCCGCACCTTCAACGACATGCTCGACCGGCTGGAGGCCGAACGCGCCACCAGTAACGCCCGGGTCCTGTCCGCCCAGGAGTCCGAGCGGCGCCGTATAGCGCAGGAACTCCACGACGAGGTCGGCCAGAGCCTGACCGCGGTGCTGCTGGGGCTGAAGCGAGCGGCGGACCGGGCGCCCGAGCCCCTGCGCGCGGAGCTGCAGCAGGCGCAGGAGATCACACGTGAGAGCCTCGACGAAGTCCGCAGGCTCGCCCGCAGACTGCGCCCCGGTGTGCTGGAGGACCTCGGCCTGGTCAGCGCGCTGACGTCGTTGACCACCGATTTCGCCACCCATACCGGGCTGGACGTCAGGCGCCGGTTCGACGCGGACCTGCCGCTGTTGGACCGGGAGACGGAACTGGTGCTCTACCGCGTCGCCCAGGAAGGTCTGACCAACATCGCCCGCCACGCCGAGGCGGAACACGCCGAGCTGGCCCTGCACAGCACCCCCACCGCTGTGGTGCTGCGCATCGGCGACGACGGCCGCGGTATCGGGCTCGCCCACGAGGGCGCCGGCATCCGCGGCATGCGTGAACGCGCCCTGCTGGTGGGCGCCACGCTGGACATCGAACCCGGCCCGGCGGGCGGCACGTGTGTGTCCCTGTCGGTGCCCACCGCCGAGAAGGGCGCATGACCTTGACCGATACGGCTGTCACCCGCATCCTTCTCGCCGACGATCACGCGCTGGTCCGCCGGGGCGTGCGGCTCATTCTGGACAGCGAACCCGACCTCCAGGTCGTCGCCGAGGCAGGCGACGGCGCGGAGGCCATCGCCATGGCCCGTACCCACAGCGTCGACCTGGCCGTCCTCGACGTGGCCATGCCCCGGATGACGGGTCTCCAGGCCGCGCGGGAACTGTCCGCGCTCCAGCCCGGCCTGCGCATCCTCATGCTGACGATGTACGACAACGAGCAGTACTTCTTCCAGGCCCTCAAGGCCGGCGCCTCCGGGTACGTCCTGAAGTCCGTCGCCGACCAGGATCTGGTCGCGGCCTGCCGGGCGGCGAAGCGCGGTGAACCTTTCCTCTACCCCGGCGCGGTCACCGCTCTCATCCGCAACTACCTCGACCGTGTCCGGCACGGCGAGGAGGTACCGGACACGGTCCTGACCGTACGCGAGGAGGAGGTCCTCAAGCTCATCGCCGAGGGCAACTCCTCCAAGGAGATCGCGGAAACGCTGGTCATCAGCATCAAGACCGTCCAGCGTCACCGGGCCAACCTGCTGCAGAAACTCGGCCTGCGCGACCGTCTGGAGCTGACCCGCTACGCCATCCGGGCCGGCCTGATCGAACCCTGACCTGCCGCCCGTGCAGCCCCGGGGCGACTGCGGGCCGCCCACACCCGAGTACCCGAACCCGCAGCCACGTCCATGTCCGAGAAGAGGAGGCCGCATGCCCCGCGCTCGCGCGGCCTCCGCCACCGCCCGGCGCCCGGCACGTCTCCGCGGCCTGCTGCCGGGGAAACTGGCCGTCCTTGTCGGCCTCCTCTGTCTGCTGGGAGTTCTGGGAACCCTGGCCCTCGGTCCCGGCGCATCCACGGCGACCGCGTCCGGCGACCGCACGGCAGCGGCCGAGATCCTCTCCCACGGCACCGACGCCGACGACCTGTGCACCGCCGACTGCGGTACGTCGCCACGCGTGTTCCGGGCCACCCTGGACGAGCGGGTCGCCTCGCACCCTGTCGGCGTATCCATCGCGGTCGGCTCCGTCTTCTTCCGGCCCCCGTGCCAGCGGCCGCCACCGCCCGCGCCGGACACCGCCGCACAGCCCCAGCACACCGCGTGTCACACCGGGCGGGCACCGCCGCCCTCCGCAGGCATCCGACGTCCCCCTGACTCCTGACCGCGCCCGCCACCGCGGCCGCGGCACGCCTGCTGGAGGCAATCCTTGACACGCGCCACACGCGTGCGGGCGTTGTTCGCCCTTGCCGTACTCGCACTGTCCGTCTACATCACCCTGACCGTTCCCGCCCGCCTCGGCCTCGATCTGCGAGGCGGCACCCAGATCGTGCTGGAAACCCGTGATTCCCCCACGGCCAAGGCCGACGCCGAGGCCACCGACCGCACCCTGGAGGTGCTCCGGCGCCGCGTCGACGCGCTCGGCGTGGCAGAACCCACTCTCGCTCGTTCCGGAGACAACCGGATCATCGTCGAGCTGCCCGGAGTCCAGGACCCGCGCAAGGCCGCCGATGTCCTCGGCCGCACGGCCCAGCTCACCTTCCACCCCGTCCTCGGCCCGGCCGACCCCGCCGCCCCCTCGCCCGAGCCGCGCCCCAAGAGCTCCGAGGAGCGGGTTCTCCCCGATGAATCCGGGCAGCCGCTGCGCCTGGGCCCGTCCGCTCTCACCGGCGCGGACGTCGGCGGCGCCGAAGCCCTCACCGATCCCCAAAGAGGCGTCGGCTGGTTCGTCACCGTCGACTTCGAGGGCCGGGGCAAGGATCTGTGGGCCGATCTGACAGGCAAGGCCGCCTGCGCCCCGGCCGACGATCCCACCCGCCGGGTCGCGATCGTCCTGGACGACAAAGTCATCTCCTCGCCCCAGGTCTCCCCGACTGTCGCCTGCCGCACCGGCATCAGCGGCGGATCCACGGAGATCACCGGCAACTTCAGCCCCGACGAGGCAAAGGAGCTGGCCCTGCTCGTGAACGGCGGCGCTCTCCCGGTACCGGTGGAGATGATCGAACAGCGCACCGTCGGCCCCACCCTCGGCGCCGAGGCCATCGAGGCCAGCGCCCAGGCCGCCATCATCGGCACCGTACTGACCTCGCTGTTCCTCATGGTCGTGTACCGGCTCCTCGGCGGCCTGGCCACCCTGGCCCTGGCCTGCTACGGGGTCATCTCCTACGCGGCCCTGGCCGCCCTCGGCGCCACCCTCACCCTCCCCGGTCTGGCCGGTTTCGTCCTCGCGATCGGCATGGCCGTGGACGCCAACGTGCTCGTCTTCGAACGGGCCCGTGAGGAGTACACGGCCCGAAGGAGCAAGAGCCTGCGCTCCGCCCTGGCCGCCGGATTCCGCAACGCCTTCAGTGCCATCGCCGACTCCAACATCACCACGCTCATCGCCGCCGGACTGCTGTTCTTCCTCGCTTCCGGACCCGTCCGCGGCTTCGGGGTCACCCTGACCATCGGCGTCCTCGCCTCCATGCTCAGCGCCCTGGTCATCACGCGGCTCCTCGCCGAATACGCCGTCGCCCGACGCGCCGTTCGGCGGCGCCCCGGCGTCTCCGGCATCACCACCACCGGGAAGGTCCGCGACTGGCTCACCCGCCGCGATCCCGATCTGATGCGCCACCGGCGGCGCTGGCTGGCGGGTTCCGCCGTGGCACTCGTCCTGGCCACCTCCGGCATCGCGGTCCGGGGACTCAACTTCGGGGTGGAGTTCACCGGCGGACGGCTGATCGAGTACTCCACCACCGCACCCGTGGATGTCGACCGTGCCCGGGACGCGCTCGCCGACGCCGGTTTCCCTCGCGCCGTCGTACACACCTCCGGGGACGGCGACCTCACCGTGCGCACCAGCAAGCTGTCCAACGCCGAGGAGGCGAAGGTCAGCGAGACCATCGCCGGCCTCGGCGGGAAAACGGAGAAGGTCCGCGACGAGCTGATCGGCCCCAGCCTCGGTGAAGAGCTGCGACGGGGCGCCGCCATCGCACTCGTCGTGGCCCTGGGCGCTCAGTTGCTCTACCTCGGGATCCGGTTCCGCTGGACGCTCGCCACTTCCGCGGTCGTCGCGATGGCCCATGACGCGCTCATCCTCGTCGGTGTCTTCGCCTGGTTCGGCAAACCCATCGACGGGGTCTTCCTGGCCGCCCTGCTGACCGTGATCGGTTACTCGGTCAACGACTCCGTGGTCGTCTTCGACCGGATCAGAGAGCTGTCGGCCGACAATCGCAGGACACCCTTCGCGCGCATCGCCAACACCGCGATCCTCCAGACCGTGCCGCGCACCGTCAACACCGGCATGGGTGCGGTGTTCATCCTGTCCGCCCTCGCCGTGCTGGGTGGCGACTCGCTGACCGACTTCGCCCTCGCGCTGCTCATCGGAATCGTCGTAGGCACCTACTCGTCGATGTTCACCGCGGCACCCCTGGCCATCGAACTCCAGGCCCGCGCCGGCAGGAAGTGAGGTCCCTTTCCTGACAGGTGTCCGGGGCGATGACGCCGCCGCCGGCGTCATCGCCCCGGACCGGTTCGCCGGCGGCTCACAGCTCCACGAGGAGCTCCTTGGGCCCGCGGATCACGAAACCGCGCCCCCAATCCGGCTCCGCCGCGAGCCGCATCGTCGGCGCGTCCCATAGCAACACTCGGAAGGAAGTCGCCGGTTCGACCCGCGCCGGCGGGGCGCCGATGGTCCAGGTCCAGCATCCCGTGGTCGTTGAGGACATGGAACGGCTCGTGCTCGGGCGGCGGGGTGCAGCCGAACTCCTCGTGCGTGAAGCGGTGCAGATACGTTCGCCCCAGCCGGCGGTCGCGGAGCAGTGCGCTGACGCCCGCGTGTGGCGGTTCGAGCCACTGCCGGGCCGGTTCGAACCAGTGCACGAGCTCCGCACAGGCCGGGCAGGGGCCGGCGACGAAGTCGGCCGACCAGGCGCCGAACGCGTCGGTCACACATCGACCGTACCGGGGTGCCCACGCCGGGTGCGGGCGTTCACGGTCACCCGTTCTCTCAGGCGGCGCAGCCCGGGTGGCCCCAGCCCTGGTCGAGCTTGGTGATCGCCTCGCCGGCCCCGTACTGCCGGCCGCAGGCGCAGCGGCCCGGGAACTTCGCCTTGATGGTCCGCACGCCACCGCCGGACGCGGAGCCGCTCCGCTGCGTGCCGTAGGCCCGCTTCTTCGCCGACGCGGACCGGGTGCGCGACGGGGCGCTGCGGGCCGGTGCGGGCTCGGGGAGGCCGGCGTCGCCGAGTGCCGTGCCGGCCGCCTGCTGCCGCGCGGCCGCGTCGCTGGCGGCCTGGTCGGCGATCGCGTTCAGCCGGTCGCCGTCCTCCTGATGCGCGGGCACGTAGCGGAACTCCACTTCCCGGCCGGCCAGCAGCACGTCGATGCGCTCGACGAGCTCGCGGTTGGCGACGGGGCTGCCGCCGGAGGTCTTCCAGCCGTTGCGCTTCCAGCCCGGCAGCCACTGGGTGACGGCCTTCATGGCGTACTGGGAGTCCATCCGCACCTCGACGGCCGTCCCGGCGGGCACCGCCTCCAGCAGACGCTCCAGAGCGGTGAGTTCGGCGACGTTGTTGGTGGCCCTTCCGAGAGGTCCGGCCTCCCAGCGCTCCGGGTTGCCCTGGGCATCCGCGATGACCCATGCCCATCCGGCGGGTCCCGGGTTGCCCTTCGAAGCCCCGTCACAGGCGGCAATGATGCGTTCAGACATCCCACGATCATGTCAGTGCCGCGGACCGACCCTTCCCTAACAATCGTTTGGTCGAAGTGGGAGGGCGTCACCCGCGAGGCTTGGGCGGCGTGGACGGGGGAGTGGCCGCTCGCCGGTCACCGGAGCGGATCTCCCGACGGGCCACGCCGCCGCGTTCGCCCGATCACTCGTTCGGCTCACCCGGAAAGCGGAGACGCACTGGCGCTCCCATGCTGGCGTGGGGAAATCGACTGGAAGGACGGGGCCTTGATGAGACTCGTCGTGGACCTGAACCGATGCCAGGGATACGCGCAGTGCGCGTTCCTCGCGCCCGATGTCTTCGCCATGCACGGCGAGGAGGCGCTGTCCTACAACCCAAGGGCCGACGACGCGCAGCGCGACGATGTGATGCGCGCCGTGAAGGCGTGTCCGGTCCAGGCCATTCTGGTGGATCAACTGGATGAATCAGGCGAGAAGGGCGGCAGGTCCGCCGTGGCGGGGGAGGGGGGCGTCCGGTGACCGGTGACGGATATGTCGAATGGCTCAAGCGCGAGGGACGGATCGTCATCGTGGGCGCCTCCCTGGCCGGTCTGAGGGCGGCGGAGACCCTGCGCGAGGAAGGCTTCGCGGGTTCGCTCACGATGATCGGCGACGAACCGTACGAACCGTACGACCGGCCGCCGCTGTCCAAGCAGGTCCTGCTGGGCAAGGCGTCCGCCGAGCACACCGCGCTGCCCCGGCGCCGGGCCATCGACGCGCGGTGGCGGCTCGGTGTCGCGGCCACCGGGCTGGACATGGCGGCCAGGCGGGTACGGCTGGCCGACGGCGACGAGGTGGAGTACGACCGGCTGCTGATCGCGACCGGCGTGCGGGCCCGGCCGTGGCCACGCAAGGAGGAAGCGGAGCTCGACGGGGTCTTCGTGCTGCGCACGCGCGACGATGCTGTCGAACTGCACCGCCGGCTCGCGGGCGGACCCCGCCGGGTGTTCGTGATCGGCGCCGGTTTCACCGGTTCGGAGATTGCCTCCGCCTGCCGGGAGCAAGGGCTCCCGGTCACCGTCGCGGAACGCGCGGCCGCGCCCCTGGTCGGCCCGCTGGGCGGTGTGATCGGCGAAGTGGCCGCTCGCATGCAGCGGGAGCACGGAGTGGACCTGCGCTGCGGTGTGATGGTCACCCGTCTGGAGGGCGACTCGACAGGCCGCGTGCGCGCGGCCCATCTGTCCGACGACGCCAAAGTCGAGGCGGACGTGGTGGTCGTCTCGCTCGGCGCGACCCGGAACACCGAATGGCTGGCCGGATCCGATCTCGGCGCCGGCCCCCGGGGCATCGCCTGCGACGCGGGCTGCCGGGCCTTCGACTTCCGGGGCATCGTCACCGACGACATCTACGTGGCCGGTGATGTGGCGCGGTCCCCTCACCCGCTGTTCGGATACCAGTTCCTCTCCCTCGAACACTGGGGCAACGCGGTGACACAGGCCGAGGTCGCCGCGCACAACATGATCAGCGTCAGCGTCGACCGCCGGCCGCACATGTGGGTGCCGGCCTTCTGGTCCTCCCAGTTCGGGGTGAACATCAAGTCGGTGGGCGTGCCGTCCATGGGCGAGGAGCTCCTTGTCGCACAAGGGTCGCTCGCCGAGGGCAGGTTCACCGCTGTGTACGGCTACCAGAACCGCGTCATCGGCGCCGTGGCCTTCGACCAGTCGCGGTGGCTGCAGTTCTACCAGCATCTGATCGAGACCACCGCACCGTTCCCGCCGCCGTTTCCGACCGTGGACCGCCGCCCCGAGGGACGGCATCCGGTCCCGGCCGACTTTCCCGACCCCTCGGTGCCCACGCACGGCCCGACCGTCACCCTCAGCGGCTACTCGCCGGCCGACCGCCGGCTCACCTTCACCCCCGGCCGCTGACCGCCCGCCGCCCGAGGCCGGCAGAGCCGCATCCACCGCCCGGCATGTCTCCGGCGACGCCGGCCGGGCCCACGCCACCAAGGACCGTCATGACGCAAGCCTCGCTCCTGCGGCAGATCACCGATTACGCCAACCGCGCCGACCCCTACCCCCTGTACAAGGAGCTCCGCAGGACGCCGGTGCTCCGCGACGAGGACGGCCCGTACCTCGTCAGCACCTACTGGGAGATCCAGAGCCTGCTCCATGATCCGCGGACCAGCTCCGACGCCCGGAACCTCGCCACGACCGGTGGCTACGGTGCGACGCCGCTGGAGGAGACGTCCCTGCCGCCCAGCTTCATCCGGCTCGATCCACCGGAACACGACCGGCTGCGCCGGATGGCGATGCGCTCCTTCGGGCCTCCGCACACCCCGCGCCGTATTCACGACATGCGCGACGCACTCCACGCGATCGTCACCGACCTCATCGACGGCCTCGGGAACACGGACCGGATCGATCTGGTCGAACAGTTCTCCTACCCGTTTCCCGTGACCGTGATCTGCCGGCTGCTCGGGGTTCCGCGCGAGGACGAGGCGCACTTCCGTACCTGGGCCGACATCATCGCGGCCAGCCTGGACCCCGTTCCGGGTGAGGATCCGACCGAGCGGGACCGCACCACCCAACAGGCTCGGAACGAGCTGGGCATGTACCTGGCCGGACTGGTCGAGGAACGCCGTCGCAAGCCCGGTGAGGACATGCTCTCCGAGTTGGTGACCGGCAAGGGCCCGGACGGGACCATGACGACCATGGAGGTACTCAGCACCTCGGTCCTGCTGCTGATCGCCGGCCATGAGACGACGGTCAACCTCATCACCAACGGCATGCTCACCCTGATGCGCCACCCGGAGGTCCTTCAGCGGCTGCGGAACGAACCCGGTCTCGCCGTCCCGCTCGTCGAGGAACTACTTCGCTACGAGCCGCCGGTGCAGTTGATCCCGCAGCGCACCACGATCGCGGACATCGAGGTCTCCGGCGTCACCATCCCCAAGGGCGCGTCGCTCTGGCTCGTACTGGCCTCCGGCAACCGGGACCCGGAACGCTTCACCGACCCCGACCGGTTCGACCCGGACCGCAAGGACATCCAGCATCTCGGGTTCGGCAGCGGCATCCACGCCTGCTTCGGCGCGCCGCTCGCCCGGTTGGAGGCACAGATCGCGCTGACCGAGCTGGCCCGCAGGCTCGACAACCCCCGCCTGCTGGAGGACCCGCCCCCCTACCGCCAGAGCGCCGTCCTGCGCGGCCCACGCCATCTGCACTTCGCCTGCGACGGCATCCGGCCCTGAACCCGGCCGCACCGACGACGCGTTCGCCGGGGCGGACCGGACGCCGCCTCGGCGAGATGGGGCCGGTGCGCGCCCTTCTAAGACCTCGGGGTGCCCGGCGCAGGTGTACGAAGGGGTCCGGCCGAGGTGAGCCCAAAAGTCATGGCGGGTTGCGGGCCCTTCAGTGGTTGCGTGGGGCTACCAGGCCGGATTCGTAGGCGAGGACCACGAGTTGGGCGCGGTCGCGGGCGTCGAGCTTGGCCATGGCCCGATTGATGTGGGTTTTTGCGGTCAGTGGGCTGATCACCATGTGGTCGGCGATCTGGTCGTTGGACAGGCCCTGTGCGACCAGGGCGACGGCCTCGCGTTCGCGGCTGGTCAGCTTTTCCAGCCCGGTGCCGGTGCTGGTGTTGACCGGCTGGGCGATGTACCTGTTGATGAGCTTGCGGGTGATCGAGGGAGCGAGCAGGGCGTCGCCGCGCGCGGCGACGCGTACGGCGTGCAGGAAGTCTTCCGGCACGATGTCCTTGACGAGGAATCCGGCAGCGCCGGCGCGCAGCGCGTCGAAGACGTATTCGTCCAAGCCGTAGTTGGTCAGGATGACGACGTGCACCCGGGCCAGGGCAGGGTCCGCGGCGATGCGCCGGGTCGCCTCTATGCCGTCGACGACCGGCATCTGGATGTCGATGAGAGCGATGTCGGGCAGGTGTTCCCTGATCAGAGCCAGGCCTTCCTTCCCGTCGGCAGCCTCGGCCACCACCTCGATGTCGTCCTCAAGGTCGAGGAGCGCGCGGAATCCGCTGCGAATGAGCGGCTGGTCGTCGACCAGCAGGACGCGGATCATGACGTCCGGTCCACGGGGAGTTCGGCCTGAACGGTGAAGCCGTGCTCGCTGAGCGGTTCGGCGCGAAGCCTGCCGCCGAGGGCGGTGACTCGTTCGCGCATGCCGAGCAGCCCGATGCCGGGCGTCGGCGCGGTGTCCGGCGTGGCCTTGCCGTCGTCATCGACGCGTATCGCGAGGGCGTCGGGCCGGTAGTCGATCCGGATCGACGCGGTAGCGGCGGCGGCGTGGCGGGCGATGTTGGTGAGCGACTCCTGCACGATCCGGTAGGCGGTCCGGCCCACCGCGGCCGGCACGTCGTGCCGCTGTCCTTCGATCGTCAGCGTCGCCTCCAGGCCGGCCCTGCCGGCCCGCTCCACCAGTTCCGGGATGTGGTCGAGCCCGTGCGGCGGGGTCGTGTCGTCGTCGCGCAGGGCCTCCAGGGTCGCACGCAGTTCCCGGCTCGCCTCACGTCCGGCCTCCTGGATCGCCAGCAGGGCCTCCGACACCTGTTCGCCACGCCTGCGGGCCACATGGACGGCGACTTCGGACTGCACCTTGATGATCGAGATCTGGTGGGTGAGCGAATCGTGCAGTTCCCGCGCGATGTGCAGCCGCTCTTCGTCGGCGCGGCGCCGCGCGGTCTCCTCCCGGGTGCGCTCTGCTTCGTCCGCCCGCCGCTCGGCCTGCCGCAGCGCCTCCCCCGCGGCGCCGGCCGCAATCAGCCAGGCCACCTCGAGGGCCCCGCGGGCCTGCGCGAAGGCCTCACCCGTGTCGTTCAGGGAGGCCAGGGCCGCGAGGGGGAGAGCGGCCAGCATGGTTACGCTCGCCGCCACCGTGATGGTGCGGTGTCCCGCCCGCATGGCGGCGTACACCGCGAACAGGTAGGCGACGGCGGGCACGTCGAAACCGGCCGCCTGGTAACCCACCGCGCACAGCCCGGTGACGGTCAGGACGGGAACCGGAGCGCGGCGGCGCGCGGCCAGCGCCAGGCCTCCGGCCGTGAGTAGCGCGTAGCCGAGCAGGTCGAGGTTCGTGGCGGAGTGCTGCCCGGACAGCCCGGTGGCCAGCAGCGCCACCGCCACGCCGACGGCGATCGCCCAGTCTCTGACATCGGCCGGGACACGGAACCGTCCTGTACTCATGCGCGCACCCTAACCGGATGTCGCTGCGGGTGAGTCCTGCTTGCGGACGAGCGGCTGTCTACCGCGCCCGCAGTACCTTCGCGGCGCCTGCGGCATCCGCAGTAAACCGGGTGCGCCATCGGCGGCAGCCCAAAGTGCCTGCGTCTGCGGGACGACCGGCGGTGGGTCCGGCGGACATGATCAGGCGACGTCCAGTCGTAGGAGGAGAAGGAGCGCCTCATGTCAGTCGGATTCGTGCTTGCCGCACCGGCGGCCGGGCACGCCTCGGTCCAGTCGGCCGCCGCCAGTGTCTACGCCATGAGCGCCGGGCGAATCGGGGCCATCGTGGCCGTGTCGGTGGGGCTGATCGGTGTGATCATCGGTGGGCGGGCTCTTGCCCGCTCCGCCGGTCGTCCCGGCACCGGCTCCAGGCGAAACAGGGCTGTCGCGGCCCTGGTGGCAGGGCTGATCGGCATGGCCCTGGGTGGGCTGGTCGTGGCCACCTCCGACGGTGGTATCGGCACCGGTAACGGGCTGGGCGGGGCCATCGTGGCCCTGGTCGTGGGGCTGATCAGCGTGGTCCTCGGTGGGCTGGCTCTGGCTCGCTCGCGCCGCGCCGGCTCACCGGCTGACCGCAGCACATACGAGCGCGCGCTCGGATGAGAGAGAGGAGACAGGGCTCGAGGAGAAGATGATGGCAACCGACACTCCCCGTACGGATGGAGCTCTGGCGAGACTCGCCCGGTTCTGTTATCGGCGGCGCCGCCTGGTCCTTCTGGCCTGGATCGTCGGCGTGATCGCCGTGGCGTTCGCCGGCTTCGGCTACGGCGCCGCCTCCGACAACGACTACTCCGGTGGAGACTCCGGGTCCGCCAAGGCGCAGGCTCTGATCGAGAAGCACTTCCCCGAGCAGCAAGGGGACACGCTGACTCTCGCGATCAAGGCAGAGAAGGGGATCGACGACCCCGCCGCCCGGCAGAAGATCGAGAAAGTCATCGCCCATCTGGACGCCTCACCCATCACAGGACCGGTGACCTCGCCGTATCAGGACAAGGACCTGGTGACGAAGGATCGTCGTATCGCCCGTACGACCATCCCGCTGACCGACATGGATGCGAAGAAGACCGACGTCAAGCCCCTGGTGGACTCGGTCAAGGACGCCTCGGGCGACGGCGTGACGCTGGGGCTGGGCGGGAAGACGGCGGAGAAGGCCGAGACACCTCCGCAGGGTTCGGCCGAGCGCGTGGGCGTCCTGGCGGCCGCGGTGATCTTGTTCATCGCCTTCGGGTCACTGGTGGCGATGGGCCTGCCGATCGTGACCGGGCTGATGGCGGTGCTCGGCGGGATCGCCCTGATGAAGCTCGTGGGGCACCTGGTCCCCTCGCCCGATTTCACGGTGTTCGTCGCCGCGTTGATCGGGCTCGGTGTCGGCATCGACTACGCACTGTTCATCCTGACCCGCTACAAGGACAGCCTGCAGGACGGCGACGGGCCCGAGAGCGCCACGGTCAAGGCCATCACCACCGCGGGTCACGCGGTGCTGTTCGCGGGCACGACCGTCGTGATCGCGCTGCTGGGCCTGATCGCCATGGGGCAGAAGATGATGACCGGGGTGGCCATCGGCGCGTCGGTGACCGTGCTGGTGACGATGATCGCCGCGGTGACCCTGTTGCCGGCGTTCCTGGGCTTCACCGGCCACAGAATCAACTCGCTGCGTCTGCCCCGTCGAACGAATCGTCGGCACGGGGCCGACGGCGTCCCGGCCCGGGAGCGCCGTACCCCCGCCGAGCGCTGGGTCGGCGTGGTACAGCGCAGGCCGCTGGTCGCCGCGATTCTGGCCGGCGCGAGCCTGCTGGTGCTGGCCGCCCCCGTGGTGTCGATGCGGCTGAGCCTGCCCGACGCCAGTGTCGAGCCCCACGACAGGAGCAGCTACACCTCATACAAGATTCTTTCCGAGGGCTTCGGTCCCGGCTACGGCGCACCCCTGATCTTCACCACCGAGGTCGACTCCAAGGACGCCGCTCTGCGTCCCGTCGTCGAAGCGGTCAGGAAGACCGAGGGCATCGCCTACGCAACGCAGGCCCGGGTCAGTAAGGACGGGCAGGCCGCCACCTTCATGGCCTTCCCCGAGACCGGGTACCAGGACGAGGCCACCGCGGACCTGGTGCACAAGCTCCGCGACGACGTTCTGCCCCAGGCATCCGGCGGTGAAGGGGTCTACGTCGGCGGCCCGAACGCCGGCGCGATCGACTTCGCCGAGGACACCGGCTCGCACCTGCCCCTGATGATCGCGGTCGTCATCGTGCTGTCCCTGGTGCTGCTGATCGCGCTGGTCCGGTCGGTCACGATCGCACTGCAGGCCGCCGTGATGAACCTGCTGTCGATCGGCGCCGCCTACGGCGTGCTGGTAGCGATCGTGCAGTGGGGATGGCTGGGTTCGGCCGTCGGGTTCCCCACCGACATGCCGATCACGACCTGGGTGCCGATGATGATGTTCCCGCTCCTGTTCGGTTTGTCGATGGACTACGAGGTCTTCCTGATCTCGCGGGTCCGTGAGGAGTACGAGCGCACCGGCGACACCCGCATGGCCGTTGCTCGCGGGCTGGCGCGGACCGCCAAGGTCATCACGGCCGCGGCCGCCATCATGATCGCCATCTTCACGACCGCCCTGCTCGGCCCCGACGTCTCAATCAAGCAGATCGGTCTGGGCATGGCCGTCGCTGTGCTCGTCGACGCCACCATCATCAGGATGGTCCTCGTCCCCGCAGTGATGGAACTGTGCGGCAAGGCCAACTGGTGGATGCCCGGGCGCCGGGCACCGAAGGCGACCTCGGCTTCGCAGGCCGGGATCGGGGAAGAGGCCAGAGTCTGACCGATCTCGGGTTACTGGCACATGGTTTGCCGCTCGGTGATCAACGGCACCCCGATTCGGACGCGTCGGCGCCCACGACGACCGGGCCGACGGAGAGCATCGAGGCCCGGATCCCCGTGGGTTCAGGGAAACCGAAGCTCCTTCAGCGCGAACCCACGGGTCCACCGGTGTGCGTCAGGCCGATGCATCCGTGGGTTCGAGTGAAACGCGCTCGCGCTGAGCGATCCGAAGGGCTTCGGCGGTAACGTCGGCCGGATGTCCTCGGGTTATACCGGCCGCCCGCCGAACTGCCAGTGGTGCACCTCGATGTCGGCGTACCGGTCCGGGGCCAGGATGGCGCGCGCCGTCTCCAGGTCCCGTGCCCGGACCAGCACCGCCGTGCCCAGCCAGGTGGCGCCGTTGTCGGACAGCAGCGGCCCGTAGGCGATCAGCTCGTCCCGGTCGGGCGGCACCGCGAGGTCGGCGGCCTGTCCTGTGCCGAGGCCGAGCACCAGGTATCGATTGCCGCCGGTCCGGCCGCCGGGGAAGTCCCACATGGTGCGCCCCAGCGTGTTGCGCCACCGTCGCAGCAGCACGTCCCGGTAGACGCCGGCCTGGTAGTTCGGCTCGTCGAAGGCGAACGCGCGGGCGGCGACGGGATCGGGCAGGTCGACGATGTGCACGCTTCCGGTGGGTGTCTCGCCGTCGCCGGCGAGGGTCGGGCCCCGGGCGATCATCTCTTTCGCGTACCGGTCCATGTAGGACCAATGCTCTTCCAGCAGCTCGTCGCGCAGGGCTACGGAGTCGGGCCGGTCGCGGTGGTAGCAGAGGAACTCCATGCTTCACAGGGTCCCTTCAAGGAGGTAACAAGGTCGAGCGGGTTTCACTGCGAGTGCTGCTCGGCAGCCTCATCCAGAAGCACGCGTGCCGACTGCGCGTAGCGGATGGTCGTCTTCTCGTCGATACCGAGGACGAGGGCGAGGTGGAGCGGGTCGGCGCCCTGGGGGAGGACCTCCTCGAGCCGGCGTCTGACGCGGAGCCGTTCCTTCCGGACCGTGTCCTGAGGCGGCAGGTTCGGACGCCGAGGGCTCGACGGTGGACGTCGTATCCGACGACCACCGCCGAGCCCTGTCATGTGCGCCGCTTCCCCGTCCCCACGGGGCGGCGCGCTCAGGAGCCGCCTCCGCTCGGAACGGCCCCGCTCGTGGGGCGACCTCCGGATGAATCCCCGGGGTCGCGTGCCGGTCAACCGGCCGGAACCGGGTGGGGCTCAAGCCCCTCGATCGGGGATCGGTGCAGGCCCTTGCGGTCGTAGAAGCGGGTCATTCCGAAGCCGAACAGCAGCGCCACCACGAAGCCCACGCCGATCATGGTCCAGCCACGGCCGAGCCCGGCCTCGGTCTGTGCCCCGAAGTAGAGGATGGACCGGACACCGTCGACCACCTGTCGGAAGGGCTCGAACTCGGCGAGGAAACGGTAGAAGTCCGGAAGCGCCTCCAACGGGATCGTGGCGCCCGCCGACGGAATGGCGAAGCCGATCAGCACCAGCATGGACAGCAGCTGGCCGGGCATGCCGAAGACCGCGAGCAGAGCCAGCGCGGTGATGCCCATCGCGGTGGTGGCGCAGGCGCCGTAGATCCACAGGAGCGCCAGGTGCGAGGCGTCGATGCCGACGATTTTCACGGCCGCGACCAGTGTCAGGGCGGACGTCACCAGTGACAGGGCGGCCATGAGCCCGCAGGCCACGGCGAAGTGACGCGTACGGCTGATGCGCTCCGCGGGCTTCGCGCGGCGGAAGGGGCCGTAGTCGCTGGCCGCGTACCCCAGCAGGGCGTCCAACTGGGTGTGGATCACATTGGCGCCCAGCATGCCGCCCAGGACGAGCACCAGGGTGTAGAAGAACGCGCTCAGCCCGAGTCCGCTGTGGGTGCCGAGCTCATGGCCCTCCTGGACCGTCACCGCGACCGGGTCGGCGAGCAGCAGCTGCTCGGCCGTGCTCGGCTGCTCGGCCTTCACCGCGTGGTCGGCCTGCTGCTGTGCGTGATGGCTCGGCTTCTTCTCGGCCTGTGCCGCCTGCTGCTTCGCCTGCTGGCTCAGTTGCTTGCCCAGCTCGGTGGAGGCGGCGTGGGCCACCTTCTGGTTGATCTCGGCGGCCATGCCGGAGCCGAAGCTTCCCGAGGCCGGGTTGGTCAGCACCTGCATGGTGGGGCGTTTCGGGTCCTGCTGGGGGAGGGCCAGCGCGGCCACGGATGCCGAGAAGTTCTCGGGGATCACCAGGGCGCCGTACGCCTTGTCCTTCCCCAGCATCTCCTCGGCCTCGCTGCGGCTGACCTGCTTCCAGGCGACCTTGTCCTTCAGGTCCGGGGAGTGGGCGACCTTCGAGGTGATCTGCGCGCCGATGTTGATCTGCTTCCCGCCCACGGTCACGCCCTTGTCGGCGTTCACCAGCGCGATCGGCAGATCGTGCGTGGCGCCGACCGGGTCGTTGTTCGCACCCATGTACAGGAGCGAGAGCACGAAGGACAGCAGGCCGAGGATCAGCGCCGACGGGAGCCACAGGCTCCGTCGGCGCAGCACCTTCCGTCCGGGCGCCCGACGGGCGTGCATCGGCTCAGACATGGCGCCTCCCCTCGGAGAGGGCCGCCATGGATGCCCTTTCATGACAAATGGCTCCTGTACGACATGAGACCGGCAAGTCTGCTCCAGATGCGATGTCGCGCCACGGTGCGCGTGAGACGTGCAACAGAAGGCGGTCCAGCCCTCCGGCCCGGCGGGCCCAATAGCTGGATACCTTCACTATCCAATAGCTGGATACTGACACTATCCAGTCCGGCTTGTCGAACCGAGATGCCGCGATACTGGTCACAGCACGGAATCGAGGGGAGCGCATGAGGATCTCGGAACTGAGCCGACGGTCGGGGGTGCCGGTGGCGAGCATCAAGTACTACCTGCGGGAAGGATTGCTGCCCGCAGGCCGCGCGATGGGCGCCACCCTGGCGGAGTACGGCGAGGAGCACGTCCAGCGCCTGCGTCTGATCCGGGCGCTGACCACGCTGGGAGGGCTGTCCATCGCCGCTGCTCGCGAGGTGCTCGCCGAGATCGACCAGCCGCATGATCCGCTCGCCATGCTCGGCGTCATCCACTACGCCCTGCGTACCCCGGCCGATGCCACCGAGGCGACCGGCGACGGGGAGCTGACGGAGCGCGTCGACGGCCTCGTCGACGCCATGGAGTGGGACATCTCGGAAGCCTCGCCCCACCGTCGCGCCCTGGCCGCGAGTCTGCAGGAGCTCGGCCGCCTGGGAGTGGACTTCGGCGTGGACGACCTCCTCCCGTACGCGAGGCTGGCCGCCGCCGTGGCGCGGCTGGATCTCGACCAGCTCGACGGCATCGAGGACCGGATGGTGCTCGCCGAACGGGCCGCGATCCTCACCCTGCTCCTCGAACCGGTCCTCGCCCTGCTCCGGCGGCTCGCCCAGGAGGGCGAGTCACGTCGCCGCACAGGGGCGGCCGCCGCACCCGACACCGCGTACTGAGCCCCTTCGGCGGGGCCTGCCTCTCATCCGTGTTCCAGCCGGGCCGCCAGCTCCTCGGGGAGGGCGTCCCGGTTGGCCTGGGTCAGACGGACGACTGCGACGCCGGACCGCTGCTTGAGCGCATCGGTGAACGGGTCGATGTGCGCATGGACGGTGGCGACGATGTCGACGTCGGCCCCGAACAGCGACCGGACCGTCTCGCGGAACGGGACATAGGCCAGTTCCATCCGGCCGAGCTCGTCGATGAGTACGAGCTGCCCGGGAGCAGGGTTCCTGGACGCCTGCTCCAGGGACGGCAGTGCCAGCCGTTCCATGACGCCGAGGTCGACCCCGTACCGGCCGACCCGGGGCGGGCCCGGGAAGCCGGCATGGGCGAGCACGGCCCGTCGGCCGTCCAGGGTCTCCAGTGCGAAACCGATCCGTGTGCCGCCCTCGCGGATCTCCTCCGTGGTGAAGCCGATGACGTCACGGGTGTGCAGCAGCGTTGCCAGCCGGCGGACGGCGGTGGTCTTGCCCACGCCCGGGCGTCCCTCGATCAGGATTCTTGTCGGCATGTCGTGCGCATACCCGGTTCGTGACCCTGACCGGACTCGGCCGATCGGGTTCTTCGCGCGGCAGGACCGGTGCTGCGCGTGCCGTTGCGGGTATGGCCGCGCGCATGACTGGAATCGAGCTCATGAGCACGGCATTCGGCGATCACCAGGAGATCCCGCGTCGCCACAGCGGCGAGGGGCAGGACATCTCGCCGGCCCTGTCCTGGTCGGCGGCGCCGGAGGGCACCGCGGAACTGGTCCTGCTGTGCGAGGACCCGGACGCCCCCGGGGGGACGTTTCTCCACTGGCTGGTCACCGGTATCGATCCGGCGAGCTCGGGAGTGGCGGAGGGCGAGACACCCCCGGGCGGCCACGAGTGGCCGAACGACTTCGGCCGAGTGGGCTGGGCCGGGCCGATGCCTCCCCCGGGGCACGGGCCGCACCGCTACTTCTTCCGCCTGTGGGCGGTGTCCGAGCCGCTCCCGCTGCACGGCCGGGCGAAGAGCGACGCAGTGCACCGCGCGCTGAAGGGAAGGGAGCTGGCCGGCGGCACGCTGATGGGGACGTATCAGCGCTGACCCGGTGTGCGCGCCTGTCCCAGTCGTGTGGGCCCCGTGTCGTAGGTCGCGGGCTCCCTCCCAGCGGCCCAGGAGCATGTCCTGGCGGCCTTCGGCGAGCGCGGTGTCGCCGAATGCCGGATTGTAGAGCGGTGCCCGCTCACCGCGGTGCAGCCAGGCAGACATGACGGTTCCCCCGCTCGGGTACGTAACGCACGCTCCGTTCCGCCGGGACGGGACCGCTGAACTGGAAGACCTGCCGGTCGAATCCGGGGTGCTGAGAGGCGCGGATGGAGAGCAGCGTCGAGATGGCGGGTGCGCCGGTCGTGACGCGGGGGACGTCAGCTGTCACACGACCCGGTCGGCCCAACAAGACCGCCGCTCCGCACCGTCTCCGCCGGAGAGTGGAGGGGTGCGGCATCCAGCACGGTCCACGCTCACCGGGAGACGTCCATGGCATTCGGCAACCGTCGCGACCTCGGCCTGCTCGTCCTGAGGACCGGCACCGGCGCGGTGCTGGCGGCGCACGGAGCGCAGAAGCTCTTCGGCTGGTTCGGCGGCCACGGCCTCGGCGGCACCGCCAAGGCGATGGAGGCCATGGGCTTCACCCCGGGCAAGCTGAGCGCGATCGCCGCGGGGCTCGGTGAGGCGGGCGGCGGGGCACTGCTGGTCCTCGGTCTCGCCACGCCGGTGGCCGGGGCCTCGGCGGCGGGCGCCATGGCGGGCGCGGCGGCCGTGCACGCGCCCGCGGGCTTCTTCGCACAGAGCGGAGGCTTGGAATACCCTGCCTTCCTCGGCTTCGTCGCAGCCGGCATCGGCCTGGCGGGCGCCGGGCGCTACTCGCTCGACCACGCCACCGGCCGTGTCCTGGACCAGCCGTGGACCGTGGCGCTGGCCTTCGTCGGCGGGGCTGCCGCGGCGGCGGCCGTGCTCAGCCGGCGGGCCAGGCATCTGGCGTCGCAGCCGGCCCCCGAGGAGTAGGTGCTCTTAGGGCCGTTCGGCCCCTACCAGCGCAGATCACCTCCCCTGTTGACTGGCATCGACCGCCACCGGTACCTCCCCCGGCCGGTGGCGGTCGAAGCCTGTCGGCGGCCGTCGCGGACACGGATGAGAGCGGACGGAGTTGAGCGGTGATCGCAGCGGTGGGGCATGCGGATCTGACCCTGGACACACTGGAGCTGGTGGAGAGGGAACTGGCCACGCTGCTGGACCGGGTGGCGGAGCGCGCGACCGGACTGGTGCGCGCCGGGGCGGGGCTCCCGGTGGTCTTCGGCCGGGCTGTCCGCGCCGCGGGGCGGCAGTTGGTCGTGCTTCTGCCCACGCAGCAGTCCGTGCCTGCCATGCTGCCCGGACGCGACCGGCCCGCGGCAGGAGAGCTTCTGGTACTGGCCGAGCAGGTGCGCCTGTTGCCGTACGACCCGGAGGACCGCCACGCATGCGTGGCGGCCGACGAAAAGATGATCACCGCCTCCCGCCGTCTGCTGGCCGTGTGGGACGGATCGCCGTCCAACGGCCGGGACGCCACGGCGCACCTGGTGGCCTTCGCCCGTGCCCGGGGCATTCCGGTCGACGTCGTCTGGCCGGCCGGCGCCCGCCGGACCGACGCCCCGGCGCCCGCCCGGGGGACCCGCGGAGGCTTGTGTGCGAGGTGACCTGTCCGCCGTGCGGGACACTGCGACGACCGGCGAAGTGCGTACGATCGTCCGCCCGGGAGCGGACGCGCGGACGGAGGGCGCCGCGCGGCGCACGACCGGGGCCGGACGCGCCTTCGCCTGGCTGCTGACGGTCACCGGGGCGCTCGGCATCCTGGCCTCGTTCGTGATCACCATCGACAAGATGAGACTGGCCGAGAATCCGGACTTCCGTCCCTCGTGCAGCATCGGTCCCGTCCTGTCGTGCACCAATGTGATGCTCAGCGACCAGGCCTCCGTGTTCGGCTTCCCCAACCCGCTGCTGGGGCTGGTGGCCTATCCCGTGGTGGTCATGGTCGGCGTCGCGCTGCTGGTCGGTGCACGATTCCCGGGCTGGCTCTGGATCGGGCTGAACCTGGGCACGCTCTTCGGGGCGGTCTTCTGCATGTGGCTGATGACACAGGCGCTCTACGTGATCGGCGCCCTGTGCCTGTGGTGCTGCCTGGCCTGGGCCGTCACCGTCACGATGTTCTGGTACACCACCGTGCACAATCTGAGGCACGGCATCGTACCGGCGCCGCGCCGGCTGGTGATCGGTCTGATGGAGTTCCACTGGGCTGTGCCCGTCGCCTGGCTCCTGAGTATCGTCATGCTGATCGCGGTCCGGTTCTGGTCATACTGGCAGTCACTGCTCGTATGACACGCCGTTCCGTCCCTGTCCGTTCCGTCCCCTGGCCTGAAGCACTCTCATGAATACTGATGACATTCCTGCCGCCCCGCTGCGGATCTTCCTGCTCGACGACCACGAGGTGGTACGACGGGGGGTGCGCGATCTGCTGGAGGCCGAGCCGGACATGGTCGTGGTGGGTGAGGCGTCCGACGCGCGGGAAGCCCTCGCCCGGGTGCCCGCCGCACGGCCGCAGGTGGCGGTCCTCGACGTACGGCTCGGCGGTGACAGGGACGGGGCCGGCGACCACCAGGGTGTCGAGGTGTGCCGTGAACTCCGGGCGAGCATGCCCGAACTGGCCTGCCTGATGCTGACGTCCTTCGACGACGACGAGGCCCTCTTCGGCGCCATCATGGCGGGCGCCTCCGGCTATGTCCTCAAGCGCATCGGGGGCTCGGAGCTGATCACCGCCATCCGGACGGTCGCGGCGGGGAAGTCGATGCTGGATCCCCGCGCGGTGACGCGGGTGATGTCCCGGCTGACGACCCCGCAGCCCGCGCCGACACCCAGCCGGCTGGACCGGCTGTCCCCGCGCGAGCACGAAATCCTGGAACTCATCGGTGAGGGGCTGACCAACCGGCAGATCGGCGAGCGGCTGTTCCTGGCGGAGAAGACCGTCAAGAACCGGATCTCCTCCATCCTGTCGAAGCTGGGTGTGGGCCGTCGGGTCCAGGCGGCGATGATCGCGGAGAAGGCCCGGGAGCAGCGGGCCGCGGACGCCGGCTGATCCTGCTTCAGTTCGCGGGCAGCGGTACGCGCCACTCGATCCGGGTCCCGCCGGCCGGTGGAGAGGTGACGGTCAGGGAACCGCCGAGGAGTTCGGCTCGTTCCCGCATATTGGTCAGACCGCCCGTGGGTGTGGCGCTGCCGATGCCCACCCCGTCGTCGGTCACCGTGAGCGTGATCTCCTTCTCGGCCGTCAGCACGATGTCCACCCGGCGTGCGGCGGCGTGCCGGGCGGCATTGCTGAGCGCCTCGGTGGCCACCGCCAGGACGTGCTCGGCGAGTTCCGCGCTGATGTTGGTGTCCACGGGACCGTTCACCAGCAGCGACGGTGTGAACCCCAGGGACTGGGTGGCCGAGCGCGCGGTCTCGGCCATCCGCCGGCGCACTCCGGGTCCGCCCCGGTCGTCCGTGTCGGAGCGCAGGTCGAAGATGGTGGACCTGATGATGTCGATGGTCGTGTCGAGGTCGCGCACGGCCCGGCCGACCCGCTCGGCCATTTCCGGGCGCTCGATGCCCCGCTGTGCGCTCTGCAGGGTCATCCCGGTGGCGAAGAGCCGCTGGATGGCCAGGTCGTGCAGATCCCGGGCGATACGGTCCCGGTCGTGCATCAGGGCCAGTTCCTCGGACTCGGCCCTGCGCTGGGCGAGTTCGAGGGCGAGGGCGGCCTGGCCGGCGAAGCCGGAGATCAGCTGCACCTCGGTGGCGTCGAACTCCGGTCCGCCCGACAGGCGGCTCAGCCGCAGGGCACCGGATGCGGAAGCACCGACCGGGAGGGGCACTGCCACGGTCGGCCCGTAGGCCGCCCTGTCGTCCCCGAGTGCGTTCCCGCGGGGGTCGGTGGAGAGATCGGCGCTGACCGCGGGCCGGCCGTCGTGCGCGGCCATGCCGGAGAGTGAGCCCCGCACGGGAACGGCCAGCCGGCTCATGCGATCCGCGTCGTGGCCGCAGGCCACCCGAACCGCCAGTCGGCCCGGTTCCTCCGGGTCCGGGAGCAGTACGGCCGCCGCGTCCGCGCCCGCGACATCCCTGGCCCGTTCGGCGATCAGCCGCAGCACATGGTCGGCGCCGATGCCGGAGAGCAGGCTGCGGGTGATCTCGCCCAGTGCCTCCAGCCAGCGCTCCCGGCGTCGGCTCTCGTGGTACATACGGGCGTTGTCGATGGCCACTCCGGCCGCGATGGACAGCGTCGTCAGTACGGCCTCGTCGTCGGCGTCGAAGCCTCGGCCACCGCGCTTCTCGGTGAGGTAGAGGTTGCCGAAGACCTCGTCGCGCACCCGGACGGGGACACCCAGGAACGTACGCATGGGCGGGTGATGGGCGGGGAAGCCGTAGCTGTTGCGGTGCTGGCTCAGGTCGTCGAGCCGCAGCGGCACGGGATTGTGGATCAGTTCACCGAGAATGCCGCGCCCGCACGGTGTCTGACCGATCGCGGCCACCATCTCGTCGGCCATGCCCACCGGCAGGAACTGTGACAGCCGCTGACCGTCACCGACGACGCCCAGCGCTCCGTACTCCGCGTCCGTCAGGGTCACCGCCGCTTCGACGATGCCACGCAGCACCTGGGGCAGTTCCAGTCCCCGCCCCAGGTTCATCACGGCATCGAGCAGGCTGTGCATACGGTCCGGCGTCCGTGGGTGGGGCCATGAGGGATGCCGGCCGTCTGTCACTGTGTCTGCCATTTCTCCGCTTTCCTGAGGTACCTGCTGGGCATCAGCGTATGTCACGGCACGGAAGGTCCATGGACCCTACCCGGGGGGCTGAACGGCCCTATCGGGGCCTCCCTCCTCACCGTTGATCATTGGGCGGCGGCCGGGAAGGCCGTGCGTCCCCCGTATCCGCGTCCCTTCCCGGCCCCGCACGAACATCGCAGAGTTGGAGGTTGCCCGCCGGTGGACGGGTTGCAGATATCAGAGAAGCAGGCGGTCGAGCTCCGCCCCCGCCAAGGGGAAGAAGCCGAGAGATCCCGCATGCACGTCGTGGTGGACTGGCTGACCACCACGGACCACAAGAAGATCGGGACGCTCTATCTCGTCTCCGCGTTCTTCTTCTTCATCGTCGGTGGCGTCATGGCGCTGCTGATGCGTGCCGAACTGGCCAGGCCCGGCATGCAGATCATGTCGAACGAGCAGTTCAACCAGGCCTTCACGATGCACGGCTCGGTCATGCTGCTGCTGTTCGCGATGCCGCTCTTCACGGGCTTCGCCAACTGGATCATGCCGCTGCACATCGGCGCGCCCGATGTGGCCTTTCCCCGGCTCAATATGCTGTCGTTCTGGCTGTACCTCTTCGGGTCGCTGATCGCGGCGGGCGGCTTCCTCACGCCCGGCGGCGCCGCCGACTTCGGCTGGTTCGCCTACGCCCCGTTGTCGGACGCCGTCCACTCGCCCGGACTCGGCGCCGACTTGTGGATCATGGGCGTGGCGCTGTCCGGATTCGGCAGCATCGCGGGCGCCGTCAACTTCGTCACCACGATCATCTGCATGCGCGCCCCCGGAATGACCATGTTCCGCATGTCGATCTTCACCTGGAACGTGCTGCTGACCGCCCTGCTGATCCTGATGGTCTTCCCGGTCTTCGCCGCGGCGCTCCTCGCGCTGGAGATGGACCGCAAGTTCGGCTCGCACATCTTCGACGCCTCCAACGGCGGTGCGCTGCTGTGGCAGCACCTGTTCTGGTTCTTCGGCCACCCCGAGGTCTATGTGCTCGCGCTGCCGTTCTTCGGCATCGTCTCCGAGGTCATCCCGGTCTTCTCCCGTAAGCCGATGTTCGGTTACATGGGCCTGGTCGGCGCCACGATCGCGATCGCGGGTCTGTCGGTGACGGTGTGGGCGCACCACATGTATGCCACCGGCGGTGTGCTGCTGCCGTTCTTCTCCTTCATGACCTTCCTGATCGCGGTACCGACCGGTGTGAAGTTCTTCAACTGGATCGGCACCATGTGGAAGGGATCGCTGTCCTTCGAGACCCCGATGCTCTGGGCCACCGGCTTCCTGGTCACGTTCGTCTTCGGCGGAGTGACCGGAGTGATTCTGGCGGCGCCGCCGCTGGACTTCCATGTGACCGACTCGTACTTCGTGGTGGCGCACTTCCACTACACGCTCTTCGGCACGGTGGTGTATGCGATGTTCGCCGGCTTCCACTTCTGGTGGCCGAAGTGGACCGGCAAGATGCTGGACGAACGGCTCGGCAAGATCACCTTCTGGACCCTCACGGTCGGCTTCCACGGGACGTTCCTGGTGCAGCACTGGCTGGGTGCCGAGGGCATGCCGCGCCGGTACGCGGACTATCTCGCCGCGGACGGCTTCACCCTGCTGAACACCGTTTCGACGATCAGCTCGTTCCTGCTGGGCATGTCCTTCCTGCCGTTCTTCTACAACATCTGGAAGACCGCCAAGTACGGCAAGAAGATCGAGGTCGACGACCCGTGGGGCTACGGCCGCTCCCTCGAGTGGGCCACCTCCTGCCCGCCGCCCCGGCACAACTTCACCATGCTGCCCCGCATCCGCAGCGAATCACCGGCCCTCGACCTGCACCGTCCCGAAATCGGTGCCGCGGAGACCGCGGCGGCCGCAGAACTGGTCAGTCGCTGACCGAGCCGCACGCCAGGAGGAGGAAGCGCGATGTCTCATATGGTGCTGGCACTGGGAGCCGCGGTGATCAGCGGGTCCGGCTGTGTCTGGTTCGTGCCCGCCGTCGTCGACCTGCGGGCGGGGGACGACCGTCTGCCGTCCCGGCGCTTCGCCGCCTGGGCCTGTGTGACCGGCTGGGCGACAGGTGCGGCGCTGGCCCTGGTGCTGCTGGTGGCGCGGAGCTGGCAGCCCGTCTGCGCGGTGGCCGCGGCGGGTGCGGCGCTCACGGCCACCCTGGCTGTGCGCGCCCGCACCTGCCGGCGACGCGAGGAGGAGGAGTCGATCCGGCGTTGGAAAGCCCTGCGCTGTACGGGGCCGGTCGGCGCCCCGGACAGGTCCCGGGCCGTCTTTCTGGCCTGGGCCCTGTCGGGACTCCTCGTCGCCGGCACGGCATCCGCGGCGGTCATCGCCACGGCCGGCCACTCCGGCACGATGACGGCTGCCCTGGCCGGTGCGCTGGTCTGTGCCCTCTTCCTGCTCCTGGCGTGCATGCGCGCGGTCGCCGCACGCGGCCGCGCCGGCCGGCTCTGACACCCGGTCACCTGGTTCTTCGGTGGAGGCGGCGCAGACAGGGGTCGTGTGCCTGCCGGGCGTCGAGCACCTCGACACCGTCCGGCCGGGCGAGAACGGGATCGAGGTCGGCCTCCGCGAGCTGCGGCAGATCACCGGCCATACGGGAGAGCCCAGAAGCAGCTGAGAAGGGTGCCCACACCGCGGTGGTGCCAGTGGTCGTCGACGGCGAGCGCGACCTCCGCGGTGCTGCCGTCGCCGAGCCGCCCGTCGTACGGCCCTCAGGGCGGTCACCCGCGACGGCCGTTTTCGTGCTGCTCCTGGCCGTCCTCGTCTGGCGACATGCCCCGGAGTCGCGCAGCGTGGAATGCGGGGGACGGCAGAAGGGTGGAACGGCAATGGACAGGAAGGGTTCGGCTCCGCGCGTCGTGGTGGGTGTCGACGGCTCGCCTTCGTCGCATGCGGCGTTGCGCTGGGCGGTCCGGCACGCCGCTCTGATCGGGGGCACCGTGGAGGCGGTGGCGGCCTGGGATCTGCCCGGAGCGCACGGGTGGTCGGCTCCGGCGGTGGACACCGAGTTCGACGAGGAGGCGGCGGAGCGGAGCCTCGTCGAGGAGGTCCGCAATGTGCTCGGCGAGGAGGGCGCCGCCCGGGTGCGTGAGCGGCTCGTGCGGGGAAACCCGGCCGAGGTGCTGCTGGACGCTGCAGAGGGCGCCGAGGTGCTGGTGGTGGGCAGCCGGGGCCGGGGCGGCTTCCGCCGGGCCCTGCTCGGTTCGGTGAGTCAGCAGTGCGCCCTTCATGCGTCCTGCCCGGTGGTCATCGTCCGTCCGGACGTCAGCGTGTGAGGCGCCGGCTCCGGTACGCCATGAAGCAGCGTGCGTCCCGGCAGTCACTCGAATGCCTTATCAGGACGGGCGCCGAGGAGGGAGGCCTCATTGACTGGGGGCGGCGGTCGTCCGACCCTGGGAGGCAAAATGAGAACGGCAACTGGAAACGTGGCGGCGAGCGCCGTGCTGGCGACCATCGTGGCTTTCGGCGCCGGCGGATGCGGGGGCGGTGAGGGAGCTCCGAGCAAGACCCCGTCCGCGGTCGCCTCCGTGGCCGAGTCCGCGAAGTCGGTCATCTCGTCGGCGGCCTCCCGCGCATCCGAGGCCATCGCCTCGGCGACGGCCTCGGCACAGCAGAAGTTCAACGAGATCAAGCAAGGAGTGAATGCCAAGAACGAGGTGAAGCTCGGCGCTCCGACGACGGACAGCGAAGGACGTACCACAACTCAGGTTTCCGCGAAGAACACCGCCGATTCCACGAAGTCGTTCCTGGTGCAGGTGAACTTCCTCAATCCGGCCCACGAACTGCAGGATCTGTCCGTGGTGACGATCGAGAACGTCGCCGCCGGAAAGACAGGCACCGCGACCGCGCGCAGCACGCACAAGCTGTCGGGGACCATCACCGTGGAGGTCGGCAGGGCTCTTCGTCATTGATCGACAGGGATCAATCGATGAGGAATGACGACGGGGCAGGCGCGGCCCAGGACCGGCTGAGAAGGCTGCTGGGCGCCATACGTGCGATCAGCACGGAGCTGGAGCTGCCCGCTGTGCTGAGCCGGATCGTCTCCACCGCGATGGATCTCGTCGACGCCCGCTACGGCGCTCTCGGCGTCCTCGACGAGCGGCACGAGAAGCTGGAGGAGTTCATCACCCTCGGCCTGACCGACCAGGAGCTGGAGCGCATGGCCGATGTCGGGGCACCTCATGGCAAGGGCCTGCTGGGGCACCTGATCCACCACCCGGAACCGCTGCGGGTGAACGACATCTCCGCCCACCCGGAATCCGTCGGCTTCCCTCCCGGACACCCACCCATGCGTACGCTGCTCGGAACCGCGATCCGGGTGCAGGACGAGGTGTACGGGGACCTGTATCTGTCCGACCGGCGTGACGGGCAGCCGTTCGACAGTGACGATCAGGCCGTGGTCGTGGCGCTCGCGGGCGCCGCGGGCGTGGCGATCGAGAACGCGCGCCTGTTCGAGCAGGTCCGGGCCGGTGCGGAACGTTTCCAGCGTCTCCTGCTGCCCCGCCTGCCCGACCTCGCACCCTTCACCGCGGCCGCCGAATACCGGCCGGCGGCCGGCCGCGAGCTCGGCGGCGACTGGTACGACGCCCTGTTCCTTCCCGACCGGGTATGTGCGCTGGTCATCGGCGACGTCGTCGGCCACGATCTGCACGCCGCCGCGGTGATGTCTCAGACACGGAGCATGCTCCGTGCCCTGCTGTACGAGCGGCTGACCCCGCCCAGCGCCGTGCTCTCCCAGCTCGACCGCACTCTGGACGCCATCACCGACAGCCCCGTCACCACCGCTTGCCTCGCCCGCGTCGAGCCCACGGGCCCGGCATGGACGCTGCGCTGGAGCAGCGCGGGTCATCTCCCGCCGCTGATGGTCACCCCCGACCGCAGTGCCCGGTACCTGGACGGCGAACCCGGCCTCCCCCTCGGCGTGGATCCCCGGCGGCCCCGCCCGGACCACACACATCCCGTGCCGGCGAACACCACCCTGGTGCTCTTCACCGACGGCCTGGTCGAACATCCCGGCCGCGCCCTCGACGAGTCCCTGGCCGACCTCGCCCGGATGGTCACCGAGCAGGCCCACCTCCCGCTGGACGAACTGTGCCGGACGCTGGCCGACGGCCGGCTGGCCGGCGGTCACGACGACATGGCCGTGCTCGCCCTGCGCACCCCGCCCCACCCTTGACCGCCGTGTCCATCCCCCTGTGCACGACGGACCCTCCACCGCCGCTCTCTCGTCACCGTCGTGTCACAGCCGACCGGACGGAGAAACCGCCGCCCGGCAAGGCGGTGTGTACGGAGGCGAGCACCGGCGAGTGACCGGCACCCCTCCATTCCGCTCGGGAGGCGTCATGCAGTACGGCAACAGCATTCGCAGCGCCGCGGTGGCGATGGTCGTGGCCTCCGCGGCCGCACTCCTGGTGACCGGGTGCCGGTCCGGCGGTGACGAGGCAGGGGCGGACGCGCCGAGCTCCGCCGCCTCGTCACCCGCCGCGGGGAGCGCATCACCGGCGAGTGCGGCACCGGTGCCTCCGTGCACCGTGGGCGAGCTGAAGGCGGACGCGCATCAGGCGGCGGTCCGGCCCAATGGCACGGGGATCGGAGCGGCGGTCGTCGGATTCACCAACACCTCCGGGCACCCGTGCACCCTGCAGGGCTTTCCGACGGTCGCGGGGGCGGGCAACGGATCACCGGACCGCAACGTTCCACTGGCGGTGACCCGCACGGGCTCCGCGTCGCCGGTCGCGCTCGCTGCGGGTGGCACGGCATGGGTGAAGCTCACCTTCGTCCAGGTCCAGGGCGAGGCCGACGGCTACTGCGAATCCGGTACCACGCCGTTCAGCTACCCGACTCTGGTGGTGGGCCTGCCAGGGGCCGGGGCGCACCAAGTCGCCCTGGAGGACGGGCTCTTCGCCGAGTGCGACAACAAGGTGACCGTCACCGCGGTGTCGGCGGTGCAGCCTTCCTGAGGCCGGGAGGCGTCACCGAGGGGCCCGTCGTCCGCCTGTCCAGGGCGTGGTGACGCGCTTCCGGGCATGGCCGGCGAGGCTCGCGTCCAGCGCCGCGCCGGCTTCCTCCAGCGGGTGGACGGTTGGGATCTCGACCGTCACCGATCAGATGGCGGGAGCCGTCGGAACCCTCTGGACGGTCGGGCCGGCGGTGCCGTTGTGAGCGGCCAGCTCCCTCTCCAATCGCTGGATGTGGTAGTACTGCACCCGCGCGGTGCGCTGCAGGGCCATGACCGCACCGAGGAACTGATCCATCTCCGCGGCCCGGGTGAGGATGTCGTCGGGTACGTGCTCGTCCCGCAGGCAGGCTTCCGCGTCCTGGCTGAGCACGGCCTGGGCCCAGCCACGGGTGATCGGCTTGAACAGGCTCGGGTGGTTGGCCACGATCCGCGCCCGGATGGCCAGGTCGTTCTCTGCGGCTTCCAGGTGGAGTCCTGTGTCCTTGTTGCGCGCCCCGAACAGCAGCTCATGGATATGGTGAGCATCGAAGCCGTGTTCGGCGCAGCCGATCCAGAAGTCCCAGTCCTCACCTGCCCGCATGCTCTCGTCGTACCCGCCCACGGTCTGCCAGGCCTCACGGCGGTACAGCGAGCAGTAGAACATGATGAGTCGCTGGAGCAGCAGTTCTCTGCTGTAGGCGGGGAGGGGCATCGCCTGCGGGGGCAGATCGTCGTCGGTGAACGTGAACACATCGGTCGAGGCGATGGCGATGCCGGGGTTGCTGTCCAGGACCGTGACGGTCTTCTCCAGCATCGTGGCCGCGATCACGTCGTCGGCGTCCAGCGGAAGGATATAGCGGCCGGTGCCGGCCTCGATCCCGGCGTTGCGCGCGGCGGAGACACCGGCATTGGCCTGCTGGAGCAGCCTGATGCGCCGGTCGGGATGGCCGGCGATCAGAGCCTCGGCCACCTCGACCGTGTTGTCGGTGCTGCCGTCGTCGACGATGACGAGTTCCCAGTCGTCGAAGGTCTGGGCAATGACGCTGGACACAGCCTCGGGCAGATAGCGGGCGTAGCCATGGCAGGGGATGACCACCGAGACCGCAGGAGCGGAACTGTGGGACATACGCGCGGTCCTTCGCTTCGGAACGGGAACGGGAACGGGAAGGGGGAGGATCCAGGGGGATCCGATGACCGGTTCCGGCATATCGGGCGTCGGGCGTGCCCCCCGCCCTGTTCCAGGGCCACGCCGGAGCGGCTGTTAGCCCTGGTACTGCCACGACCTGTGCTCGTACCTGTGCTCGTTCTTGTGGTGCGGCCTCTCGTGCCTGTGGTGGCCGTAGTCACATATGGTGACGTTGCCCACGGGCGCGGAGTGGCCGTAGTCGGTCACGGTCATGTTGCCCACGGGCGTACAGCAGCGCCCGTAGTCGGTGACGGTCATGTTGCCCACAGGCGTGCAGCAGTGCCCGTAGTCCGTGATCGTGACGTTGCCTATCGGAGGACACGGGCGATCGGTTCCGGGGATGAAGGTGACGTCACCTATCGGCTGCTCCTGCTTTGCCGATGCGGTCGGCGTGTCCGGGCCGAGGGCGGCGTAGGCCGCCTCCGCGGTGTTGAGCAGTCCGGCGGTGGCCAGTGCGGCGGGGAGCGCCAGCGAGGTGATGACACGGGCTCTCATAGCGGGCCTTTCTCCTGGGGATTGGAGGACCTGCCCTGTGATGCCGGTCGACTCCACGGCAGGGCAGTACCACCACCGTAAGATTTGAACACATAGTGTGTCAAAAGGGCTACGCACTGTTACCGGCTGTGCCGGAGCCCTTGCGACCCCGCCGTTCAGGAAAGCGACACGGCCTCGCTGTGAGCCACCTCCTGGGCATGGTGCGGATGCAGCACTTCCAGGTCGGGCAGCGCCCAGCATGCGGTGCCCATGTCCCGGGCCATCGCGGCCAGCCCCTCGGTCTCGATGAGGTGCTGGTAGGGGAAGGGCGGGAAGGTCAGGCCCTCGCGGTGCAGGTCGGCGCGTACCAGCAACGCGGTACCGCCGACCGAGTCGACGCGGAGGAGTCCCTGCCCGCGCAACTCGTCGAGGTAGGTACGGCCGAATCCTCTGGGGGGCTGAAGGATGCCGTCGCGAAGCCACTGGGACCAGTTGAGCGTGCCGGCCCTGGGGTGAAGGACGAAGGTGTTGAGGTCGTACGTGGGCCCACCGGGCGCGGTGGCACAGTGCGGCACGACGATGTCCTTGCGCGCGCCGAGCAGGCGCTGGACGAGGTCGGTCGGGTAACCGGTGACATCGACGTCGAGCCACAACACCCACTCCTCGTCCGTGAGGGCACGGGAGAGCAGATGGTTGCGTACCTTGGCCAGCACCGACCGTCGCCGGCGCTGGATGCCGGGCTCCCAACGGGGTCCGGCCAACTGGAGGCCGAAGTCGCGGCGCACGAGGGTGACCCGCCGGTACTCCGCCTCGAGGCCGGGCAGGACCTGCTGGAGCAGCTCCGGCGTCGTGTCCCGGCTGTCGCCCTCCAGCAGGCCCAGCGAGATCGCCTCGCGCGGGTAGTCCAAGGCGCGAAGCCGGTCCAGATAGCCGGGCAGGAACGTGGCCGCGTCCTTGACGGGTGTGAGCACCAGCAGGAGAGGTCGCTCGCTCGCCGGTGCCGGAGCGGGCTCGACGGCTTCCCGCTGTCTCCGCTCGGAGGCCCGGGCGGCGGCGGGACCGGTCTCGGCGTGGGCGATGTCCGCCGGCTCGATCGGCAGCCGGGTCGCCATGGCCAGCAACTGCTCGGTGTAGGCGCCCGGTTCGGCCCAGATCTCGGTCGCCACATCGAAGTGCTCGGCGAAATGGGACTCGTTGAACGTGTTGTTCCCATGGCATACGTACGTGTACAGCTCGGGCGCGTCCACCTGTACGACCCGACAGGTCCGGACCACCTCTTCCGCCACCGGGGTGTCCTCGCCCCGGCGTTGGGCCGGGTAGCGCGGGAGTCGGTCCTTCGCGCACACCATCGACCCCTCCCAGACCCGCGCACAGGAGATCGCGAGCTTGTGCCGGGCGGGCCACCACAGCCGCTCGCGGACGAGGAAGCACGCCTCGGCGCCGAGCGCGAGAATCGCCGCCATCTGCGTCTCGACCCGCTCCGGGTCGTACAGGTCGTCGTCGTCCCACTGGCATACGTAGGGCCCGGTGGCCCGCTCCACCGTCTCATTGCGCAGTTCGCCCAATGTCCGCCCCTCCGGGGGGAGCCGGTGATGGCGGATCCGGGAGTCGCCCAGGTCGCGGATGTGCTGCTCGAGGGCGTCACTCGTGCCGTCCTCCACCACGACCAGTTCCAGATTCGGGTAGGTCTGGTTGCGGAAGCACGTGATCGCGCGTCGCGCCGTCGCCGAGCGGTCCTTGGTCACCATCAGGCATGACACCGTCGGCGCGGGCGCGCCCGAGGCCCAGCGGCGGCGCTGCGCATCGAGGCTGAGCATGCCGTCGGCGAGCTGGTGCAGCTCCTGGCTCGCCCAGAACGGGAACCGCTTGCCGGCCGAGATCCGCGGCGCCCCGTCGGTGTCGCACGTCCAACTGCCCGACCAGTGGTGCACGGCGTACGCACGGTCGTAGTCGGCATCCTGCGGGCCGAACAGCTCGGTCGCGTACGGGCTCACCTCGGGGTACAGGACTTCCGGGCCGAGAACCGTGATCGAGCCGGGCTCCGGGGCGCTGTCGATCGCTCTGGTGAGGAAGAACGGACCTGTCGCGTCCAGAGTGCTCGGCAGCTTGTGGGCGCCGACCAGCCGGCGGTGCACATGGGCCCAGAAGGGGTGGCCCGGCCGCGACGCGATGAACGCGTTGCCGATGATGCGGCCGAACCCGCGCCGACGGGCCAGCAGCAGCCTGGTGTGCGCCTCGGGCTCGCAGCCGAGGACGAGTTCGTGCCCATCGAGGATTTCGGACACCGGGCTCAGGCACTCGAAGTCCAGATCCGCGTAGAGCCCGCCGAAATGATCGAGCAGGAAATAGCGAATTGCGTCGGCCCGCATGATCGCTTCGGGATAGCCGTCGTAGACCGGAAGGAACCACGGATAGTGCTCCTGGAGGAATGCGCGATTGTCCGCGTCGGTCCACAACCGGTACCCCCAGTCGGGGTTGTGGAGCCGCCAGGAATCAGCCCACTTCTGCCATTTCGGGGGTGGATCCGCGTCTTTCCATGTCTGGTGGATCAGGGCAGGAATTTCCTTCTGTGCAGGCATTCGCACAGTATGTCGGGCCGCTTGGCCGGCGGGATTTCCCGGCAGGACACCTCGGCGGAACATTCACCCGCGCGGTCCACCGCGGGAGGCGCGCCGTTTGCCCGACGGTTTGCTGTCGCCGCACTCCGGGCCCGCCGCCGCAAGTGACCCAGGTCGCACTTGCGGTCCTGACCCGGCACCGAGAGCAGCATCCAAAGGACGGCGAGTACGACGAGGCCGAGGGCCTGGACACCGGCGCGGACGATTACCTCACCAAGCCGTTCTCCTATCTCGTCCTCGTCGCCCGTGTCCGCGCACTGCTGCGCCGCCGCACCCGCGCCGGCTCCCCGGTGCTGCGCATCGGCGACCTGACCGTGGACCCCGACGCTCGGCGCGTCCACCGGGCACGGCAGGAGATCACGCTCACCGCGAAGGAATTCGCCGTGCTGCGCCAGCTGGCCGTACGGCCTGGTTCAGGTCGTGTCGAAGTCCGACATCCTCGCCGAGGTGTGGGACTTCGCCTACGAGGGTGACCCGAACATCGTCGAGGTCTACATCAGTGCCCTGCGCCGCAAGATCGATGCCCCGTTCGGGCGTCGGTCCATCACGACCGTACGAGGAGCGGGTTACCGCCTCGAAGCCGACGGGGACATCGGTGCGTAAGCCGTTCGCCTCCGTACGTGCCCGCGCCGCACTCGGCGCGACTGTGGTCGTGACCGGGTTCGCCGACCAGCCGGACAACGCGAGCGACCGACCTTCGAGTTGCCCGGCCCTCAGCCCGGGAAGACCTCGGTCCAGCCGCGGTCGACGGTCTTCATCGCCTTCGCCCGCTGTGCCTCGGTCGGGAACGTCGGCGTGCCTTCGACCGTCGGCAGTTTCTCCGCGGCTTTCTTGTCGAGGGTGCCGTTTTTCTCCATGGCGTTCATCAGGACGGGGCGGGCATAGGCTCCGAGCCGGAGGTTCTGGCCCTCGGGGCTGAAGAGGTACTCCTCCCACAGACGTGCCGCCGCCGGGTGCGGGGCGTGCTTGTTGATCGCCTGCGCGTAGTACTGGGCAAAGCTGCCGTCGAAGGGTATGGCGGTCCGCCAGTCCACGTCCACGCCCTTCGCGCGGAACTCGTCGGTGTATCCGAGGTTGAGGAAGTCCCAGGAGATGCTGATCGGCGTCCGGCCCTTCGCGATCGTGGCCGTGGTGGATTCGACCGGGATGAAGTTGCCGCTCCTGCTGAGCTCGGCGAAGAAGTCGACACCGGGCTGGATGTCGTCGAAGGAACCGCCGTTCGCCAAGGCCGCCGCGTACACTCCGGCGAAGGCGGAGCCGGACCTGGGGGGGTTGCCGTCGAGCGCGACCTGGCCCTTGTACTCGGGCTTGCGCAGATCGGCGAAGGTCGCGGGGCAGGTCTTGACACGGTGGGCGTCGCAGCCGATCGAGATGTAGCCTCCGTAGTCGTTGTACCAGCGGGCCCGCGGGTCCTTCTGATTCTCGGGGATCTCGGCGAATGCGGCGACCCTGTACGGAGCGAGCAGATGCTGCCGGGCCGCGGACTGCGCGAACGATCCACCCAGGTCGACCACGTCGGGGGCGCGGCCGTTGCCCCTGTGCTCCTTGATGGCGTTGATCTCTTCCTGGCTGTTGCCCCACGGGTTCTCCACCACGACCTTGATCCCGTACTTCTTCTCGAAGCCGTCGATCAGTGCGCCGTAGTTGGCCTCGTCGGGCGGGATCGCGATCGCGTTGAGCCTGCCCTCCTTCTTCGCCGCCGCGGTCAGCGCGGTCATGCCGCCCGCGTCCGCGGCGGAGGTGGCCACCGAGGGCGCTCTGGGTGTGCTGGGGGGAGTCTCTCCACAGGCGCCGAGGGGTATCGCTGCGAGGGTCAGACAGACGGCGACGACGGCTGTACGGAGACGAGGTGCAGGCACGAAGGCTCCATAACGGGCGATCACGAACTCATCAAAGCCAGCGTACGGTCGGCCGCCTCGACAGCGCAGTGTCGGTCGGTGGCGCCCGCTGCCCGTCGAACGGCTGTCCTGCCGGCACGTTCTCAGAACGCCTCGTCGTCCCACTGGGCGAGGAGCGCCTCTCCCAGATCCTCCCCGGCCGGGGCGGCCTGGCCGTGGAGGGCCTGTTCGGTCCAGATGATCTTGCCGCGGGCGGTGTAGCGGGTGCCCCAGCGCTCGGCGAACTGGGCGACGAGGAACAGCCCGCGGCCGCCCTCGTCGGTGGTCTCGGCCCGGCGCAGGTGCGGGGAGGTACTGGACCCGTCGGACACCTCGCAGATCAGGCTGCGGTCGTGCAGCAGCCTTACCCGGATGGGCTCGGTGCCGTAGCGGATGGCATTGGTGATCAGCTCGCTGAGGATGAGCTCGGTGGTGAAGGCGATGTGCTCCAGGCCCCAGTCCGCCAGCCGACGGGAGCAGGCGCTGCGTACCGGGGACACCGCCGCCGGGTCGGGGGGCACGTCCCACTCGGCGATCTGCGCGGGGTCCAGCCGGCGGGTGCGGGCCACCAGCAGCGCGATGTCGTCGCTGGGCCTGGCGGGCAGCATCGCGTCGATCACCGCGGCGCAGGTCTCCTCCGGAGCGCGGGTGGGCCCGGTCAGGACGGCGCGCAGCGCCGCCAGGCCGGCGTCCGGGTCGTGGTCGCGGCTTTCGATCAGCCCGTCGGTGAAGAGCACCAGCGTGGAGCCCTCGGGCAGGGTCAGCTCGGCGGTCTCCACGGGCAGCCCCGCGCCCAGGCCCAGCGGCGGGGAGACCGGCATCTCGAGGAAGGACACGGTTCCGTCGGGGCGCACCACAGCGGGTCCCGGATGGCCGGCGGTGGCGGCGGTCACCTGTCCGGAGACGGGATCGTAGATGGCGTACAGGCAGGTGGCTCCGGTGATCCCCTGCCACTCCTGCTCGCGGGTGCCCTCGTGGGTGTCGATGTGGACGACCAGCTCGTCCAGGTGGCTCAGGAGCTCGTCCGGGGGCAGGTCGAGGGTGGAGAAGTTGTGCACGGCTGTGCGCAGACGGCCCATGGTGGCGGCGGCATGCAGACCGTGGCCGACGATGTCGCCGACCACCAGGGCCACCCGGGTGCCGGGCAGCGGGATGACATCGAACCAGTCACCGCCCACCCCGGCTTGGGCGGGCAGATAGCGGTGGGCGATCTCGACGGCGGACTGCTCCGGTACGACGCGGGGCAGCAGGCTGCGCTGCAGGGTGACGGCCATCGTGTGCTCGCGGGTGTAGCGGCGGGCATTGTCGATGGACAGCGCCGCCCGGGCGGTCAGCTCCTCGGCGAAGGACACATCCTCCTCGTTGAACGGCGGGGAGGCCTGCGCCCGCCAGAAGCCTGCCATTCCCAGCACCACGCCCCGGGCCCGCAGGGGCACGGCGATCAGGGAGTGGATGCCCTGGTCCAGAATCCCGCGTGCGCGGGCGGGGTCCTGGGCCCGCCAGCTCTGGGTGGCGCTGAGGTCCGCCTCCAGGACCGGGTGGCCGCCGGCCACCCCGGCGCCCCTGGGGCTGGTGGGAACGAACCGGATCAGCTCGCCCACGGGATAGAGCGGATGGTCGCCCTGAAGGCCGACGACGGCGGTGCGGCGCATCTCGGTGCTCGCTTCGGGCGGCTCCTCGCCGTGCAGCACCGGGTCCAGCAGGTCGACCGTCACGACATCGGCGAACCGGGGGACCGCCACTTCCGCCAGCTCCTCGGCGGTGTGCTCCACGTCCAGCGTCGTTCCGATCCGCACTCCCGCGTCGTAGAGCAGCTTCAGCCGCTCGCGAGCCACCTCGGCCTTGCCGGAGAGCGCCCGCAGTTCGGTGGTGTCCCGCAGCGTGACCACGCTCCCGGCCTGCCCGAAGGGGGCGGTGGGCCGGACGTTGACCGCCAGCAGCCGGTCGGCTGCCATGTGCAGTTCGTCGGTCGCGGTACGGCCCGACCCGATGAGCTCGACGATCCCCTCCTCCAGGCCCAGGAGCGCGACGTGCCGCCCTTCCGCGTCCATCGGCAGATCCAGCAGCCGTCGCGCCTCGTCGTTGGCCAGCAGCAGCAGCCGTCCGTCGCCGTCGACGATCAGCACGCCCTCCCGTACCGCGTGCAGCACCGCGTCGTGGTGCTCGTACATCCTCGTCATCTCGACCGGACCCAGGCCATGGGTCTGCCGCCGCAACCGACGGCTCACCAGTGCCGTTCCGCCCGCGGACAGGGCGAGCACCGCGGCCGCGCTGCTCAGGACGACCGGCAGTTGCCGGTTCACCATGCCCTGGACGTTCTGGACCGTGACCGGGGAGGAAACGACGGCGACGACGGAGCCGACGGCGTCCTTGACGGGGACCACCGAGACCACGGACGGCCCCAGGGAGCCTTTGAACGTCTTGGTGAATGACTTGCCGGCCGCGGCCTCGGCGAAGGGGCCGACGACGTGCTTCCCGACCTGTTCCGGGTTGCTGTGGGCCAGAGTGATCCCGTCGAGCGTGTACACGTTGATGCCGTCGACCCCGGCCGCCTTCCGGGCCGCCTCGGCGCTCGGCTGGAGCACCGCGCTCGGATGGGGGCTGCGCAGGGCCTCGAGGATTCCCGGAGAGCTCGCGAACGTCCCGGCGGCGGCGAGCGTACGGTGCTGGGCGTCCAGCATGGCGTCGCGCCGGGCCTGCACCACGAGGGCCACCACCGCGGCGACGACGAGCAGCACCACGACAGCCAGCTGCAGGAGGAACACCTGACCGGCCACGCTGCGCACGCTCAGCAGGGAGGACAGGCGCCGCGGCCGTCCCCTTCCCCTGTGGGGCCGGGAGTGCTCCCGATGCTCCTGGCGGGCACGTCCTGAACGGCGAAGCCGGAGATGCCCTGTAAAGCCGTGCATATTCCATTTCTAACCGTTATGGGCTGTTGACTGCAGGGAGCGAGACGGTCGCCCGGCGATCGCGATCAGCGAGCCCCGCAGGTGCCCAGGACGTGGATACGACGCCGGGCCTCCGGCTGCCCGGCGCGGAGCACGTTCGTCAGCCGACGTGGATGTGCGGCCGTCGGGCGCGATCCGGTTCGGCCTCGCGGAGGACCTCACGGGTGACGGGCGCCACCTCTCCCTGGCCGAACAGGAAGAACCGCAGAAAGTTGGCGAGGGGATTGCCTTCGGTCCACTCGAAGTAGATGTGCGGTCGCTGACCGGTCTCGTCCCGTACGTGCAGCAGCAGTGCTGCGAGCGCGTTGGGGACGCTGGAACTCTCCAGGGTGAGGACGCGGTAGCGGTCGTGCATCACCTCGCCGTGTACCCGCAGCCCGGACTCGAACTCGGACGGGTCGAGGACAGTGACCTCGACGAACATGAGATCGTCCCCGTCCGGGACGTCGTTGTCCGCACGGATCTGCTTGATCTTCTCGCGGTACTCGGCCATGTCGCGACGGTCGGGCTCATTGGCGATGAAACGGATGGTGCGGCTGGCGGTGTCACGGATGAAACGCGCGGCCATGTCGTCGAAGGACACATCCGTCACCCGCAGCTCGAAGACCCGGGCCAGACGGGATGCAAGCGAAAGTCCCATGATGCCGGTGATGAAGCAGGCGCCGATCTTCACACCGTCGGGCCGCTCGACGATGTTCGCGGCCGTCGTGTAGACGAAGACCGCGGAGACGGCCCCGAAGGCGATGGTCCAGCCACGCTGCCCGGCCCGGCGCGCGGCGATGGTGACGGCGACCGCGGCCGATGTGATGAGAACCAGGACACCGGTGGCGTACGCGCCGCCCTGGGCGTCGACGTTCGCGTTGAAGATCCAGGTCACGAGGAAGGCGACCAAGGTGAAGACGATGACCATGGGGCGCACCGCACGCGCCCAGTGCGGAGCCATGCCGTAGCGGGGCAGATAGCGCGGCATCAGATTGAGCAGGCCGGCCATGGCGGAGGCGCCCGCGAACCAGAGGATGAGGATGGTGGAGAAATCGTAGACCGTCCCGAACGCCGACCCCAGGTACTCGTGGGCCAGATAGGCGAGGGCACGCCCATTGGCCCGGCCACCGGATTCGAACTCCTTGGCCGGGATCAGCAGGGTGGTGATGAAACTGCTGCTGATCAGGAAGACACTCATGATGGCGGCAGCCGTGGTCAGCAGCTTCTTCGTCCCGCGAATACGGCCCACCGGCCTCTCCTCGGTGTCTCCCGGGGCACCCTCGATATGCGGCATGACTGCCACGCCGGTCTCGAATCCGGACAGACCCAGTGCGAGTTTGGGGAAGACCACCAGTGCCACGCCGATCATGAGCAGCGGATTCCCGTAGTCGGTGGTCAGTGCATGGGACCAGTCGGTGATCACGTTTGGTGCGGTGATGACATGCCACAGCCCTACGGACACCACGACGGCGTTCAGCGCGAGATACGACGCCACCAGCACCACCGCCAGCCCGATGGCCTCACCGAAACCCTTGAGGAACACGCCGCCGAGCAGCGCGATCAACAAGAGCGTGATCGGGACATGATGGCCCTTCAAGACACTTGTGAAGTGCGGGTTCTCCACCAGATGCGCCGTGGCGTCCGCCGCCGACAGGGTGATCGTGATCAGGAAGTCCGTCGCGGCGAAGCCCAGCAGCGTCAGTACGAACAGCTTGCCCTTCCAGAACGGCAGCAGCCGTTCCAGCATGGCGATCGAGCCCGCACCGTGCGGGCTCTCCTCGGACACCCGCCGGTACACCGGCAGCGCGCCCACCAGGGTCAGCACCACCAGCACGATGGTCGCGAGCGGCGACAGCAGGCCGGCGGCCAGTGCCGCGATGCCCGGCTGGTAGCCAAGGGTGGAGAAGTAGTCGAGCCCGGTCAGGCACATGACCCGCCACCATCGCTGTCCCTTGTGCACGGCGGGGGTCTCCGCATGCGGGCCCGGACGCTGCCTCGGCTCGGCGGTCAAGCCTTCGAGCAACCACGCGCGCAGGCGACTGGGTCGGGCGGGGACGGCCATTCGCGGTGCTCCCGTCGTACGGCAAAGATCCAGCCGTCGACTGAACGGCCGGGCAGGCGTAAGGAACCGAATACCGGTCTCACGTAGGGTCTGCCACCCGGGCGGCCGTGACTCGCCGGGGGACGCGGCGACCTTGGGCTCTTCGTGTCCGCTTCCGTCCCTGCCACCCGACCGAGCGGCTTGCGCACAACTCCGCGCGCTTCCGGGCCAGAAGTGGTGCGCTCGAGTGCAACAGGCGACGGGAAGGCCGGCCCGGCGTGACGGCATTGGTGCAAGGTCCGGGCGCGCTGCGGCAATGCACGGCGTACGGTCATTGCTCGTGGGCCGCCCAGCGGGACGTCACGCGGGGAGGAGGATGTCGACTCTCCACCCGGCGTCGCTCCCCGGTGCTCCGCAGCGCGGTCCGGCGGCTTCCACTTCGACGTTGCTCATCATGCATCGCCTCCCGACGACGAAATGATTTCATTTTCAACATAAGTTGTTCGATCGTAGGCTGATCGAGCCGACCGGCACACGGTGAGCACACACGATCTGGAAGCAGCCCCGAAGGAGTCCCACATTGAACATCGGCGCAACGGATTCGAAAGCCCCGCGGATTTTCATCGACAAGCGGAGCCCGAAGGCCTACCACGCACTCGTGCAGACGTCCGAAGCGGTTCGTGCGGTCGCCGCCGAGGCCGGGCTCGACCACGTCGTCGTGGAGCTGATCAACATGCGCGTGTCGCAGATCAACGGCTGCGCCTACTGCCTCGACGTACACACCAGGGCGGCGCTGCGCGCGGGCGAGAGCACGCGGCGGCTGGGGGTGCTGGCCGCCTGGCGGGACACGGAACTGTTCACGCCGCGGGAGCGCGCGGCGCTCGCTCTGGCCGAGGTGACCACCGACACCGCCGACCGCGACGCGCACCAGGCCGCCTACGACACCGCCCGTCAGGTGTTGACCGAGGACGAGGTGTCCGCGGTGATCTGGGTGGCGATCACCATCGGCGCCTTCAACCGGGTCTCCATCATGAGCAGGCATCCCGTCCGCGGGATCCCCCGGCAGTGACGGCACGGGGCGCGCACCCGGTGGCCGCTCGGCCCGGCCAGGTGCCCCTCATCAGGAACGACGGGCCTTGATGCGCTGTCGCAGACCTGATCCGTGACGCGGTGCGCGCGACGAGCTGACCCGAGGGGCCGGGTGCGGCCGCGCGGACGATCTTCCGTACGTGCGTCCCGCGCCAAGGTCGTCGCGCCGCCGCACCGGACCCCGATGGAGCAGGAGACCGACGCCATCGCGCGAGCCATCTGCTCCATGACCGCGCAGATGTACGGCACTTGAGGCTCGATGGGATGCACCGCGTCCGACGACGAGACATCGCAGTCCCGGTTGCCGCGGCCGGGGCGGCGGTCTGCGCCGCCGTGACCGAGCGGCCCTGCTCGGTGGGGGAGACCGGCGTCGCCCGACGGTCCATGGGGTTCCCTTCGCGCGCGATCAGTCCGTCGGCCTGAAGCGCATCCAGTAGGCCGGTCACTGGAACGGTTTCCGGTTTCTCACACCCTGGCGGCCGTCGCAGGTAGGCCGGGCGCTCGGAGAGCGAGACCACGCCGTCCAGTTGTCCTGCGTTGCCTGGCGGCACATGGCGGATGGGGTCGCTCTCAGCGGCTGGTGACGTCGAGTTCGGCGTACATTCCGGCGGAGTAGTGACCGGGCAGGTTGCACACCAGCTCGTAGCGGCCCGGCCTCAGTGGCAGCGTGGTCCAGGACGTGGCACCGGGGGTGATGCCGGCCCCGGCCCCCGCACCGCAGCTGCGCGACGACTCGGCCAGGCTGCCCGACTCATCGATCCGTCCGCCGGAGCCCGTCGAACGTTGCCCAACAGCCTGTCCTCCCGGCAGCGGCAGCACCAGTAGTTCGTGCGTGCGGACTCCTGCGTTGAACACCCGCAGCGACACCGTGCCTGTCGCAACCGTGCCGGGGCTGACGAACAGCCGCATCGCGTCCGGCCGGTCGGGACCGCCCATCATCCCGGGACCCATGTCGGCCAAGGTGACAGCCACGACCTGGCCTTTCAGGGCGGGGGCCGCACAGCGCGCCCGCGGCGGGACCAGGCCCGCACGGGGCGTGCCGTGAAAGGCGCCGGTTGCAGCGAGCATCAGCGTGGTGGCGATACCGAGTATCACTGCGGCCGCGGCTCCCGCCACGATCAGCCACACGCCGTTGCGGCGCATCGCACTCACGGAGGCTCCCGCAGCAAGGCCCGGCGCCGTCTGTACTCGTCTTCGTCGATCTCCCCGCGAGCGAACCGCTCGGCGAGCAGTTCCTCGGCCCGCCTCTGCCCCCATCCCCGCTCATCGGCCGGGGCGGCCCGGCCGTCCCGCCGGGCGTCACCGACGTAGTGGACGACGGCGACGATACCGGCGATCACCAGCCCCCAGAACACGACCATCATCACGGCCATCACGAACCAGCCGCCCCACCCCCATCCGCCGTCGTACCACATCATCGTCATCGCCTCTCCTCGCGGAGTCTGCTCAGCCGGCGGGCAGGCCATCGGCCCCCATGTACCAGGGTGGGCGCCGGCTGCTTTCCGCCCACTGGGGCCTCGGCCCGGCGCCTGGTCAGTCGGGCCGCGGCGTGCAGCCGGTCAGGACTGGGGGGTGACCTCGACATGGCGCGGCTTCGCGGCCTGTGCCTTGGGCATGGTCACTGTGAGTACCCCGTCGGCCAGGGTCGCGCTGACGTCGAAGGACTTCACTTCGGTGGGCAGCAGCGCCCGGTACTCGAAGCACCCGGAGCGGCGAGTGCTCCGGCGCAGGGTGCCCGAACGTTCGCCCTCCTTCAACTCGCCGGTAATGGTCAGCTCCCGTTCGCCTACCTCGACATCGATATCCTCGCGCTTGATGCCGGGCAATTCGCACTCGACTACGTAGGCGTCATCGGTCTCGCGCACATCGGCCAGCGGCGCCCAGGCCATCGCCTCGCCCATGGCGGGCATGGCGGCCGACTCCAACAGCCGGCTCATGCGGTCGAACAACTCATCGAACTCGGCCGATACCGGCGCAGGCCAACCCGGGAACCCCCGCTCCAGCAGTCGGCCTGGACGGTGTCGCACGGGCAGGGTCATCGCGGCTCACCTCCGCTGAGAAGAAAAGGGATATTTGACGCACTTCCATTCTGCGTGGCGTACACCTGCCCGGCGAGGCCTGCGGACCCAATGAAGCCGACCGCGACCGGTGACCGGTGAGGAGGTCCCATGGACGCACACACCGCGGAGAGCCCGGCGGACGGGCCGGTGGTGGTGGGCACCGACGGTTCACCCGACGCCGTACCGGCGGTCAAGTGGGCCGCTCGGGAGGCGGCTGCCCGCAGCCAGCCCCTGCACATCGTGCACGCCACCGGCATCGATGCCTGGGGCGGAAACCTGGCCCCCGACACCATCCGCCTCGTCCACGACGCGGCGCACCTCATCGTGGACGAAGCGGCCGAGCATGCCCGCGGGCAGGTGCCAGACCTGCGGGTCACCACCACTGTCAGCGGGGACCGCCCCGACACGAGCCTGCTGGGGACGGCGGGCGACACCGCGACCATCGTCGTGGGCTCCCGTGGCCTCAGCGGATTCCCCGCCCTCCTGCTGGGCTCGGTCAGTCTCAAGGTGGCGAGTCACGCGAGAGGACCCGTGGTCGTGGTCCGCGGTACGGAACAGCCACCGAGGGGAGTCGTCCTCGCGGGCCTGCGGGACGAACGGGATCTCGAGGTCGCGCGCTGCGCGGGGCGCACCGCCGCCCGCCGCAAGGCGGCCTTGCACCTGGTGACCGCGTGGACACTCCCCCAGTACCTGGAGAGCGTGGCACTCATCGCCGACGAGGCGCGAGCGCGCGCGGGGGAGCAGGCCACCGCAGGCGCGGGAGGTGTCGTCGAATCCGTCCGACGGGAGTTCCCGGACGTTGACATCAGCGACGAGGTGAAAACGGAGCGGTCCCCCGCCAACGTGCTGGTCGAAGCCTCTTCCCATGCCGATCTCCTGGTGGTGGGCGCCAGGGGGCCTGCGCATTCGATCGGCGCACTGATGGGACGCGTCACCCCTGCCGTCCTGCACCATGCGCACTGCCCAGTGGCTGTCATTCCCCGCGGATGAAGGCGCTCACGGTGTCCACCATGCGCTGTTCTCCCAGTGGTCGGACTCCATGTCCTCGATGTCGGCGGCCGCTGCGCGGATCAGACACTGCCCCAGTGATACCAGCGCTCGCTCAGCGGTGAGTTCGTCGCCGATCTCGGGCACCGGCCCGTCTTGCGGGCTGTCATGCGCCTCGGCGTGGCCTTGGAGAATGTCGCCGGTGTCCAGGACGACCCGAGCCACGGTGCCCGAGCCCTCCCTGAAGAGGGACAGCGCCGGCTTCCACTCCTTGGTGGCCCGGCGTTCGTCTTCAGCGGTTCCGGTCATAGTTCCCGTCTCCCTACGGGCCGAACGAGCTGCGCCGGCGCGGCATTCCACCAGCGGGACGACGGGGGTCCCCGAGGGGCGGTGTACGTTCACGGGCGTGGTTCCCGGCCGGCATCACCAGGCGCGGGTGAGCGCGTTGCACAGGTCGTAGGCCGTGACGTTCAGGCGAGCACGATCACCACCACTCCCCACAGAACCGAGCCAGGGGCGGGGCGTATGCCAGAACCAGGCAGTCCGCCGTGCCGACGATCGGTACGGCCCTGGTGGGGGCGGCCGCCGCAGGAATCGAGGATCAGGCCCGCGCGGTACGGACGGTGTCGGCGGCCAGGCGGGTCAGTTCCGGGAGCGCCGACCGGACCAGGGGGCTCAGCCCGGTGCCCAGGGTGAAATCCGCTCCTTCGACCGCATGCACCACGAGTTCGCGGGGCAGCCGGTCGAGGGCGGCGGCCAGAGCGATGGTTTCGCCGAGGCCGAGGGCATGGCTACTGGCGGAATCGCTTGCGTACCGGGCGGCGTCCTCGGCGCGCAGTGTGTGCAGTCGTCCCGGGTGTCCGGGGTGCGCGTGCACCGCCTCCACGATGACTACGGTGTCCTGACGGCCCCACAGATCGAGCATCCGAGCGGGTTCGCCGTCGCTGACGGTCAGCGTGTCCGCGGGCACCTCGGCGGCGCGCAGTGCCTCGACCACGGCCGGGCCGACGCCGTCGTCGCGGCGGAACGGGTTGCCCACACCGATGACGACCACCCGGCCGGTCATGTGCGTTCCACGGTCAGGTCGAGGAAATGCTCCGAGCAGGAGATGCAGGGGTCGTGGTTGCGGATGGACCGCTCGCACAGTGCGGTCGGCTCCTCGTCGGTGGCGGGGGTGCCGGGCCGGTCCAGCCGTGATTGCACCAGCCGGCGGAGATCCTCCTCGATGGCGGCCTGGTTCTGGGCCGTGGGGGGCACGATGCGGGCGGCGGTGAGATTGCCCTCCGCATCCATGGCATAGCGGTGGAAGAGGAGTCCGCGTGGGGCTTCGGTCGCCCCGAAGCCGGTGCTCTCCCTCGGCGGGGCGGCGACATACGGCCCGGACGGTGGCCGGTACGCGTCGATGATCCGCAGCGCCTCCTCGATCGCGTGGACCACCTCGACCGCGCGGACCACGATGCTGCGGAACGGGTTGCGGCACACGGCGCCTCCGGCCGGATCGCCGAGGCCTGCCTGCCGCGCCGCGTCGGCCGCAGCCGAATGCAGCCACCGACCGCTGATCGCGTAACGGGCCAGGGAGCCGGTCAGAAAACGGCGGCCGTCGAGCGTGGACTGTCACTGTCCGACGCTCAGTCCGAGCCGACCTACTTCTGACGCACTCCTGCTCTTCGGGTGATTCCTGGCCCATCCAGCACGCCGTGTCGGGGGAGAGCCACAGCACCGTGAGGACTGAGCATTCGCGCGACACGCCAGTCCGCCACCGCTGAGTCCTGGCGCGTGCGCCAGATGCCAGGAGGCCCCATGGAGATGCCCTTCATCAACGAGTGCGCTGTGGAGTCGTGCTCGTACAACGTGGGCACCGCGTGCCACGCGCTGGCCATCACCGTCGGCGATCCTCCCCACGCGCCGTGCGACACGTTCTTCGTCACCTCGTCCAAGGGCGGTGATCCCGCCGCCGTCGGGCAGGTCCGGGCATGCAAGATGACCGGCTGTCGGCACAACACGCGTCTCGAATGCCAGGCACCGGGCATCTCCGTCGGCTCCGGCCAGGAGGATGCCCACTGTCTGACCTGCAACGCGTGCTGAGGAGCCGTCCGGTGAAGGGTTGCCCTCCTGGTATGTCGGCGTCGGCGCCTCCGCACGGGGCGAGACCGACGGTGGCGGTCATGGCCCGAGGCCCACTGCCGGCGGCGCGACCCCGGTGGGATGTCAGGCCGGCCCGACGCGAAAGGGCCGCATCATCTCGTTGTCCTCGTGCTCCAGTATGTGGCAGTGCCACATGTATCGGCCAGCCTGGCCGAAGCGCACCCTGACGCGGGTAATCGCATACGGATAAGCGAGCACTGTGTCCTTGAAACCGCGCTCCCATGCTTCCGGAGGCCGACGGCTGCCCGCCGGGATCTTTTGCCGGTCGACGATCTGGAACTGAACCTCATGGATGTGAATGGGGTGGGCATCCTTCGTCAGGTTGTGGATCTCCCAGATCTCCGTCGACCCCAGCGCGGGGTTCTCCGTGATGGGGTCGTCCCATCCCAGTGGTTGCGGCTTGCCATGCGGATCGAACGTGCCGAGCAGTACCTCGCGGGGGCCCACGTGCGGCAGCCGAGCAGACGCCAACTCGTTGAGCGAGACTCGCCGGGTGCGGTCGGCCGCGCCCAGTGGCTCGAATGGTGGCAGCGTGAGTTGTGAGGGAGGTGTTGACGTGTCTGCTGTGGCGAGCGGTTTGATCACGAATTTCATGACCTGCCCGGTGGTCATCGGGTCCGCCGCGGCGAAGTCCGTCCCGGCCGTGCCGCCCGCGAACGCGGCGTCCGGTCCCTCGTTGATCAGGTACAGCTCCGCACTGACCGGGAGGGAGGTGAAGTCGACAATGATGTCGGCGCGTTCGGCAGGCGCGAGCAGCAGCTCCTCACGCCGAACCGGTGCGGGCAGGAAGCCTCCCTCGCTTCCCAGCTGCCACAGAGCAAGCGCTGCCAATGCCGGCCTGCGCGTCACCGGGTCGCTGACGATCTTCAGGATCAGGGTGCGTGCATTGCAGCCGTTGAGAAGCCGGAACCGGTAGCGGCGCGGTTCCACGGGCAGTACCGGCCATGTCCTGCCGTTGGTGACCATCGCGTTGCCGAAGTACTCCGGGTTCCAGATCGGCGCGATGTCGCTGCCGGGCACATAAGGGCCCTTGAACTTGTCAAAGAGCGCTCGGCTCGTTGGATAGAACAGGCTTCCGTCCGTGCGGAACGAGCGGTCCTGGATGACGATCGGGATCTCGTGGTAACGCGTACCGGACGGGTCACCAGGCCTGGGTGCAGGCCCGGGCAGGATGCCTTCCTCAAGGTCGGACGGCCCGCCGCGAAGCAGGTAGAAGCCCGCCATACCGGCGTACACGTTCAGCCGGGTGATGCCCAGGGTGTGGTCATGGAACCACAGCGTGGCGGCCCGGCCGCGGTTGGCGTAGTGGAAGACGGCTTCCCCGGGGTCCCAAGGCACACCGAACCGCGCCGCGGACTTCGTCGCGAACTCTTCATAGAAGGATCCGACCCGTGCGTAGTCGCGGGGAATGCCGTGCGCGTCGGGCAGGTACCACGCCTCGGCGTAGCCGTCGCTCTCCTCTTCGTTCGCCCCTCCGTGCAGGTGGGTCACGATGGGCACCGGGCCTCTGTACGGTCCGGGTGTCGAGGTGAACGTGGGGCGTGAGTCCCGCCCCGGCGCCCCGCCCGGCGGGTTCGCCCAGTGGAGCGTGGGGTCGACCGGCAGCAGATGCGGCAGGTATCTGCCGTTCGCGTCCAGCAGCTGATTGACCCATCTGATCTGGACTGCCCGGCCGTACTCGGCCTCGATGGTGAAGGCGGGGTAGTGGAAGGTTTCCGGACGCCCGGTCGACCCGTATCCCCACACCGTTGTGGTCGGCCTGCCCGGGGGGAGCACCTGTTGCCGGAACTGCCGAACGCCGATCGTGTAGCTGTCCGCGCCGGCCCGGCCGTCCAGCGGCATGGCCGGAGGTATCACCAGCTCGGCGACGTACTTTTCTATTGCCGACGGATCAAGGACTCCTGTTTCCGCGAGCGCGGCCCGCGACGTTGCCTTCGTGGGAAGGAGAAAGAAAGACGTTCCGCCGACGACACCGATGTGAAGGACACGCCGTCTGCTGATCATGGGTCTCCTCCACACCTCGGATCAGGTCAGCGGGGAATTGCACGGCACCAGTGGCGACACAGCGATCTGCCGGCCACCCGCAATCATCCCATCAGCCCGGTGGCTGCGCATGACGGTGGCGACTGCAACCCCGGCCAGGACCGCCGGGCGTGGTCCGGCCCGGCTGCCGCCCGGCAACCCGGGTACCTTTGGGCGCGCCTTCCGCCACCGCTGCCGCGTCGTGGCGAGCGGCTTCAGGGCTTGTCGAGGGGAGGGGCCGTTGTCAGTAGTTGGGCGCCCCAAAGGAGTTGTTGGCCGGGCGTTGCCTACGGCCCGAGAACGGCTCGACCATGAAGATCGCGCGGTTCGCCTCCGTCCTGCGCCTCAGCCGGTCTACGCGAGCCTGCATGCCGGGTTCCCGCGCGTGGCACCTGCAGTCCTGAGACATTCAGCCCCCTGACGGGACCATTCGGCTCTGCCGTCGTAGGGGGCGTCGGCGGAAAGTGGGGGAAGGGGCAGCACCGAGCGGCCGCCGACATGCGGCAGCTGAAGGAGTGAGGGACATGCAGCATCGCACCATTTCAGAAGTCATGACGCGGAGAGTCGTGACGGCGCGCCCCGACTCCTCCTTCAAAGAAATCGCTCAGATGTTCGTCGACAACGAGGTCACGGCAGTTCCCGTCGTCGATGACCAAGGCCGTCCCCTTGGTGTTGTCTCCGAGGCGGATCTCCTCCGCAAGGCGGCCAGTCTCCCGGATCCCGAAGGGCGTTCACCCGGTCCGCGGCTCGATCCGCGTGACGTGGCTCGCGCCGCTGCCGAGACCGCCAAGGCCATGATGTCCGCTCCGGCAATCATCGCCAGACCCGAATGGAACATCGTCGAAACGGCCAGGGCGATGGATCGCAACAAGGTGAAGCGGCTTCCTGTGATCGACGAGGCCGGAAGGCTCGTCGGCATCGTCAGCCGCCGGGACCTGTTGCGGCCCTTCCTCCGCCGTGACGACGCCATCAGCGACGAGATCCATCACGAGGTGCTGGGCGAAACGCTGGGGCTCGCGCCGGGCACTGTGGAGGTAGCCGTACGTGACGGTGTGGTGACACTCTCCGGCAGGGTGGTGACGAGCGATCTGATCCCGATCATCGAGCGTCTGTGCCGCTCCGTCGACGGTGTGGTCGCCGTCCACCAGGCGATCGCGCACGAAGGTGAAAAGGACCCGCCCGCTTCTCACGGATCCTGATTGCTCGGTGCACAGCCGCCGGCCGCTCCGCAAGCACACCTGCCGTGGGACGAAGCCGGGGCCGAACAGTCCTCGCTCGGTCCCGGTCGACTCTGTCCGCGCCCTCGTCGCGCGCACTCGGACTACCTGAATGATTTTGGCGGGGTGAACGGGAGCCACTGCATCGGTGGGATTGGGAGCCACTTTGCTCCGTCCGTGACGAGGATGGATCCGTCACAGGTTCATGATCGTCAATGAGATCGGGAGCCACCCCTATCGGGTGATGCCAGTACCTGTTTCTGATCTCAGCTTTGAAGTGCGTCCGGTGGCGGCCTGATTACGGGGTGGAGGGTGATCCGATTCACTACGCTGAGCGCTTTCGCACCTCAGGAGGTTCGGTTGGTACGGCGGAGCACGCTCGGGCAGGACTTCCGGCGGCTGTGGGGCGCCTACGCGGTCAGCGCAGCGGGCAGCGCCGTCGGCATGGGGGTGTTGCCGCTGATCGCCCTTCTGGTGCTGGGTTCCTCGGCGTTCCAGGTTTCTGTGCTCGCTGCGTTGTCCGCGGTGGCCAGTGCGGTGATCGCTCTACCGCTCGGTGCGCGTATCGAGCATCAGTACAAGCGGCCGGTTATGATCACCGCCGACCTGGCACGCTGTGTGCTGCTGGCGAGCATTCCGGTCGCCATGGCTTTCGACAAGCTCACCTTCGCCCAGTTGTGTGTCGTCGGCGTTCTTCAGACGGCGGCGTCTGTCGCCTTCGACGCGGCGAGCGGGGCACACCTGAAGGCACTTGTCCTGCCCGAGCACCGCCTTCGTGCCAACAGCCACTTCGAGACAACCAACTGGATCAGCGTCAGCGCCGGCCCGCCCATCGGCGGGCTCCTGATCGGAGCACTGGGCGCGGCCGCCACCCTGGTGGTCGACGCACTGTCCTTCCTCGGATCAGCCCTGGGGATCCGTCGCATCCGGCAGCCAGAACCAGTGCCACCGGCCCGCGCCGCCACCGCTCACCTGGGCCGCGACATCGCGGCCGGCTGGCAATACCTCCTGCGCCACCCAGGACTGCGGCCGCTGTTCTTCAACGCCCTGCTCTTCGGCGGATCCATCATGATGGCCTCACCGCTGATGGCCGTCCTCATGCTGGAAGACCTCGAACTGGCACCGTGGCAATACGGACTTGCTCTGGGGCTGCCGTGCCTGGGCGGCGTGCTGGGCTCACGTCTGGCCCCGCTGCTCACCCGGCACTTCGGACAGCGTCGCATTCTGCTGCTGTCCGGTGTTGCGCGCACGCTCTGGACGATCCTCATGCCTCTGACGCCGTCCGGTGCCCTCGGCGTGTTCGTCATCGTGGCAGCCGACTTCGGCCTGCTTCTCTCCGCCGGGGTTTTCAATCCGTCTTTCACCACGTATCGGATGGCGGCCACACCGGACGCCTTCATGTCCCGCGTCAGCACCTCCTGGTCTGTCGGCTCGAAGACATGCCAGGCAGCCTTCATGATCATTGGTGGCCTCATCGGCGCCGCAGCCGGGGTCCGCGGCGCCCTGCTCATCGCCGGCCTGCTGTGCATGGCGAGCGCGCTGCTCCTGCCATGGCGAAAAGCACGCATCTCCACCGGGCATGTTCCAGCGCCCACGATGGAAGCGGTTCCGTCCCCGGCCACGGATAGTCCATCCACGTAGTGGTTTTGCCGGACTGCAGTGACGCGACTTTGTCGGGAGTGGGAGAAGTGATGCTTGGGACCGCAGTCCGGTGGGGCTGTGCCTGGAGGCAGTCGTGCGGCCCGATCGTTGCCGGGCACGGCCCGGTGGAGCGGTGCGCGATCAGTCAGGGAAGACCCAGAATTCGTCTGCACCCCGGTAGGCTCCCGCGGTCTCGAATGCTTGGCGGCCTGGAAGGGCCAGGATGGTGCGGATTGTTGCGCCGTGGTGGCAGTCGAGCAGGCCACCGCATCGGCGGGATCGGGAGCCATGGCATCGGTAGCCACCTCTAATGGGTGACGTCACGCTCGGGGGCGTGGAGTGTCCGCCGTGATTCGGCGGTGGATGGCGATAGCTTGTGTGTCACCGGGCCCTGTCGGTCCGTGTCCCTGACAGGCACGGTGCGAAAGGGCCCGGCTCCGTTTTCCGGCGAGTGTGCGGCCGGGGCGGCACGATGTCAGATCGAGCGTTCGTCGCAGGTGGCCTGGAGCCGGTAGGACTCGGTGCCGGTCTGGATCAGGCTGCAGCGGAACGTGATGCGGTCGGCGATGGCCGCGCAGAGCCGGCGGTCGCCGAAGGTCTTGTCCCACTCGGCGAACGGGGAGTTCGTGGCGACCGCGGTGGCCTTGCGTTCCTCGCGTTCGGTGAAGATCTGGAACAGCAGCTTGGCGCCCTTCTTGTCCAGGTTCGCGTAGCCGAACTCGTCCAGGCAGAGCAGGTCGACCTTGGTGTAGCGGGCCATGAGCGAGGACAGCCGTCTGGCCGCCTCGGCTTCGGCGAGCTCGTTCACCAGGGCCTGGGTGGTGATGTAGCGGACGGACAGTCCGGCCTCCGCGATCGCGGTACCGACGCCGATCAGTAGGTGGGACTTGCCAGTTCCGGAGTCACCGATCAGCACCAGCGGACGGCCCTCACGGACCCAGGACGTGGACTTCAGATCGGCGACGACTTCCGGGGAGACGTTGGGGTTCTTGTCGAAGTCGAAGTCCTCCAGCCGCTTGGGCCGGGGGAATTTCGCCGCGCGGACGAGCCTTTGCTGACGGCGGACGTCGCGGTCGGCGACCTCGGTCCGCAGCAGGTCCAGGAGGAACTGCTTGTAGGTCGACTGCTTGCGCCGGGCGTCGGCGGCCAGCTCCACGAACCGTTCACGGAACGCGGGAAGCCGCAGGTCCCGGCAAGCTTCGTCGATCGCCGCGTCCTCGGGATCGCCGGGCAGCGGCATCCTGGTGGGCGGGACCTGCTCGGCCGCAGGGGCCTCGGCCGTCTTGGTGGGGCTCATGCGCTCGTGCCTTTCTGCTGTTTCCTCGGCGGTGCCGGCGGCGCAAGCAGCCGGTCGTACTTGGACATGTCCGGCAGCTGGGTGCGTGGATCGGGCGGCAGGCGCCGGGCGTGCAGGGAGATCACCTTCGCGCCCTCGTCCGCCGTGCCGCCGGCCTCCGCGTCGCCGTCCTGGTCGTCACAGGCATCGGCCTCGGTGCCGTCGGCCTCGTCGAGGTCGCTGTCCTCGATCGCCTTGCGGGCCTCGATGGCCACCAGGTCGGGATTGACCGAGCCGACCTTGACGACCGTGGCCATCCCTGCGACGACGGCTTCGGCGGGCAGCTGACGGTGCAGTAGCAGCACTTCGATCAGCAGCCGGGTGCCGTCCCTGTCACCGCACTTGGCCTTGGCCGCGGCCCAGAACGCTTCGTGGGTCTTGGTGAAGGTGCCTTCGGCCCTGGCTTGTGCGAGGGCCGAAGCCCCGGCGAACGCGCCGGGGCGCACCAGCAGGATTTCCAGGTAGTGGTCGAGGATGTCGTGGGCGGTGTATCGGCGCGTCAGCCGCGGGTGCCGAGCGACGATCTTGCGGCCGTCGAAGACCAGAAGCTCGTTGGCCCGCAGTTTCACCCGGACCTTGGCGCCGATAAACTTCGCCGGCACCGAGTAGTAGCTCTGACGGACCGTGATGCGACCGTTGCGCTGGACCACCGGTGTCAGGTCGATCCCGCAGTCGTATCCGTCCGCAGGCAGGGGCCGCAGCAGCTCGCGCTCGGCTTCGAAGTCGAACCCGATCGAGGTCGGACGGCCATGGACGTGCCGGGCATCCTCGGCCAGATCGATCGCGGCCAGACGCTCGTTCAGCTCGGCCAGCGTCTCGACCTCGGGCGGCGGGACCAGGTGCTTGCGGCGGAACCGCCCGCCCTCGTGCTCGACCCCGCCCTTCTCGTGGGCGCCTTCCTCACCAGGGGTGCAGTAGAACGCCGAGAACGAGTACCACGACCTGAACGCCGCCCACCGGGCCGTCTCCGTGCGCGAACGGCCAAACAGCACCTGCTTGACCGCTGGCTTGAGATTGTCATAGCGAATGTGGACCGTCGGGCAGCCGCCCAGCGCCTCGAACGCCTCGACGTGCCCTTCCAGGAAAGCCTCCTGCGATGCCGTCGCATAGACGCGGTGCACCGCCTTGCCCGAATACGACATCCGCAGCGTGAACAGCACGCACTTGCGCCGCTGCCCGGCCAGGTCCAGCCAGACGTCCGCAAAGTCGACCTCGGCCTCCTCGCCCGGCTGCTTCGTCTGCGGAACAACACCCTCCAGATGCCGGCGCCCCTCCCTGGCCTCCAAGACCAGCTCCGGACGCCGTCTGGCCATGTAGTCACGCACCGTCGTGTAGGAGGCGAGCTCGAAGTCGTGCTCAGCCGCCAGCCGCTCCATCACCCGGCTGATCGTGTGCTTCTGCTTGCGCGGCGCCGCCAGGTCCTCCCGCAGCATCGCGTCGATGAAGCCCTTCACCGGCTCCAGCACACTCGCCCGGGGCGGCGGCTTCTTCCGCTTCGGCGGCACCGGCTGGGTCAACGCCTTCGCCACCGTGTTCCGCGACACCCTGTACCGCTGGGCCAGCATCCGCCCCGACACCGACGGGTCCACACGCTTGTCCCGGCGGATCCGCTCAAAGATCCACTCACGCGACCTGTACACACGGATCTCCTGACACGACCGTGATCAACAGGCAAAGCGTGAAGGGCCAAACAGCCCATGCCTTTGATTACTCCATCAGCGGCATGTCATCCGCTCAACCCCCAGGTGGCTCCCAAACTCGCCGATGTACCCCCGGCTCCCGAACAACCTGCCCTACCTGCTCTCAAAGACCCCGATAGAAACAACCTGAAGGACCCGATCGAGGAGCGCCCATGAAACAGCTCCGAACCGTCGGTGATGTGATGACGCACGCGGTGATCGCGGTGGGCTGCGAAACGCCGTTCAAGGAGGTCCAGTCCCACCGAGCCGAGCAGCAGTGCGGCGAACCCTCCGCGTCCGCGGGTTCCGAGGACGATCGGGCCGTGCCTGCCGGCCATGAGGTGGAGGCTCTGCGCAGTCCCTCGGGCCGAACTCCTTTGTGATGCGCAGGCCGGGGGTCACCGGGGCTGGGCGCGCGAGGGAGGTAGGGGACGAGCCGAAGCGTCCTGTGCCTGGACCGTGTGTCCCGTTCGGCCCCACGACGGGACCGCTCGGCCCTGTGCGTGGGCAGGCCGTCTGATCCACGTTGGTGCTGAGGAGACGGCTCGACCGGACACACCCGGAAGGGGCTGGCGTGCGATGAGACACCGCAGCGTCGCCGACCTGATGACGCCCACGGCGGTGAGCGTCCAGCGGGGCACCGCGTTCAAGGAGATCGCGCGGCTACTCGACGAGTACGGCATTACGGCCGTACCTGTGATCGATGACGAGGGCCGACCGGTCGGTGTGGTGTCCGAGGCGGATCTGATCCGAGGAAAGATCTCACAGGGCAGTGCGAACACGGCGGAAGGGCTGATGTCCAGCCCGGCCGTCGTCGCGCGGCCCGGATGGAGCGCAGTCAGGGCGGCCCGGTTGATGGAGGAGCACAGGATCAAGCGACTGCCCGTGGTGGACGACTCGGGCCGGCTGATCGGTGTGATCAGCCGCAGTGACATCCTTCAACTGCTCCTGCGGAGGGACCGGGCGATCCAGGAGGAGATCCTCGAGGACGTCCTCACCCGCACACTCGGGCTGTCGCCCTCCGCTCTGATGGTCGACGTCACCGACGGCAGGGTAACGATCAGCGGCAGCGTGGAGCGCAGGAGCCTCCTCCCGATCATCCAGCGGCTGTGCGAGAGCGTCGACGGAGTGGTGGACGTGGCTGTCCGGCTCGCCGTCGAGGCGGACGACACCGCGCCATCGTCCGCCGAGGGCGGCGAACACCCGGTCTGATATCACCGCCACGGGCGTCGGGGGCGAAGCGATGGTTGAGGGCGACTTTCCGCTCGCGGGCCGCCCGCCGAGCCGCCACAGTCGTTGTGGTCCAGGAATCCCAGGGCGACAGCCTTCTTGAGCTTGTAGGCGCGGTCGCCGATGAAGAACACGACACCCGGTGTGGGTCTCGCACAGCTCTGCGCGCGGGAGCGGCGGAGCATCGAGACCGGCGCTGAGACGGAGCGCGGAAGCGTCGGTCCGGTGTGCCGATGTCATCGGCTCCGTGCGGTGGCTCGAGGGATCGCCATCCCGTGCGCCGGCACGCCACGCGTGGCACGTTGGATACAGCAACGTTCTGAGGAAACGGCGGCGATCATGCGAGCTCACCTCGGCGATCGACTTGTTGTCGAAAGCCCGGCCACCGGCGCCACCAGGCGCGACGGCGAGATCGTCGGACTCCACCATGAGGACGGAACACCTCCCTACGACGTGCGCTGGTCCGATACGAACGAGGTGACACTCGTCTTTCCCGGGCCGGATGCGCACATCCATCACGTCGAGCACGGCCCCGGGAGGCTCCACGAGCCTTCCCGGCCGAGCAGGGATGAGGCCGTCACCGCGTCCTCCAGGCCCCCCTCCGGTGGGGCACCCGGCGTCGGCGACATCGGCCGGCGCGTGGCCGCTGAACGCGAGCGACAAGGACTGACCCGGGCAGAAACAGCCCGTCGCGCCGGAATGGCGCCGGACTACCTGGCGTACCTCGAAGAACGGCCGGCCGACCCGAGCCTGGAGAGCCTGATCAGGTTGGCCGCCGCGCTGGGCACCAGCGTCGCGGCCCTGCGCGGGGCCGGCATCGATCAGCCGCCCGGCCAAGGTCAGGCGCTCCTGCACCCCCGACTACGGGACCTCGGCCCCGACGAATGCCGCGACCTGCTTTCCACGCACGGCGTAGGGCGCATCGCGGTATCGACCCCCGATGGCCCGGTGGTCATCCCGGTGAACTACGAGGTCATCGAAGATGCAATTGCCTTCCGGACCGCGCCTGACTCGGTGCTCGCGGCGGCCGCAGGAACACATGTCGCATTCGAGGTCGACCATGTCGACGAGGCCATGAGCCAGGGCTGGAGTGTCCTCGTCGTCGGTCCTGCGAGGGTTGTCACGGAGCCCGACGCCGCGCGGCGGATGACCGACCGCGCCCACACCGAGCCATGGGCGGGGGGCGAACGCGAGACGTGGGTGTCGATCCAGCCCACCGGCATCACGGGTCGCCGCATCGTTCCGGCCGATCAATGAGCGGCCGCGGACTACTGCTCGTCGGCGCGCACACCATGACCACGATCCCGTGACAGCCGCACGCCGACCCCGACACCGCGCCGCACACCGGCTACGGGCTCCGGGAGGAGGGTCGTCTCGAGGAGCAGAAGTGGCGGCCTTCATGGCCTGGGGCCGCGAAGGCCGCTCCGCGAACATGGGCCGTGGGAGACGTGCATGAAGTGGTTGGTCTCGCTGCTGGGGGTCGGGCTGGTCATGGCCGCCCTGCGGGACCTCTTCCATACTCTCTGGCATCCCACCCGGCACGGTGGCCTGAGCCGACTCGTCATGACTGTGCTGTGGAGACTGTCCCAGCAGCTGCGTGCCCGCAGGCGTGTCGTCGGGCTCGTCGGGCTCGTCGGACCGCTCGCCATGGTGACGGTGGTCGGCATGTGGGCGACGATCATCATCCTGGGCTGGGCCATCGTCTACTGGCCCCACATGCCGGAGGATTTCGCCTTTGCAGCGGCCTCGCAACCGTCCCCTCAGTCAGGGTTGCTCGACTCCCTGTACATGTCGCTCACCACGGTCGCCACCCTTGGGCTCGGGGACATCGTGCCCACCGCTGGGTGGCTCCGTGTCGCCGCGCCGCTGGAAGCCCTCGTCGGCTTCGTACTTCTGACGGCCACGGTCTCCTGGGTTCTCGAAATCTATCCGGCGCTGACCCGCAGGAGGGTCCTCGCCCTCCGGCTGGCGCTGCTGCGCCGCTCGGACCCGGCAACGCAACAGCTCGACTGCACTGCGGGAGCCTTGCTGCTGGAGAGCCTGGCCACTGAAGTGGTGCGAGTCCGCATCGACTTCACCCAGTACGCCGAGGCCTACTACTTCCATGACGGGGAGGACCATGCGTCTCTGGCGGCCATGGTGGGCTACGCCACCGACCTCGCCGACCGTGGTCGGGCCGCCCGGCGGCCGGATGTGCGTCTGACGGGCAATGTGCTCGCCGGTGCGCTGGAAGACCTTGCCGCCATTCTGGACCAGCGTTTTCTCCACACCGGAGGAACATCGACGGAAGTCTTCGCCGCGTACGCTGCCGACCACGGGCGTGACTCCACGCGGCCCTGACCACCGCACCCGGGCGGCAGTCTCGCGCCGCATGGTGCGGATCGCCCACCGCTGAACGTACGACCTGCTCGGCGACTGCCGCTTCTCGGCCTCGTCGGCGTCCTGGACCCGCTACTGAGGGCCCGTCCTCGACAATGCGGCGGTGGGCTTCACCGCGGAATGCGCGACGGGACCGGAAGTCCAGGACACAGGTGAGCATGGAGGCGGGCATGCGCGGCGACCACCCGGCGACCGAAACACACGACTTCCCCGCGATCACGGCTCCTCGGATGAGAACGGTCCAGGACTTGGACGCGGCGGTGGCCACCTGTCGGGCCTGCCCGCGGCTGGTGGCCTGGCGGGAGGAGGCCGCGCGCGTCAAGCGCAGGGCATTCAAGGACTGGGAGTACTGGGGCAGGCCGGTGCCCGGCTTCGGCCCGCCGGATGCACCACTTGCGATCATCGGGCTTGCTCCGGCCGCGCACGGCGGCAACCGCACCGGGCGCATCTTCACCGGTGACCCGTCCGGCGATGCACTCTATGCCGCCCTGTACGACATCGGTCTGGCCTCCCAGCCGACCGCCACGCACCGGAACGACGGGTTGGAGCTGTACGGGGTACGGATCACCGTGCCGGTGCACTGTGCACCGCCCGGCAACCGGCCCACCACAACTGAACGCGACACCTGCCGCCCGTGGCTTGCCCACGAGTTGGAGTTGCTGCGCCCGACGCTGAGGGCCACAGTGGTGCTCGGAGCCTTCGCCTGGCAGGCGCTGCTGCCCGTGCTGGCCGGCGCGGGATGGCGACTGCCCCGTCCACGACCGGTCTTCGGGCACGGTGTCGAGGCGCTGGTCGCCGAGGCCGGCGGCGAACGCGAGGTGTACCTGATCGGCGGATACCATCCCAGCCGGCGCAACATGTTCACCCGCACCCTCACCCCTGCCATGCTCCGGGACGTCCTGCGGCGCGGTGCTCTGGTTGCCGGACTGCCGACCCGGTCCGGGCGCGGAAACCCGGGTCCCTGATCGCAGGCGTCGACCAGGACCGAGAGGAAGCCGGTCGAGCGGTGCGTCCGGACCGGCGAGGGCACCGCGGTCGACCGGCACGCCGTCCGGGTCGGCGCGGGGTACGGGAAGGCGACGGGGGAGACGCCGGTGGCCGGCAGCAGCTTGTCGTAACCGATCGTCTCGCCTTCGGAGAAGGCAACCGTCTTCCGGCCACGGTCGATCCTGGTGACGGCACTTCCCAGGCGCAGATCCACCTGGTGGTCGGTGTACCACCGCGCCGGGTGCACGAAGATCTTCTCGCGGTCCTGCTCGCCCATCAGGTAGCCCTGGGACCGCGGCAGCCGAGCGCGTGCCATCCGCCACCGGCGGGGTGGACGTGGTGTCGATGCTCTGCGGGGTCTCTGCGATGGACATGATCGATCCTCTCCTCAGCGGCCACTGTCCCCATAGACCCGGCGAGCCCCCGAAAATCATCGCTGTGCCACCAACCTCCGGCCGTGTCATCCCGGGCTTGGCCCCACTGTGACGTTTTGCACGGTCTGGCCCGCTGACGGGAGCCGACTGAGATCCGGATCACCGAGACACGCCACCGGCCGGGGCCGTATAAGTGGCCCTGACCTTGAGGAAGGTCGCTGTTCACGACGGAGGTTGCTGTGGAAGACACGCCCCTGCAAAACCTGGCCGATCCGGACGGTGTCTGCTACGGATGCGGCAGCGCGCATCCAAGCGGCCTGCGCATCAGCAGCCACTGGGACGCGGACGCGGTCCATCTGGTGTGCACGCACCTGCCGGATCCCGGCTTCACCGGCTGGCCCGGACTCGTGTACGGCGGGCTGATCGCGATGCTCGTCGACTGCCACTCCAACTGGACGGCCATGGCGCACCACTACCGCGCCGAGGGGCGTGAGCCGGGCAGCCTGCCGCGCATCGACTGCGTGACGGGGGAGCTCGGCGTGAAGTACCTGAAGCCGACACCGATGGGCGTGCCGCTCACCCTGAGGGCACGCGTCGAAGGCGAGGTGGCCCGTAAGAGCCGAGTGATCTGCGAGGTGTACGCCGCGGACGTGCTGACCGCTGTCGGCGATTCGGTGTTCGTGCGGGTGGACACCGTGCGTCTGGCGGCCGCAGCGCACGGTACGGCGGCGACGTAGCGGCACACCTTACGCCACCGGGGGCCACCGGCCGGCTGCTCTACGACCCCGCCACCGGGTAATCGGCCGGGAGCACCGGGCTTCAGCCGGCCGTGTCCTTCTGCTCCGCCGGGTGGCGGCGCGCACCCGCCTCAGGGCGCGATCGGAGCTGCCGTGTGCCCACCCAGCCCGGCCGGGCGCGGTTCAGCCGGGCGGTAATCCGGGACCTGATCACATAGGCTCGGCGGATGGCAACGTACTACGACGTGCACCCCCAGAACCCTCAGCAGCGCACCATCAGCACTGTCGCTGCCGGCATCCGTTCCGGCGCGCTCATCGCGTACCCGACGGACTCCTGTTACGCCCTGGGCTGCCAGCTGGGCAACCGTGACGGCCTCAGCCGGATCCGGTCGATCCGGAACCTCGACGATCGCCACCATTTCACCCTGGTGTGCCAGAACTTCGCGCAGCTCGGCCAGTTCGTGCATGTCGACAAGGACGTGTTCCGCGCGATCAAGGCGGCAACACCTGGCAGCTACACCTTCATCCTCCCGGCGACGAAGGAGGTGCCGCGCCAGCTGCTGCACCCCAAGAAGAAAACCGTCGGAGTCCGCATTCCGGACCATATTGTTGCCCAGGCCCTGCTGGCGGACCTCGGTGAGCCGCTGCTCTCCAGCACCCTGCTCCTGCCCGACGAGGACGAGCCGATGACACAGGGGTGGGAGATCAAAGAGCGCCTCGACCACGTGGTTGACGCCGTGGTCGACTCGGGCGACTGTGGCACGGAGCCGACCACGGTCATCGACTTCTCCAGTGGCGAGGCCGAGATCGTACGCCGTGGGGCAGGCGACACCGCGCGGTTCGAGTAGCCGAGCCGGAGCACCGTGGCGCGACGTCTTGGAACGCTACCGGGTTTGTCGGCAGTGCTCCGCCGTTCACGGCGGAGGTGAAGCCGACTTTCTCGCGTAGTGGGGCAGGGACAGGGGAAGCGCCGCCAGGGCGATTGGGCGTCGGTTGCGCTCGCACGAGTGGTTCCCGGGAGCGGTGCAGGAATGCCTGCCCGAGCAGCCGACCCGCCGCAGGAAGGCACTTCCCGGTGCGAAATACTCTCCCGATGAGTTCACGCACTTCCCCGATCAGCCAGCCGATCACGATACGGAGGGCCGTCGCGCGGGATGCCAAACGGCTCACGCGGCTCGTGCGTGGCTCAGGCGCCTACGAGGGTAAGTACGCAGCCGCAGTGGCGGGCTACCGGGTCGGTCCTGATTACATCGAAGCCCATCGCGCCTTTGTGGCCGTCGGCGCCGACGAGCATGGAGGCCGGGTCATCGGGTTCTACTCGCTTGTCCTCGCTCCACCGGAGCTCGACCTGCTGTTCGTCGCCGACGAAGCGCAAGGACGTGGTATTGGACGGCTGCTCGTTGCGCACATGCAGTCCGAGGCCCGTGCCGCCGGGCTCGACCGTGTCAAGGTCGTGTCGCATCTTCCCGCCGAGGACTTCTACCACCGCGTTGGTGCAGTGCGGACCGGGACCGCGCTCGCGAACCCGCCCGCCGTGCCGTGGGACCGTCCCACATTCGAGTTTCGCATTCCTTCGGAATGACGCGGTGTGCCGGTTCGCAGGGCGCCGGCTTCGCTTGCATGGTGGCTGGCATGCAGGAGCCGCTGGACGCCGCGCGCTCCGTGTGTGCCGTCGTCTCTGCCCTGGCGGGGGGATCGCCTGCGCAGCGGCCTCTCCCGGCGACTCCCTCGCCTCCGGCACTCCCAGGGCCATCGAAATCGCGTACACCTCGGCTCGCTCCACACACGATCGAGGTCGGCCGCGTAAATACGTAGTTCACACAACCCTGATCTGCGAGACGATGTGGCCACAGTCCACCGTCAGCGCTGTAGGGGTGGTGCCTTGCCAGTGCAGCCATCAGCGCAAGTGGAAGTAGTCACAGCCCTTGCCCCGTGGAGCTTGGCCGACCGGCGTCGGTGCGGCCCGCGGTGGAGCGGATCGGCGGGAGGCTCCGGACAGGGACATCAGAGCCTGACTGTCGTGGGTGTTGGCCAGGTCCGACTCGGCGTTCGGGTCGTCGTAGGCGTCGACGATGGCGATGGTCTGCCGCAGCCGCTGGCGGAGGCGGCGGAGGTCAGGCCGTAGGCCGACTGCAGGTCGCTGGGGCCGTAGCCGGTGGGGGAGTCCGCGGGGGCGTTCGGCCGGACGGTCTGGGGTGCGATGCCCTTCTTCGCTGCCTGCTCTTCCTGGAAGGCGGTGGTGCCGCTGGTGACGCGCAGGGCGTTGCAGGATGCGTAGCCCTTCTTCGGGGTGCCGGCGCACTGCAGCATCTTCAGGCGGAACCGCCGGCCCGCCCAGCGCTACGGTGTGGGGGCCGCTGCGGGGAGCGGAGTACGAGCAGGGTGATCTCGCTCGGGGCGAAGACGCGGAAGGGCGGGCCCCAGAAGCCGGTGCCGCGGCTGGTGTAGAGGAGGGTGCGGGTGCCGTGGCGGCTGAGGCCGGCGAGGGCGGGCTGGTCGATGCGGACCAGGTGGTGGAAGGGCCAGATCTGGCCGCCGTGGGTGTGGCCGGAGAGCTGGAGGTCGACGCCGCCGGCTGCCGCCCGGTCGACGAACTTGGGCTGGTGGGCCAGGAGCAGGACGGGGTGGTCGGGGTCGGCGCCGTGCAGGGCTCCGGCGAGGTGGGCGCCGTGGCCGGCGAGGCCGGAGGACTCGGCCGTGACGTCATCCACGCCGGCCACCACGAGGGTGTCGCCACCGCGTTCGAGCAGCAGATGGCGGTTGCGCAGCGGCTCCCAGCCCAGCTCGTCCATCAGGTCGACCCAGCCCTGGGCCTCGCTGTAGTACTCGTGGTTGCCGGTGACGTAGACCCGGGCCCGGGTGGCCCGCACAGTACTGAGTGGGACGGCCTGAGCACGGCGGCGTTCGGCCGTGCCGTCCGCGATGTCTCCGGTGTGGCAGACCAAGTCGGCTTCCAGAGCGTTCACCGTCTCGCACACCCGTGCCGACCAGCGGGCGCGATCGAGGGGACCGTAGTGGGTGTCGGTGATGAGGACGACGCGTATACCGTCCAACCCGGGACCCAGCCGTGGGAGTTGCACGTCGAGTCGCCGCACGCGGGGCACGCGGCGGGCCTCGGCGTACCCCCAGGCGAGCAGCACGGCGGTAACGCCGAGGACCGCCCAAGTGACGATTCGGGCCCGGTCCTGACTCTCACCGACGCCGGCCACGGTCAGGGCGAGCCGCAAGAGGACCCCGATCAGAACGGACCAGGTGAACAGAACCCAGCTCGTGCCCAGCAGGGTGTCACCGACGATCGCCGCCCGGTCCTGCTGACGCCGGCCGTGGCCGCGCACCATCGCGAACGGCATACCGACGAGGCCGAGGACGAACAGGGCGGTGCCGACCAGCGTGACGGGCAGCGGCCAGTGCTGGCCGCTGTGCAGGAGCACCCAGCAGGGCACGGCCCACAGAAGGACGGGGGCGATCAGGGGGATGTAGCGCATCAGGCGGTGCAGTCGGCTCTGCCGCGGCGCTTGCGCTTCACCCTCGGCGGGCCGGGTGTTGCTGGTGTCGGTCACGCTTTCCCTCACAAACCAGGCTGCCGTCTCGCGCACTGTATCCGGTCGCCCTCGGGCCGACCGGACCGGCGTCCGTGGGCGCCGCCCCTTGGGACGAAGGGTTCTCTGCGGGAATGGCAAGCGCGGCCGCAGACACCTCCCTTGGCATGAGCCGCGATCAGGACGCTACTGCCCCGGCTGGTACTGCCGCCAGTGGAGCGCGCGCTGGCGCGACGATGGCCTATGGACCACCGGATCCTGGCGAAGGCGGTCGTGTGAGGCATGGTTGCGACTCCCGTAGTCGAGTGGTGGCGACATAGCCGAAGGGCGCCGCTTCCCCACCCCTGAACACCTTGTGTTCTGGGCCAAGTTGCGTCCCCGCACGATTCAGTCCGGAGCGAGAACAGCGCGGGCCCAGCCGGGAAGGGCGAGCCCTGGCTCAAGGGCGCCCTGGGCGAGGCTGCAAACGCCGCTGCCCGCACGGACACCTTGCTCGGCGCGCTACCGCCGCATCGTCAAACGCCGCGGCCATGCCAAAGCCCTGGTCGCCGTCGCCCGCTCGATACTCGTCATCTCCTGGCACCTGATCAACGTCCCAGACGCCTCCAGCCAGGAGCTCGGTGCCGACTGGTACCGTCTCCACCTCGACCCCGCCCGCAAGACCCGCGATCTCGTCCGCCAGCTCCAGGCCCTCGGCCACCAAGTCGCCCTCACACCGGCATCGACCTGACCGACTCGTCTCTCACCGTCATCCGGTCCGCACGCGGACCGGACGCTGCCGCCTGCCCTCCCGGACATCGATTTTCCGATCAGCTTCAGAGTCAAGCTCAGGGGGCCAAAGTGAGGTCACCGTTGTTGGACTTGGCGAGCGACCGCCCGATGACCATGCGCTGAATCTGGTTCGTGCCTTCGAAGATCTGAGTCACCTTGGCCTCACGCATGTACCGCTCGACCGGGAACTCGCGCGTGTAGCCGACCCCGCCGAGCACCTGCACCGCATCGGTGGTGACACGCATCGCGTTGTCGGTCGCGACAAGCTTCGCGACCGACGCCTCACGGCTGAACGGCAGTCCCGCGTCCTTCAACCGGGCGGCATGGAGGGTCGCAGCACGCGCTGAAAACACCGCGGCCTCCATGTCAGCGAGCAGGAACGCGACTCCCTGGTGGTCGATAATGCGTGATCCGAAAGTCTCCCGATCGCGCGCATAGGCGATCGCGTGGTCAAGAGCGCCCTGGGCGAGACCGACCGCGACGGCCGCGATACCGAGACGGCCGGAATCCAGGCTCGCGAGAGCGATACGCAGGCCGTCGCCCTCAGCACCGATACGCCGCTCGACGGGGACACGGACGTCCCGGAGCACCATGGTCGCCGTCGTGGACCCGGTCAGGCCCATCTTCCGTTCAGGCACATCAGCGGTGAGGCCCTCGGTGTCAGCCGGGATCATGAAGCACGAGATACCCGTGCGATCTTCCGAGGTGCGGGCCATGACCTTGTAGTAGTCCGCGTGGCCGCCATGGGTCGTCCAGGCTTTCGCGCCGTTCAGGACGTAGTGATCGCCGTCCAGACGGGCCCGGGTCTGCATCGCGGCCGGGTCCGAGCCGGCGTGCGGCTCCGAGAGGCAGTAGGCACCCAGCAGCTCGCCACCGAGCATCGCGGGCAGCCACTCCTGCTTCTGCTCCTCGGTACCCATCGTCGCCAAGCCGAAGCACGACAGCACGTGCACTGAGACACCTACACCGACCGAAACCCACACGGACGCGATCTCTTCGACAACCTGTAGGTACACCTCGTAGGACAGACTGCTGCCACCGTACGCCTCGGAGTACGGCAAACCGAGCAGGCCGACGCGTCCGAGGAGCCTGAAGACGTCACGAGGGAACGCCTCGTTCGCCTCATCGGCATCCACCCGCGGCGCGAGTTCATCGGCCGCCAGCTTCCGGACCAGCCTGATGAGGCCAAGGGACTCCTCGTTCGGTAACAGACGACGCGCGCTCATGGCACCTTCCAGCTGTCGGGGCGAAACATCATTCAGAGACATCCGCAGGCCAAGGCACCGCAAGGCGCCCTTTACGGGCAGACGTCGAAACGCTTGGGGAGGGCCGGCCGCCGCGTGGGCTTCGGCGGTGGCGCGGGTGGCGTCCCTCAACCCGGACGGGATCATGTTCACGCCGGGCGCGTCGCAGGTGAGCACCAGCAGCTCGGCGGCGTCGATGTGCACGGCGTCCGCTCGGCGTGCGGCAGTGCAGAACGCGCCGATGTCCGCGGCGGCCCGCGCGCAGATCTCCATGAGCTGCCGGGTACCGATATTCTGCCCGGTGGCGCGTTCGATCGCCCAGGCGGCCTGCCGCAGGGACCCGGACGTGGCCTCATGCACCACCGCGCGCTGCAACGGCCGGGAGTTCAAGGCGGCGGGAAGCGACGGCTCGGTGTCCGCGACGTGCAGGTTCGGCGCCGGCGAGCAGGCCGCCTCCCGCTCCCGCAGCAGCCGCAGCACCTCAGCACAGCTCATCCGACCCACCTCTCACGCCAGCTGATCAACCAGCTACCGCAACGAGACGGGCATTACACCGGACACGGGCGACCTCGCTAACCTCACTCGACGAGAAACGCACCCGAGGTGATGCACGTCCCCGGTCGGCCCGAGACCGCCAACCTGGATGCGGTCGCCGCGTAGATCCGTGCGGCGGGACCGGGGCCCTCAACAGGTGGTCCTGGGCCGCCAGCTCGACCTGCTGGATCTTGTAGGGCGCTTACCGATGTGGTCGTACTCCTGGCATAACCAGGCTCGGATCGTGGTTCGCCCTGGTCAGGGTGGGCGAGAGGCGGCGCCGAAGCCGTGAAGGGCCGAGTACCGATGCGGAGGTGCCGGCGGACCGGCTCGTAGTAGGCCGCAAGGCGAGGCGAACAAAGGAGCGCCGGGAGTGGACGGGCAGTCCATCGACGAGTTCGAGAAGGATCTGAAGGCCTGGAACCAGATGTCGTCGGGGATGTGCTTTTCCCCTCCGGTGCGGGCGGTGGAGATTCCCGAGCAGCACGGCGGCGGGATGAGGATGCTCGGCCGGAACCGCTGCCGGACGAAGGGCTGTGTGATCGATCTCGACATGCAGAAGTTCTTCGCCGGCATCCGGTGGTACCTGATCGTCAAGGTCGTGGAGGCTCACGCCGACGCCGTTTGGGTGGTTCTGTGTGTCGAGCGGTGGCTCAAGGCGCGCCGACAGGGTGGATGAGGCCGGGCTGCGGCTGCCTCCCGGCGAGGCCGAGATCGTGTACTGCCAGGACGAGAGGTGGCGCGGCTCATTCGGGCACACGTCCTTCACCTTGCCGGGGTTCCTGCCCTCGACCGGCAGGGACGCCCAGAACAAGATCGGTGAGACGGTTCGCAGTCGGAGGTGCATCGCCAGATCGCCTCTCCTTCGTGGAGCTCGCCCGCCGGATTCACCCCGTTCGTGGCGGGCTGGAAATTGCGGCCGTGGTACTGCCGGTCGCTGATCAGGGTCTGCCCGGGGCGGGTCGCGGCGAGTGGGGTTCGGCGTGGAGCACGCCGAGCGGGGTCTCGCGCTCATTGGATTCGAGTCGGTCGGCGCGAAGGCTGCGGGCAGGCCGTGCAGGGTGCACAGCAGGTGCGGGAGCAGGCCCCAGAAGTGCATAGAGTGCAGCGTGGAGGGAGTCCAGGTCAGGCGTCACAGCCGACCTTTGGGCTCCCTCGCTTCATCTCATGTGTGCCAGCAGGCCCTTGGCATCATTCATCCAGTCGGACCGGGAGTTCAAACGTGAGGCCTCAGACCACCGATGTGCGCCAGATCGCCGAACCACGCCGGACGGCCGACCGTGGCAGAACCGGCCATCACGCCCCGACGGCCTCCGTGTACGCATCCACCGCGCCCCTCCCCGACCAGCACGACCACCCCGCCCTGCGCGCTGCGCTCGCCGCCGCCATCGAGGACGCCATCATCTACGACCTGGACGGCATCGGCCGCCAGTACGCCGCCCTGTGCGCCGAACTGCCAGGCGTCGCCGTCCGGTTCGCGATGAAGGCCTGCCCGGTGGACGAGGTGCTCGGCCACCTCGCCCGGCTCGGCTCCGGCTTCGACGCGGCGAGCCCGCAGGAGATCGCCCAGGCGCTGCGCACCGGGGTGGCCCCCTGGCTGATCCACTACGGCAACACCGTCAAGTCCGACCGCAACATCGCCGAGGCTTACCGGCTGGGCGTGCGCGACTTCGCCACCGACTGCCTGGAGGACGTCGCCGCAATCGCCGAACACGCCCCTGGATCACGGGTCTTCTGCCGGATCGCGACCACCGGCGAGGGAGCGCTGTGGGGCCTGAGCCACAAGTTCGGCTGCTCGCCCGAGGATGCCCTGCGGGTGCTCGGTGCCGCCCGGAGCGCCGGGCTGGTGCCCTCCGGCCTGTCGGTGCACGTCGGCTCCCAGCAGATGACCGCCGAGGCATGGGCCGCGGCGATCGACTCGCTGGCGGCGGTCCTGGAGGCGCTCAGCGGGCGCGGCATCACCCCGGACCGGATCAACCTCGGTGGCGGTCTGCCCGCCCTCGGTGTCCTCGACCGGCGCGGCCGGCCGCTGGAACCGCCGCTGGACAAGATGTTCGTGGTGATCCGCGAGGGCATGGAACGACTGCGTGCCGTCAACGCCGCCCCGCTGGACTTCCTGGTGGAGCCCGGCCGCCACCTGGTCGCCGACCACGGCGCGATCCGCGCCCACGTGGCACGGCTCACTTCCCGACACCGGCTCGACGGCACCCGTGAGGACTGGCTCTACCTGAGCTGCGGCAAGTTCAACGGCCTCTACGAGATGGACCAGTTGCAGTACCGCCTGGAGTTCCCCACCCATTCCGGCGGGCAGTTCGTCGACGCCGTGGTGGCCGGCCCGACCTGCGACAGCGACGACGCGTACGCCCAGGAGGACGGCCTGGTACGGGTCCCGCGCGCGATCGCCTCCGGCGACCCGGTGTGGGTCCACTCCTGCGGCGCGTACGCCGCCGCGTACGCCACCCGGGGGTTCAACGGCTTCGCGCCGCTGCCGTACACCTGCGTCGGCGGCCCGGCTCTGGACGGAGGAGACGCGTGATCGACACCCGGATCCGGCTGCTTCGGGAGGAGGACTGGGACGAGGTGGTCGCGCTGGAGGAACGCGCCTACGCCGCGAGCGGTCTGTCCGAGGGGCGGGAGGCGCTGCGCTCCCGGCAGTGCGCCTCGCCCTCGACCTGCTTCGTGCTGGAGCACGCGGGTGGCTTCGGGGGCTATCTGCTCGCATTGCCGTACCCGCTGTTCCGCTGCCCGGACCTGAGCGTGGCCGAGGAAGGCACGGCGCAGGAGAGCGACCGGGGGAGCAACCTGCACGCCCACGACCTGGTGATCGCCGAGCGGGCGCGCGGCCGCGGCCTGGCCCCCCGGCTGCTGCGACACCTGGAGGAGACCGGCCGGGCGGCCCGCTACCGGTCCCTCTCTCTGGTCGCCGTGCGCGGCTCCGAGGTGCTGTGGTCCCGGCTGGGCTACCGCGCCCGGCCCGAGATCGGGCTGCCCGCGAGCTACGGTGCCGAGGCGGTCTACATGGCGAAGCCGCTGGAACCCGCTGTTACCGATCCGGTTCTCGGGTCCTCCCCCAGAGCCGAAGTGGGCTGATGCAAATGTCCCCCGTACCCGACGAGTTCCGCCGCTCCCAACTGACGAGGGCCGAGGCACTGGTGCACACCTACGATGCCCAGCTCGCGCAGGTGCCCCGCAGCCCATGCCGGCGGACGTGCCGCTCGGCGGTGTCGACGAGTCCCTCTCGACCTGCAACTCCGCGCCGATCGCCCGGCCGCACGAGGCCGCCACCATCCACTGCCACGCTACCGAGGGTCGTTCCATGCGCCTCATGCTCGACGGCAACGGCGCTCGACCCTCCCTCTCACCTCGGACGACGCCATGCCCGCGACCGCTTCAGCCACAGGCACGGGCGAGGAACTGCCCCTCACGCTCTGCGGCCGGATCCTGCTGGAGCTCCGTGAAACCTGTCAGTAGCGCCAGCGGACAGCCTTGATGACATCCGCATCCGTGTGCCCCGCGAACAGCTCAGCCTCTGCCCGCCGGACGGCCAGCACGGCCTCGTACAAATCGGAACCGAGCGCCTGCCGCAGCAGTGCGGACTTCTCGTACGCGTCGATCGCCTCCGGCAGGCTCGCCGGGAGGCGCTCGGCGGCGACGAGGGCGGCTGGGTCGCTCGGAGTCTCGGGCGGGAGGGGCAGGCCGGACTCCAGGCCAGCGAGTCCGGCGGCCAGCACGGCGCCGACCTCCAGGTACGGGTTGGCGGCGGCGTCGAAGCACTTGAGCTCGGCGTTTGCCTGCCCGGCGGCGGAGCCGGTGATCAGGCGCAGCGCTGCCTCGCGGTTCTCCAGGCCCCAGCATCGGTAGGCCCCGGCAAAGCGGGAGGGGACCAGCCGCAGGTAGGAGGCGACGCTGGGCGCGCCGAGGGCGAGCAGGGCGGGCAGCTCGGCCAGTACGCCTGCGAAGAACTGCTCGGCGTCGGGGTGCAGCCCGTGGCGGCCGGGGCCGCCGTGCCCGAGGTTCTGCTCCTGTCGCCATAGGCTGAGGTGCAGGTGGCCGCCGTTGCCGACCGAGCCCTCGGTGAAGACGGGCGCGTACGAGACCCGCAGGCCGTGACGGGCGGAGACGGCCCGGATGGTGTGGCGCACCAGCATCGTGGTGTCGGCCGCCTCGACCGGCCCCTCGGCGGCGACCGAGACCTCGAACTGCCCGGCGGCGTACTCGGGGTGGAGCTGGAGCACGGTCAACCCCTGGGCGGTGAGGGCGCGCAGCACCTCCCGCAGATAGTCGGAGTGCTCGACGAAGCGGGTCATCCCGTACGCGGGCCCGAGCGTCGCGGGGGCCCCGGTGGCGTCGGCCACCACCCACTCGACCTCGATCCCGGCTTGCACCGAAAGCCCGCGCCGCTCGATGGCCTCGGTGACCTGGCGGGCGAATCGGCGCTGACAGCCGGGGTGCGGGGTGCCGTCCTGGGTATAGCGGTCGGCCGGGGCCCAGGCCCAGCCGGGCTGGGCGGCGAGCGGGGTGAGCCGGTCGAGGTCGGGGACGAGCCGCAGGTCGCCCACCGGGCCGGTACTCGAAGGCGCAGCGGTGAAGGAGTCGTCCACCAGGGAGACGTCGAAGCAGGGCACGGCGCCGACGCCGTACTCGGCGGCGTGTTCGAGCTGGGCGAGCGGGACGGACTTCACGCGGGTGAGGCCGGCGTTGTCGACCCAACCGAACACCACCCCGTCGATTCCGTCGGCGGCGAGCTGGGTTTCGGCTGCCCGGGCCTGGGCGGCCCGCTCAGCCCGGGGGTGCGTGGTGGCCATGCCGACCATGCTGGCGTTCGCAGCAGCCGGTGCGCCAGTGGCTGGCTGGGAGTTCACTCGTCCGTGAACGGTCGGAGCTGGATCTTGCGTAACTCGCTGCGGAGGCGCCGGGTTCGCGCAGCACGCCCGCAGAAGCACCCCCGGCGCGCGCCACAGCATTGACCACGCCTCCGGCACGCACCGACGGTGCCGACGGTGCGCTGGGTCGGTGACCTCGACGTGCGGGTCTTCCACGAGGCGGTGCTGGGAGGAGACGCGCTGTCGTTTCCCGTCCTGCGCCGGAGGGCGGCGCGCGAAATCGGCAGTCACCATGAAGCCGATCACTGGTAATAGGTAAATTAGAAAAGCGCTTCGCTGGGTGGGTACGCCTACTGTAATCCGTAGCAGTCCGAATATGGATAGCACTCGCATGGGTGAAACCCGCCGAGACCGTTTGGCCTCGACGGTCATGACTGGGCTACGGTGATCGATGAGCGGACGGTTTACCCCATCGACAAGGAATTCAACCGGCGGAGAGTTCGGCACGGGATATCGAGAATTCCGGAAATGGGTGCTTCCGCCTTCCCCGCTGTGCGTGCTCCGGCGTTCGCAGTGCCCTGGGTCTCCTGTCATACATCTGCGTAGAGAAGTTGGAGCATCATGCCGCCCGTCGTTCCGCCGTTTCTGATCGGTCTCATCGTCGCGCCACTGGCCAAGCGTCTCCTCAAGCCGCTGGTGCGCGGTGTCGTCACGACGTCCGTCGGTCTTGTCATGGAGGTGAAGAAGGCGGCCCATGAGGCCGGAGAGAACATCCATGACCTCGCGGTCGAGGTGGCTGCCGACATGGTGGCGGCGCAGATCGCCTCCGGTGACGGCCACCAGCCCACCGAGGGTGTAGCCACGAACGGCGAGAAGGACGAGGTCAGGACTCCGAAGATCCGTGCGACCGCTGGCGCCGGGAAGGCGCAGTGACGCCCTGATGCGCGGCCCGGCCCGCCGTCTGGGCGGGTCTTCCGGCCGACCTCGGAAGACGGGGCCTCGCGGCGGTCGGCCGTGGGCCTTTCGGCCGCGCTTCTGCCCCCTTTCGGAATTTCCACTCCGTCGCAGTAATCCGCCGTGCGCCGAATTTCGCCGCGCCCGTTGACGGATTACCCGTGACCTCCGCAAACAGGTGATCGTACGCATGTCATCGCTACTGGATGCCGCAGCCGGATTCCGCTCCGTGGAATGGGACGCGCGTCCGCGCTCGGTCACTCCGGGCCGCCAGCGCTGGGACGTCAAGCTGGTGCTTGGACGGCCACGGACGGCTGAGGTTTTCGCCGCCGCGCTGCGCCGCATTCCCGGGATCACCGAGGCCCGGGCCAACCCGGTCACCGGCGGGGTACTCGTCCGGCACGATGCACGGCTGCGCGCCACGGACGTCGGCCGGATCGTCCGCAGAGCCGTCACCCTGGTCGCGGAGGATCCGACCGGAGCGGGACGCCCGGCATCGGCCCGACCCGTCGCCGCACCGGCCCCGCGGGCGGATCGCGGCCTGGTCGTGCGACCGGTGCTCGCCGTCGGCGGCGGGGTCGCGGCCGGGATCGCGCTGATCAAGGGGTCGGCGCTGAGCAGGCAACTGGTGGCAGTGGGCGGGGTGGCCGCGGCGACCGCGGCCGTTCTCCGGAAGGCCTGGCGCGGAACGGTCGACGCATCCCAGGAAGCGGCCGGGCCCGGCGTCGAACGCCACCCCCTGGTGGAGATCGTCGGACCGCACCGACGCCGTCTCTGCGGGGCCGTTGCCCTGTCCATCGCTTGCCAGGCCTCGGAGATGGCGCTCGGTACCTTGCTCGGCTGGACCGGACTGGTCCTCATCAAGGGGCAGGCAGCTCCGCTGGTCCGCCTCGGCCTGACCACCGCGTCCGCCCAACTCTTCGGGCTGGCGGGGCTGATGACCGCCGCCTGTGCCGCCGTGGCGGGCCTGTCGTACGCCTCGAACCTCCAGTGGCGCCGGCTCGGCCAGGACATCGAGCACGACTGGCGCAACCGGACGTACGCCCATGTGCAGCACCTCGAACTACGGCACCTGGAAGGCGAGCGGACCACCCGGATCGCCGGCGCGCTCACCGACGACGTCCGTCAGATGGGCACCTTCTTCGCCACCTCGGCCAACGACCTGCTGCAACTCGGCACCAGTCTGGCCCTCCTGGTGCCGCTGTTCCTGTTGCTGGCACCACAGATCGCCTGGATCGCGTTCCTGCCCATCCCGGTCATCGCCTGGCTGTCGTTCCACTACCAGGACAAAGTCGCGGCCGATTACGCCGTCTCCGGCGAGTACCGGGCCAGGCTGCACAGCCAGTTGGTGAACACGCTGGAGGCCGGTGCCACCGTCAAGAGCTTCTGCACCGAGGATTACGAGGCCGAGCGCATCGACCGGCTGAGCGGGGAGGTCCAGGACAGCAGCCGGCGGACCGACCGGAGCACGATCCGCCACGCCGAGATCGTCCGGGTCTGCACGACCGGCTCGATGGCCGGAACCCTGCTGATCGGCGGCCGGGCGGTGCTCGACGGCAGCCTGCCGTTCGAGGTGTTCAGCCCGCTGATCGGGCTGCCCCAGATGGTAATGCTGCGGATGAACCGGCTCGGCGGCATCGTCGACCAGTACCAGCGCACGATCACCGCCTACGACCGGGTCCAGCGCCTGCGCGCCCTCCCCGTCGAGACCGATGGCACCGGCGGACCGCTCGACGCCGAGAAGGCGCGCGGGGAGATCGTCCTCGACAACGTGACCTTCGCCTACCCCGATCGGCCACCGGCGCTGGAGGACCTCTCGCTGACCATCCCCGCCGGGCAGATCACCGCCCTCGTCGGCGCCACCGGCTCAGGCAAGACCACGATCGCCAAGCTGCTGATGCGATTCCAGAACGCGGACATCGGCAGCGTGCTGCTCGACGGGCGGGACGTGCGCGAGCTGTCGCGGCACGACCTGCGCCACGCGATCGGGTTCGTCGCCCAGGACCCCTTCCTCTTCGACGGCACCGTCGCCGACAACATCCGTTACGGCAGCTTCGGAGCCTCGGGCGAGGCAGTGGTCGAGGCGGCCATGAAAGCCGAGGCACACACCTTCGTCGCGACGCTGCCGGACGGCTACGACACGGTGATCGGCGAACGTGGTGCCGCGCTCTCCGGCGGCCAGCGACAGCGGATCGCGCTGGCACGCGCGATCCTCAAGGACGCGCCGGTCGTGATCCTCGACGAAGCCACTTCCGCCGTGGACAACGAGACCGAGGCCGCCATCCAGCGCGCGCTCCGCGTCTTCGCGGCCGACCGGACGATGCTGATCATCGCCCACCGGCTCTCCACGGTCCGCCACGCCGACCGGATCTACGTCATGGACAAGGGCGGCGTCGTCGCCGAGCAGGGCACCCACGACGAACTCCTCGCCCAGCACGGACTCTACGCATCCCTGTGGCAACTTCAGGCCGGCGAACCCGCCGCCTGACCGCAGCAGCCGCCCCCCGGCCGGCCGGCCGTGTGACGACACCACGGTCGGCGCGGTCCTGCGTGCCCCGCCACCACGCCTGCCCACACCTTCGGAGGTACCCCCATGTCCCGTCGCGATGGTGACGCCCTTCCCCTGACAGCGGCCCAGCGCGAGATCTGGCTCGCCGAGCAGCGCTCCCGGACGCCGATTCCCGGCTATCGCGTCGGCGAGTGCCTGGAGATCCACGGGCCGGTGGACCGGGAGCTGTTCGAGACCGCGCTGCGCCGGGTGGTCGACGAGGTCGACGCCCTGCACGTGACCTTCGTCGACGACGGGGAGGGCCCGCGCCAGGTCCTCCGGGAGAGCTGGGACTGGGCTCCGGCCCACCTCGACCTCAGCGGGGAGCCCGACCCCCGGGCGGCTGCCGTGGAATGGATGGAGCGGGACCTGCTGCGCCCGCTGGACCTCGCCCGTGACCCGCTGTTCGGCCACGCGCTGATCAAGGCGTCGCCGACGGAGTACCTCTGGTACCTGAACTACCACCACGTGGTGCTGGACGCGATCAGCAGCTCCATGCTCCGGCAGCGGGTCGGCGACGTGTACTCGGCACTGGCCGATGGCGGCGCCGTGCCGCCCTGCCCGTTCGGCCCGCTGCGGGACCTGGTCGACAGCGACGCCGCCTACCGCGCCTCCACCGACTTCGCCGCCGACCGCGCCTACTGGACCGAGCGCTTCGCCGACCTGCCCGCCCCGACCCGGCTCACCGACACCTCCGCGACCGACCCGCACCGCGCCCTCCTGCTGGCCGAGGAGCGGGAACTGCGCCGCCCGGACGCCCTGCGGGCGGCGGCGGGACGGTCCGGCGTCCGGTGGTCCCGGCTGCTGGTCGCGGCGACGGCGCTCTACGCCCACCGGCTGACCGGCAACCAGGACGTGGTGCTCGCCCTGCCCGTCACCGCGCGTCGGGGCGCCGACCGCGACCTGACGGCGGTGCCGGGCACGATGTCCAACGTGGTGCCGCTGCGGCTGACGGTGCGGCCGGACATGCCGTGGCGCGAACTCGTCGCCCAGGCGGCGCGGGAGGTCGAGACGGCCGTCGCGCACGAGCGCTACCGCAGCGAGGACCTGCTGCGGGACCTCGGCGCCCCCGGCAGCATCGGGACGGCGTTCCCGCTGATCGTCAACATCATGGCCTTCAACTCCAGGCCGAGCTTCGCCGGGCACCCGGCCTCCGTGCACCACTTCGTGTCCGGGTCGACCACCGACCTCGCCGTCTGGGTCTTCGACTACCGGGACGGCAACCCGCCGCTGCTCCGGCTGCACGGCTCGCCGGAGGCGTACGGCCCCGACGACCTCGTCGGCCACCAGCAGCGGCTGCTCGCGCTGCTGGACACCCTCGCGGACTGCGACCAGGACGAGCCGGTGGGCCGGATCGAACTGCTCACCGCCGAGGAGCGTCGCGAGCTGGCGGTGCTCGGCGCCGGTCCGGTGGCGCAGGCCCCGGCCACGAGCCTGCCGGAGCTGTTCCGGGAGCACGTCCGGGCGATTCCGGACCTGGTCGCGCTGGTGTGCGGCGACGTCTCGCTGACGTACGCGGAACTGGACGTGCGGGCCAACCGGCTGGCGCACGCCCTGATCGCCTGGGGAGCGGGTCCGGAGCGGCGGGTGGCGGTGGCCCTGCCGCGCTCGGCGGAGCTGGTGGTGGCGATCCTCGCGGTGCTGAAGACCGGCGCGGCGTACGTGCCGGTCGACCCCGAGTACCCGGCCGCCCGGATCGCGTACCTGCTCGACGACGCCCGGCCGGCCCTGCTGGTCACGGACTCCCGCAGCGAGGGGCGGCTGCCCGAGGCCGGGCCCGTCGACCGGCTCGTGCTCGACGACCCGGAGACGGCCGCCCTGGTGACCGACTGCCCGGCGGCCGACCCGATGGTGGCCGTCGACCCGGGCCTCCCGGCGTACGTCATCTACACCTCCGGTTCCACCGGCAGGCCCAAAGGCGTGCTGCCGACCCACGGCGGCCTGCTCGACCTGCTCACCGACCTCCGGCAGGTGCACTTCGCGCCGGTGCTGAAGGAGCGGCAGCGGCTGCGGGTGGCACTGACCACCTCGGTGTCCTTCGACGCCTCCTGGAACCAGCTGCTCGCCCTGTTCGGGGGCCATGAACTGCACGTCCTGGAGCACGCGACCTGGACCGACCCCGACGCCTTCGTCGGTTACGCGGCGCGCTGCGGACTGGACTACCTCGAAGCCACCCCGTCCTACCTCCAAGTGCTCGTATCCCACGGGCTGCTGAGTGATCCGCAGCGGCGCCCGGCACTGGTCGCGGCGGGTGGCGAGGCCGTCCCGGAGCGGCTGTGGGAGCAGCTGCGGGCGGCGGAGGGCGTGTCCTGCCTCAACCTCTACGGACCGTCCGAATGCACCGTCAACTCGGTGGTCGCGCCGCTGGAGTCGAGCCCACGCCCGGTGATCGGCCGACCGGTCACCAACACCCGGCTGTACGTGCTCGACGGTGCCCTGCGGCCGCTGCCGACCGGTGCGGCGGGTGAGCTGTACATCGCGGGCGCGGGGCTGGCCCGCGGCTACCTGAACCGGCCGGGGCTGACCGCCGGGCGGTTCGTCGCGGACCCGTTCGGGCCGAGCGGTGGGCCCCTCCTGCCCGATGGCGGGCAAGGAGGGAGGATGTACCGCACCGGGGACCTGGCGCGCTGGGACGCGGCCGGGAACCTGGAGTTCCTCGGCCGCACCGACGACCAGGTCAAGATCCGCGGCTTCCGGGTCGAGCTCGGCGAGATCGAGGCCGTCCTCGCCGAGCACCCGCAGGTCGCCCGGGCCGCCGTGATGGTGCGCACCGAGGAGGAACCCCGGCTGGTCGCCTACGCGGTGCCCGAGCCCGGCGCCACCGTGTCCGGCACCGCCCTGCGCGACCACCTGCGGGACCGGTTGCCCCGGCAGATGGTGCCGGCCGCGTACGTGCTGCTGGACGCGCTGCCGCTGACCCCGAACGGCAAGCTCGACCGGCGGGCGCTCCCGGCGCCCGAGCGACAGCCCGCCGCGCCGGGCCGCGCACCGCGCACCGCGACCGAGCACCTGCTCGTCGGGCTGTTCGCCGAGGTGCTCGGGGTGGCCGAGCCAGGGCTGGACGACAGCTTCTTCGACCTCGGTGGGCACTCCCTGCTGGCCACCCGGCTGGTCGCCAGGGCCCGCTCGCTCCTCGGCGTGGAGCTGCGGCTCGGCGACCTGTTCGACGCGCCGACGGTCGCGGAACTGGCGGCGGCCGTGGATGTCGCGGGCCGGGCGCGTCCGGCGCTGGGGCGGCGCGAGCGGCCGGAGACCGTCCCGCTGTCCTTCGCGCAGCGACGGCTGTGGTTCCTGCACCGCATGGAGGGCCCGAGCGCCACCTACAACATCCCGCTGACCCTACGTCTGTCCGGGGGCCTGGACCGGCGGGCCCTGGAAGCCGCCCTGGCGGACGTGGTCGAGCGGCACGAGAGCCTGCGCACCGTCTTCCCGACGGTCGACGGCGTGCCGTGCCAGCGGGTGCTGGACCCGGAGGAGGTGCGGCCGCGGCTGCGGATGACCGAGCTCGGCGAACGCGAGCTGCCGCAGCGGCTGGCGCAGGCGGCCCGGTACGGCTTCGACCTCGCCGAGGAGCCGCCGCTGCACGCCGAACTCTTCCAGCTGGCGGCCGAGGAGCACGTGCTGCTGCTGGTGGTGCACCACATCGCCGGCGACGGCTGGTCGATGGGGCCGCTCTCGCGGGACCTCACAGCCGCCTACACGGCCCGCGCCGAGGGCGCGAAGCCGGAGTGGTCGCCGCTGCCGGTCCAGTACGCCGACTATGCCCTCTGGCAGCGCGAGCTGCTCGGCGACGGCTCGGACCAGGACAGCCTGCTGAACAGCCAACTCGCCTACTGGCACGAGCAATTGGCGGACCTGCCCGATCAGGTCGAGCTGCCGTTCGACCGGCCCCGGCCGTCCGCGATGTCCTACCGGGGCGCCCACCTGCCGGTGCGAATCGACGCCGAGCTGCACCAGGGCCTGCGGACGCTCGCCCGCGACGGCGGGGCCAGCCTCTTCATGGTGCTCCAGGCAGGGCTGGCCGCCCTGCTGGGCAAGCTGGGCGCGGGCACCGACGTACCCGTAGGCACGCCGATCGCCGGACGCACCGACGAGGCCGCGGACGAATTGGTCGGCTTCTTCGTCAACACCCTGGTGCTGCGCACCGACCTCTCCGGCGACCCGTCGTTCACCGAACTGCTGGGCAGGGTGCGGGCCGACGCGCTGGCCGCGTACGCGCACCAGGACGTGCCGTTCGAGCACTTGGTGGAGGCGTTGAACCCGGCCCGGTCGCTGGCGCACCACCCGCTGTTCCAGACCATGCTCGCCCTGCAGAACGCGCCGCTCGGCGCCTTCGACCTGCCAGGGCTGCGGGTGACGGCCGACCTGGTGCACACCGGGACGGCCAAGTGCGACCTGACCTTCATCCTGGCCGAACAGCCGGACACGGAGGGGCTGTCGGGCGTGGTGGAGTACAGCACCGACCTGTTCGACGAGGCCACCGTGACCGGGATCGTCGAGCGGTGGCTGCGGCTGCTGCGCGCCGTCGTCGCCGACCCCGGCCGGCGGATCGGCCAGGTGGACGTGCTGTCCGCCGACGAGCTCCGCGCGCTGCTCCCGGCGCGTACCGACCGGAGCGAGGGGCCGTCGGAGAGCAGCCTGACCGCGCTGTTCGAGCGGCAGGTACGGGCGAACCCGGCCGCCATCGCCCTTACGGACGGCGAAGTCACCCTGACATACGGAGAGTTGAACGCCCGCGCGAACCGGCTCGCGCACGCCCTGATCGACCGGGGGGTGGGACCGGAGCAGCGCGTGGCGCTGGCCCTGCCGCGCTCGACGGAGCAGGTCGTGGCGGTGCTCGCCGTGCTGAAGGCGGGCGGCGCCTACCTGCCGGTGGACCCGCAGTACCCGGCCGCCCGGATCGCCTACCTGCTCCAGGACGCCCGGCCCGCGCTCCTCGTGACCACGAGCCGGATCGGCGACCTGCCGGGCGCGGACCCGGTGGACCGGCTGCTGCTGGACGCCGACGACCTGGACGGGCTGCCGGACACGGACCCGGAGGTCCCCCTCGACCCGGGCCACGCCGCCTACGTCATCTACACCTCCGGCTCCACCGGCGATCCCAAGGGCGTGGTGGTCCCGCACCGGAACGTGGTGCGGCTGTTCGGCACCACGGAGAAGCTGTTCGGCTTCTCCGCCGAGGACGTCTGGACGCTCTTCCACTCCTACGCCTTCGACTTCTCGGTGTGGGAGCTGTGGGGTCCGCTGCTGCACGGCGGCCGTCTGGTGGTCGTGGACCACGAGACCAGCCGCTCGCCCGGCCGCTTCCTGGAGCTCCTCGCCCGCGAACGGGTGACCGTGCTCAACCAGACGCCGTCCGCGTTCTACCAGCTGATGCGGGCGGACGCGGAAGGCCCGGAGACCGGCCGCTCGCTCGCGCTGCGCACGGTGGTGTTCGGCGGTGAGGCGCTGGAGCACGCTCGGCTGGCGAACTGGTACGAGCGGCACCCGGACGACGCGCCGCGGCTGGTCAACATGTACGGCATCACCGAGACCACGGTGCACGTCACGTACGCGGCGCTCGACCGGGCCGGAACCGCCGGCGGCGAGATCGGCGTGGCCATTGCGGACCTGCGGACGTACGTGCTGGACGCCCACCTGCGGCCGGTGGCACCGGGCGTACCCGGCGAGCTGTACGTCGCGGGTGCAGGACTGGCGCGCGGCTACCTGAACCGGCCCGGCCTGACCGCCGGGCGCTTCGTGGCCGACCCGTTCGGACCGCAGGGATCGCGGATGTACCGCAGCGGCGACGTGGTGCGCCGCGCGGCGGACGGCAGCCTGCGCTACGTCGGCCGGGCCGACCAGCAGGTGAAGGTGCGCGGCTTCCGGATCGAGCTCGGCGAGATCGAGGCGGCGCTGGCCGCGCACCCCGGTGTCGCCCAGGTCGCCGTCCTGGCCCGGCAGGACCGGGCCGACGACACCCGGCTGGTCGCGTACCTGGTGCCGGCCGCGGGCGCCGCACCGAGTTCGGCCGACCTGCGTGGGCACCTGCGCGAGCGGTTGCCGGAGTACATGGTGCCGTCGGCGTTCGTCTTGCTGGACGCGCTCCCGTTGACCGCCAACGGCAAGCTGGACCACCGGGCCCTGCCCGCCCCCGACCTCGCCCCGGCGGCCACCGCCCGCGCGCCGCGCACCCCGCAGGAGCAGATCCTCTGCGAGCTGTTCGCCGAGGTCCTGGGCGTGGCGTCGGCCGGCGTCGAGGACGGCTTCTTCGACCTGGGCGGGCACTCGCTGCTGGCCACCCGCCTGGCCGCCCGGATCCGCGCGACGCTCGGCGTGGAAATGCCGCTGCGCACCCTGTTCGAGGCGCCGACCCCGGCCGGCCTGGCCGCCGCCCTGGTGGCGGCCGGACCGGCGCAGACCGCCCTGACACGGCGCGAGCGCCCCGAGGTGATCCCGCTGTCGTTCGCGCAGCGGCGGCTGTGGTTCCTGCACCAGCTGGAGGGCGCCAGCGCGAACTACCACATCTCGCTGGCCTGGCGGCTGTCCGGGGATCTGGACCGGCGGGCCCTGGAGTCCGCCGTGGCGGACGTGGTGGCCCGGCACGAGAGCCTGCGCACCGTCTTCCCGGCGGTCGACGGCGTGCCGTACCAGCAGGTGCTGGATGTCGAGGCAGCCCGCCCGCGGCTGCTCGTCAGCCGGACCACTGAGTCCGAGCTGCCGAACGTCATGGCGGAAGCGAAGGCCCGCAGGTTCGACCTGGCGGTCGATGTGCCACTGCGTGCCGGGCTGTTCGAGCTGGCGGCGGACGAGCACGTGTTCCAGGTGGTGCTCCACCACATCGCGGGTGACGGCTGGTCGCTGGGCCCGCTCGCACAGGGCCTGACCACCGCCTACGCGGCGCGCTGCCGCGGCGAGGAGCCGCAGTGGGAGGAACTGCCGGTCCAGTACGCCGACTACACCCTGTGGCAGCACGAGCTGCTCGGCGACGCGGCCGACGGGGACAGCCTGTTCGCCCGCCAGGCGGCCTACTGGACCCGGCAGCTGGCCGATCTGCCCGAGCAGCTCCAGCTGCCCGGCGACCGGCCCCGCCCGGTGGTCGCCTCGCACCGGGGCGGTTCCGTGCGTGCCGGGCTGGACGCCGAGCTGCACCGCGGGCTGCTCGAGCTCGCCCGCGCCCACGGCACCAGTCTGTTCATGGTGCTTCAGGCCGGGCTGGCGGTGCTGCTGAGCAAGCTCGGCGCGGGCGACGACATCCCGGTCGGCAGCCCGGTCGCGGGCCGTACCGACCAGGCGCAGGACGAGCTGGTCGGCTACTTCGTCAACACCCTGGTGTTCCGTACCGACACCTCGGGCGATCCGACGTTCGCCGAACTGCTGGGCCGGGTCCGGGAGACCGCGCTGGCCGGGTACGCGCACCAGGACCTGCCGTTCGAGTACCTGGTCGAGGCCCTCAACCCGGTCCGATCGCTGGCGCACCACCCGCTGTTCCAGGTCATGCTGGTGCTGCAGAACGCACCCCGGGCCGACTTCGCGCCGCCCGGGCTGCGCGTCGGCGACATGCCGTCGACGTCGACCACCGCCAAGCTCGACCTGATCTTCACCATGTCCGAGCGATACGCGCAGGACGGCACCCCGGAGGGGATCGACGGGTCCGTCGAGTACACCGGCGACCTGTACGACCCGGCCACCGTCGAGACGATGATCGAGCGGTGGGAGCGGCTGCTCCGCGCCGTGGTCGCCGACCCGCAGCGGCGGCTCAGCCGGTTCGGCCTGCTCACCGCCGAGGAGCACGGTGAGCTGACGGCGCTGGGTACCGGCCCGGCGGCCCAGGCCTTCACCGAGAGCCTGCCGGAGCTGTTCCGGGCTCAGGTCCGTGCGACTCCGGACGCCGTCGCGCTGGTGGGGCCGGAAGCATCGCTGACGTATGCGGAGTTGGACGCGCGGGCGAACCGGTTGGCGCATGCGCTGATCGCGCGGGGCGCGGGGCCGGAGCGGCTGGTGGCAGTGGCGCTGCCGAGGTCGGCCGAGCTGGTGGTGGTCATCCTCGCGGTGCTGAAGACCGGCGCCGCGTACCTCCCGGTCGATCCGGAGTACCCGGCCGCGCGGATCGCATACATGCTCGACGACGCCCGGCCGGTCCTGATGGCGACCGACTCCCGAACCCGGGGTCGGCTGCCGGACGGTCCGGCCGGGTGGCTGGTGGCCGACGACCCGGAGACGGCCGGGCTGGTGGCGGGTTGCCCGGCGACGGACCCTGCGGTGGCTGTCGATCCGGGCCATCCGGTCTACGTCATCTACACCTCCGGTTCCACCGGCAGGCCCAAGGGTGTGGTGGCGACGCACGGCGGCCTGTTCAACCTGTTCGCCAACCAGTGTCCGCTGATTTTCCGGACGGGAGAGCGGGTGCGGATGGGGCTGACCACGTCCGTGTCGTTCGACGGCTCCTGCGACCAGATGTTCGCCCTGTACGCCGGCCACGAGCTGCACGTCCTGGACGAGGCGACGTGGTCCGACCCTGACGCCTACCTGGAGTACGCCGCGAGGGTCGGGCTGGACACTGTCGGCGGCACCCCGTCCTACCTGCAAGTCCTCGTCGAACATGGCCTGTTGGACGACCCGCGGTGGCGTCCGTCGGTGGTCGGGCTGGGCGGGGAGGTCGTTCCGGAGCAGCTGTGGGAGCGGCTGCGGGCGGCCGAGGGGGTGTCCTGCCTGAACTACTACGGGCCGTCCGAGTGCACGGTGGACTCGACCTTCGCACCGCTGGAGTCGAGCCCGCGCCAGGTGATCGGCCGGCCGCTCGGCGGTGTCCGGCTGCATGTGCTCGACGCCGCGTTGCAGCCGGTGCCCGCGGGTGTGCCGGGTGAGCTGTACATCGCTGGTGCGGGGCTGGCGCGCGGCTACCTGAACCGGCCGGGCCTGACCGCGGGACGGTTTGTGGCGGACCCGTTCGGTCCCAGCGGTTCGCGGATGTACCGCACCGGTGACCTGGTGCGGTGGGGCGCATGGGGGTCCCCCCGGCCGGAGACTGGGGGAGGGAACCTGGAGTTCCTCGGCCGCATCGACGACCAGGTCAAGGTCCGGGGATTCCGGATCGAGCTCGGCGAGATCGAGGCGGCATTGGCGGAATTCCCGCAGGTCGCGCAGGCCGCCGTGACCGTCCGGCAGGACCGGGCGGGGGACACCCGCCTGGTCGCCTACCTGGTGCCCGCCACCGGGGCGGAGCTTCGGCCGGAGGACCTGCGGGCGCACCTGCGCGAGCGGCTGCCCGACTACATGGTGCCGGCCGCGTTCGTCTCCCTCGACGTCCTGCCGCTGAACGCCAGCGGCAAGCTGGACCGGCGCGCGCTGCCCGAGCCCGAGTACGCAGCGTCGCGGGTCGGCCGGGCCCCGCACACTCCTCAGGAACACGTGCTGGCCGGGTTGTTCGCCGAGGTGCTGGGTCTGCCTCAAGTCGGTGTCGACGACGACTTCTTCGACCTGGGCGGGCACTCCCTGCTGGCCACCCGGTTGGTGGCCCGGGTCCGTGCGGCCCTGGGCGTGGAACTGGCGCTGCGCACCCTGTTCCAGACCCCGACGGTGGCCGGGCTGGCCGCCGGGATGGGCGGCGCGGACCGGGCCCGGCTCGCCCTGGGGCGGGCGGAGCGGCCCATGGGGGCACCCCCGGCCGAAGGCTGGGGGATGGTGCCGCTGTCGTCCGCTCAGCGGAGGCTGTGGTTCCTGCGCCAGCTGGAGGGCGCCGGCTCGGTCTACAACATGCCGCTCGCGTGGCGGCTCTCGGGACCACTGGACCTGGCGGCCCTGGAGGCGGCGCTGGGCGACGTCGTCGACCGGCACGAAACCCTGCGCACGATCTTCCCGGCCGCGGACGGAGTGCCCCACCAGCAGGTGCTGGCCACCGCAGAGGCACGCCCGAGGCTGTCGGTCACCACGGCCGACGAGACGGACCTGCCGGAACTGCTGACGGGGGCCGCAGTGCGCGGATTCGACCTCGCAGCCGAACCGCCGCTGCGTGCCCAGGTGTTCGAGGTTTCGGCGGACGAGCACGTCCTGCTCCTGGTGATGCACCACATCGCCGGTGACGGCTGGTCGCTCGGCCCGCTGGCCGCCGACCTGGCCACCGCGTACGCGGCACGCCGCCAGGGCGCGGAGCCGCAGTGGGCGCCACCGCCCGTGCAGTACGCCGACTACACCCTGTGGCAGCACGAGCTGCTCGGCGATCCGGCCGACCAGGACAGCCTGTTCGCCCGCCAGCAGGCCTACTGGACGGAGCAGTTGGCAAACCTGCCGGAGCAGATCCGGCTTCCCGCCGACCGCCCTCGCCCCGCGACCCCCTCCTGCTCCGGCGGCCACCTCGCGATCGAACTGGACGCCGAACTGCACGCCGGGCTGGTCCGGCTGGGCCGGGAGCACGGCGCCAGCGTGTACATGGTGTTGCAGGCCGCCCTGGCATCACTGCTGGACAAGCTCGGCGCGGGTACGGACATCCCGGTCGGCAGCCTGATCGCGGGCCGGACCGACGAGGCCCTGGACGACCTCGTCGGATTCTTCGTCAACACCCTGGTGCTCCGCACGGACACCGGTGGCGACCCGACCTTCGCCGAGCTGCTGGGCCGGGTCCGCGAGGGCGCGCTGGCCGCGTACGCACACCAGGACCTGCCGTTCGAGCACGTCGTCGAGGCCCTCAACCCGTCCCGGTCGCTCGCCCGTCAGCCGCTGTTCCAGGTGCTGCTCGCGCTGCAGAACGTGCCCCGCACCGAGTTCACGCTGAGTGGTCTGGCTGCCGAGATCGTCCTGGTGCGGACGCCGACGGCGATGTTCGACCTCGGCTTCCACCTGCTGGAGCGCGGCGGCACCGGCGGGCCGGCCGAGGGCATCGTCGGGCGGGTCGAGTACAGCACCGACCTCTTCGACCCCGCCACGGTGGAGGCCCTGGTCGCCCGGTGGCTGCGTCTGCTGGCGTCGGTGGTCGCCGAGCCGGACCGGCCGCTGAGCCGGATCGACGTCCTCACCGCCGAGGAGCGGCACGAGCTGCTGGTCGCGCGCAACGACACCGCCTGCCCGGCTCCTGATGCCGGCCTGCCCGCTCTGTTCGAGGCGCAGGTCCGGGCGACCCCGCAGGCTTCGGCGGTGGTGTTCGAGGACACCGTGCTGACCTACCGGGAGTTGAACCGCAGGGCCAACCGCCTGGCGCACGCGCTGATCGCGCGCGGGGTGGGGCCGGAGCAGGTCGTCGCCCTGCGGCTGCCGAGGTCGACCGAGCTGGTGGTCGCCGTCCTCGCGGTACTCAAGACGGGCGCGGCCTATCTCCCGGTCGACCCGGACTACCCGGCGGCCCGTATCGCGTACATGCTCCAGGACGCGCGGCCGACCGTGGTGCTCGACGACCTCGCGGCGGTCACACCGGACGGGGACCTGCCGGAGCACGATCCGGCCGTCGCCGTGGACACGCGCCACCCGGCCTACGTCATCTACACCTCGGGCTCCACCGGCAGGCCCAAGGCCGTGGTGATGCCCGCCGTCGGGCTGCTGAACCTGCTGGCGTGGCACCACAGGTCCGTCGGTGGCGAACCCGGCACGCGTACCGCGCAGTTCACTGCGATCAGCTTCGACGTCTCGGTGCAGGAGACGCTCTCCGCGCTGCTGTACGGCAAGACCCTCGTGGTGCCGACCGAGGAGCAGCGCCGCAGCGCCGAGCTGTTCGCCCGCTGGCTGGACCGGCACGGGGTCGAGGAGCTGTTCGCGCCCAACCTGGTGGTCGAGGCGCTGGCCGAGGCCGCCGAGGAGGCCGGGCTGGAACTGCCCGGCCTGCGGCTGGTCGCCCAGGCCGGTGAGGCGATGCGCCTCGGCGGTGCCGTACGCCGCTTCCAGGCCCGCCGGCCGGGCCGGGTGCTGCACAACCACTACGGGCCCGCCGAGACCCATGTGATCACCGCCTACCTGCTGCCGGCCGACCCCGCCGACTGCCCGCTGCCGGTACCGATCGGGCGGCCGATCGCCAACTGTCAGGCATACGTGCTGGATTCGGCGCTGCGACCGGTCGCTCCCGGCGTGCTGGGTGAGCTGTACCTCGCCGGGGCGGGACTCGCCCGCGGCTATCTGAACCGGCCCGGGCTCACCGCCACGCGGTTCGTCGCCAACCCGTACGGTCCGGCCGGCGCGCTGATGTACCGCACCGGTGACCTGGTCCGCTGGCGCGCCGACGGCGAGCTGGAGTTCGCGGGCCGGGTGGACCACCAGGTGAAGGTCCGCGGGTTCCGGGTCGAGCCGGGTGAGATCGAGGCCGAGCTGGCCGCGCACCCGGGTGTCGCCCAGGTCGCGGTGCTCGCCCGGAAGGACCGGATCGTCGCGTACGTCGTCCCCCTGGCCGGGACCGGGGCGACCGCGGCGGCGCTGGCGGCGTACCTGCGCGACCGGGTGCCGGACCACCTGGTGCCGTCCGCGTTCGTGCTGCTCGACGCGCTGCCGCTGACGCCGAACGGCAAGCTGGACCGGGCGGCGCTGCCCGCGCCCGAGCCGGGCACGACCGCCGGCGGCCGGGCGCCGCGCACGCCGCAGGAGCAGATCCTGTGCGAGTTGTTCGCCGAGGTGCTGGGCGTGCCGCGGGTCGGGGTCGACGACGGCTTCTTCGACCTGGGCGGGCACTCTCTGCTGGCCACTCGCCTGGTCTCGCGGGTCCGGGCGACCCTCGGGGTCGAGCTGGAACTGCGCAGCCTGTTCCGGGCGCCGACACCCGCCGGGCTCGCGGCCGGGCTGCATGATGCCGGCACCGCGCGGCAGGCCCTGGTACCCCAGCCCCGCCGCGAACCGATGCCGCTGTCGTTCGCCCAGCGCCGGCTCTGGTTCCTCCAGCAGTTCGGGGCGCCGAGTGCCACTTACCACATGCCGCTCGCCCTGCGGCTGTCCGGCGACCTCGACCGGGCCGCGCTGAGCGCCGCGCTCGCGGACGTGGTGGCCCGGCACGAGACCCTGCGCACGGTCTTCCCGCACACCGCCGGAGTCCCGTACCAGCGGGTGCTGGACACCACCGAGGTCGCCGTCCCGCTGACCGTACGCGCGGCCGCCGGCGAGGCGGAGCTGCCCACCCTGCTGCGCGAGGCGGCGGTACGGGCGTTCGACCTGACCTCGGAAGTACCACTGCGGGCGGAGCTGTTCGCGCTCGCGCCGGACGAGCACGTGCTGCTGCTGGTCATGCACCACATCGTCGGGGACGGCTGGTCCATGGGCCCGCTCGCCCGTGACCTCGCCGCGGCCTACACCACCCGGCAGGGTGGCGGGGCTCCGGCATGGCCGCCGTTGCCGGTGACGTACGGCGACTACACCCTGTGGCAGCACGAGATCCTCGGCGACGAGCACGACGCGGACAGCGTGTTCGCCCGCCAGGTCACCTACTGGACGGAGGCGCTGGCCGGGCTGCCCGAGCAGCTGCAGCTGCCTGCCGACCGGCCGCGCCCAGCCACCATGTCGTACGGCGGCGACCTGCTGGAACTCCGGATCGACGCCGAACTGCACGCGGCGCTGGTGGAGTTGGCCCGAAGGTCGGGTGCGACCCTGTTCATGGTGCTGCAGGCGGCGTTGGCGGCGCTGTACACGCGGCTGGGTGCGGGCACGGACATCGCGATCGGGAGTCCGATCGCGGGGCGTACCGACGAGGCGCTGGACGATCTGGTCGGGTTCTTCATCAACACGCTGGTGCTGCGTACCGACACGAGCGGTGATCCGAGTTTCGCCGAGCTGCTGGGGCGGGTGCGGGAGACGGCGCTGTCGGCGTACGCGCACCAGGACGTGCCGTTCGAGCACCTGGTGGAGGCGCTGAACCCGTCCCGCTCACTGTCCCACCACCCGCTGTTCCAGACCGGGCTGGTCGTGCAGAACGCGCCGGGTGGTGACTTCGAGCTGCCGGGTCTCCAGGTCTCCGGGGTGACCGTGCTCACCGGGACCGCGCGGCTCGACCTGACCTTCGGGTTCGCGGAGGAGCACGGGCCCGACGGCGCGCCGGCCGGGCTCAGCGGTGCGGTCGAGTACAGCACCGACCTGTTCGACCGCCCGACGGTCGAGGCCCTGGTCGCCCGGTGGACCAGGCTGCTGGCCGCGGTCGCCGCCGCGCCCGACCAGCCGATCGGCGGGATCGACCTGCTGTCGGCCGAGGAGCGCCGCGAGCTGCTGCCCGCCGTCGAGGGCGGGGCGGCCGGGGTGAGCCTGCCGGAGCTGTTCGCGACGCAGGTGACGGCAACACCGGACGCGGTCGCGCTCGTCTGCGGTGATGTCGAGGTGACGTACCGTCAACTCGACGCTCGGGCGAACCGGTTCGCGCACGCGCTGATCGCCCGGGGCGTCAGTCCGGAGCAGGTCGTGGCGGTGGCGTTGCCGCGGTCGGTGGAGTCGGTAGTGGCGGTCCTGGGTGTGCTGAAGGCCGGGGCCGCGTACCTGCCGGTGGATCCGGCGTACCCGGCGGCACGGATCGCGTTCATGCTGGACGACGCGCAGCCGGCCGTGGTGGTCGACGATCCGGCACTGGTGGCCGAGGCTTCCGGCCGGCCGGAGAACGATCCGGGTGTCGTGGTGGATGCCCGGCACCCGGCATACGTGATCTACACATCGGGCTCGACGGGCCGGCCCAAGGGCGTCGTGGTGAGCCACGCCGGCGTGTCGGGTTTGGTGGCGGCGCAGGTCGACCGGCTCGGCGTGGCGCCGGGCAGCCGGGTTCTCCAGTTCGCCTCGCCCAGCTTCGACGCGTCCTTCTGGGACCTGTGCAGTGCCGTGCTCACCGGCGCCGCCCTCGTCCTGGCCCCGTCCGAGGCCCCGCTGGAGGCCCTGACGGACCGCCGGCTCGACGTCACCCATGTGACCCTTCCCCCCTCGGCCCTGGCCGCGGTGGAGAGCACCGACCTCACGGCCACCACCCTGGTGGTGGCGGGTGAGGCCTGCGCGCCCGAGCTGGTGGCCCGGTGGGCAACGGGCCGGCGGATGATCAACGCGTACGGTCCGACGGAGACGACGGTGTGCGCGACCATGAGCGACCCGCTGTCCCCGGGGTCCGGCGTACCGCCGATCGGCCGGCCGGTCGCGAGCTTCCGGGTGTACGTCCTCGACGAGCGGCTGCGCATCGTGCCGCCGGGGGTGGCGGGGGAGTTGTACGTCGCCGGCCCCGGTCTGGCGCGCGGGTACCTCAACCGGCCCGGGCTGACGGCCGGGCGGTTCGTCGCCTGCCCGTTCGGCCCGGCGGGTGCGCGGATGTACCGCACCGGGGACGTGGTGCGCCGCCGGACCGACGGCGAGCTGGAGTACGTCGGCCGTGCCGACGACCAGGTGAAGGTGCGCGGCTTCCGCGTCGAACCCGGCGAGGTCGAGGCGGCGCTGGCCGAGCACCCCGCCGTCGCCCAGGCCGCCGTGCTCGCCCGGGACGACCGGCTCATCGGCTACGTCGCGGCCCGTCCCGATGTGGCCTCCCCCAGCCTCCGGCCGGGGGGACCCCCAAGCCCTGCGGAGCTGGCGGCGTACCTGCGTGACCGGCTGCCCGACTACCTGGTACCGGCCGTCTTCGTGGTGCTGGACGTGCTGCCGCTGACGCCGAGCGGGAAGCTGGACCGGGCGGCACTGCCCGTTCCCGACCTCGGCTCGGCCGAGGCCGGCCGGGCGCCGCGCACCCCGCAGGAGCAGATCCTGTGCGAGTTGTTCGCCGAGGTGCTGGGCGTGCCGCGGGTCGGGGTCGACGACGGCTTCTTCGACTTGGGCGGGCACTCCCTGCTCGCCACCCGGCTGGCCGCGCGGGTGCGCTCGGTGCTCGGTGTGGAGCTGGGGCTGCGCGCGCTGTTCCTGGCGCCCACCGTGGCGGGCCTGGCCGAGGCGCTGGCCGGTGCCGGCCGCGTACGCCCGGCGTTGACCACGCACGAGCGGCCGGAGGCGGTGCCGCTGTCCTTCGCCCAGCGTCGGCTCTGGTTCCTGCACCGCATGGACAATGCCGCCGCGACCTACCACATCCCGCTGGCGCTCCAGCTGACCGGAACACTCGACCGGGCGGCGCTGGACGAGGCGCTGGCCGACGTGGTGGCCCGGCACGAGAGCCTGCGGACGGTCTTCCCGGAGGTCGACGGCGTACCCTGCCAGCTCATCCTGGACCCGGCCGAGGCCCGGCCCCGGGCGCGGCTGACCGAGGTGTCGGAGGCCGAACTGTTCGAGCGGCTCGCCGAGTTCGCCCGGCAGCCCTTCGACCTGGCGGCGCAGCCGCCGCTGCGGGCAGAGCTGTTCGCACTCGCACCGGACGAGCACGTGCTGCTGCTGGTGATGCACCACATCGCCGGTGACGGCTGGTCCACCGGCCCGCTGGCCCGCGACCTGGCCGAGGCGTACGCCGCCCGGTGCGAGGACCGCGCGCCGCACTGGCCGGCCCTGCCGGTGCAATACGCCGACTACACGCTGTGGCAGCGCGACCTGCTCGGCGACACCGCCGACCCGGAGAGCCGGTTCGCCGAACAGCTCGACTACTGGAAGCGTCAGCTGTCCGACCTTCCGGAGCTGCTCCAGCTGCCCGCCGACCGGCCGAGGCCGGCTGTCGCCGGCTGGCGCGGGGACCACGTCGGCCTGGAGCTGAGCCCCGAACTGCACGCGGCCCTGGTGGAGTTGGCTCGAAGGTCGGGCGCGAGCCTGTTCATGGTGCTGCAGGCCGCGTTGGCGGCGCTGTACACGCGGCTGGGTGCGGGCACGGACATCCCGATCGGAAGTCCGATCGCGGGACGTACCGACGAGGCGCTGGACGATCTGGTCGGGTTCTTCGTGAACACGCTGGTGCTGCGCACCGACACGAGCGGTGATCCGACATTCGCCGAGCTGCTGGACCGGGTCCGGGAGACGGCGCTGTCGGCGTACGCCCACCAGGACGTGCCGTTCGAGCACCTGGTGGAGGTGCTGAACCCGTCCCGCTCGCTGTCGCACCACCCGCTGTTCCAGACCATCCTGGCCGTGCAGAACGCTCCGATGGGCCGGTTCTCCCTGCCCGGCCTGGACGTCGCCACCTACGCGGTGGCCACCGGGACCGCCAAGTTCGACCTCGGTGTGAGCCTCGTCGAACAGTTCGGTCCGGACGGCAGCCCGGCGGGGATCGTCGGCGCGGTGGAGTACGCCACCGACCTGTTCGACCGCTCGACGGTCGCAGCGCTCGCCAGGCGCTGGACGCGCCTCCTGGAGGCGGTCACCGCCGACCCGGACCGGTCGATCGGACGGATCGAGCTCCTCGACGCCGACGAGCGGCACCGTTTGCTGGAGCGGGGCAACGCGACCGCCCGGGAGGTGGATGCCGTCCCGGTGCCGCAGGCGTTCGCGGCGCAGGTGGCGGCGACACCGGACGCGGTCGCGCTGGTGTGTGGCGATGCCGAGTTGACGTATCGGCAGCTGAATGCACGGGCGAACCGGTTCGCGCATGCACTGATCGCCCGGGGCGTCGGCCCGGAGCAGACCGTGGCCGTGGCCCTGCCGCGCTCGGTGGAGTCCGTGGTGGCCGTCCTGGGCGTGTTGAAGGCCGGGGCCGCGTACCTGCCCGTGGATCCGGCGTACCCGCAGGCGCGGATCGCGTACATGATGGCGGACGCCCGGCCGGCACTGATGGTCGACGACCCGGCGCTGGTGACCGAGGTGTCCGCATGGCCGGAGACCGACCCCGTGGTCGCGCTCGACGTCCGGCATCCGGCCTACGTGATCTACACCTCGGGCTCGACCGGCCGCCCCAAGGGCGTCGTGGTCGGCCACGGCGGCGTCGCGAGCTTGGTCGCCGGACAGATCGAGCGCTTCGCGATCGAACCCGGCAGCCGGGTGCTCCAGTTCGCCTCGCCCAGCTTCGACGCCTCGGTGTCGGAGATCTACACCGCCCTGCTGCGCGGCGCGGCCCTGGTGCTGCCCCCGACGGCGGACCCGGTTGCCGCGCTGACCGACCGCGACCTCGCGGTCACCCACGTGACCGTGCCCCCGTCAGTCCTCGCCGCCGTGCCGGACGGCTCGGTGCATGTGTCGACACTGGTGGTGGCGGGTGAGGCGTGCCCGCCGGAGCTGGTGGACCGCTGGGCGTCCGGGCGCCGGATGGTCAACGCGTACGGTCCGACCGAGACCACGGTGTGCGCGACGATGAGCGACCCGCTGTCCCCGGGGGCGGGCGTGCCGCCGATCGGCCGTCCGATCGCCAATGCCCGGGTGTACGTGCTGGACGAGCGGCTGCGGCCGGTGCCGGCGGGTGTGGCTGGGGAGCTGTACGTCGCGGGCGCGGGGCTGGCGCGCGGCTACCTGAACCGGCCGGGCCTGACGGCCGGACGGTTCGTCGCCTGCCCGTTCGGGGCCGGTGAGCGCATGTACCGCACCGGAGACCTGGTGCGCTGGCTGGGCTGGGGGCACCCCCGGCCGGAGGCTGGGGGAGGCCAGCTGGAGTATGTCGGCCGTGCCGACGACCAGGTGAAGGTGCGCGGCTTCCGGGTCGAGCCCGGCGAGGTCGAGGCGGCCCTGGCCGAGCACCCCGCCGTCGCCCGGGCCGCCGTCCTCGCCCAGGACGACCGGCTCGTCGGCTATGTCGTGCCGCACCAGGACGAGGCCCGGGACAGTGGCCTGGAAGCGGATCACGTGGGCGAGTGGCAGGACATCTACGACGCCCTGCCCATCACCCCTGAGGAAGCCGACTTCGGCCAGAACTTCGTCGGCTGGAACAGCAGCTACGACGCGAGTCCGATCCCTGTCGAGCAGATGCGGGAATGGCGGGACGCCACCGTGACCCGCATCCTGGCCCTGCGCCCCCGGCGGGTGCTGGAGGTCGGCGTCGGCACCGGATTGCTGCTCTCGCAGATCGCACCGCACTGCGAGACCTATTGGGCGACGGACTTCTCCGCCACGGCGGTCGACGCGCTGACCGCGCAGGTCGCCCGGCAGGACGACCTGGCCGAGCGTGTGGTGCTGCAGACCCGCCCGGCGCACGACACCGACGGCCTGCCGGCCGGGCGGTTCGACACCATCGTGATCAACTCGGTGGTGCAGTACTTCCCGTCCGCCGACTACCTCGCTGACGTGATCGGGAAGCTGATGCGGCTGCTCGCCCCCGGCGGCACGCTCTTCGTCGGCGACGTCCGCAACCTGCGGCTGCTGCGCCCGCTGGCCACCGCGGTCCAACTGCACCGCACCGATGCCGACGGCGACCTCGCAGCGGTGCGCCGCGCGGTGGAGCAGGCCGTCAGAGTGGAGAAGGAACTCCTGATCGACCCGGACTTCTTCACCGTCCTGCGGGAGCACGGCACGGACATCGGCGCGGTGGCCGTGGAGGTCAAGCGCGGCCGCCACCACAACGAACTGACCCGCTACCGCTACGACGTGACGTTGCACAAGGCCCCCGTTGTTCCGGCGGCCCCGGGCCAGACGGTCGAGCTGGAGTGGGGACGCCGGCTCGCGGGACCGGCCGAGCTGCGCGAACTCCTCGCCCAGCCGCCCGCTGACGTGCTGCGGATCACCGGAGTGCCGAACCGTCGGGTGCTGCGCGAGGCCGCCCTTTCCCGGGCGGTGCAGAACGGCGACGGCTCGCTTGCCGAGCTGCTGGAGCGGCTGCACGGCCCGGAAGAGAGCGAACTCCCGGACCCGGAGGATTTCCGGGCCATCGGGCTGGAGTTCGACCGCTGGGTGGGCGTCACCTGGTCGGCTACCGTGGCCGACGCCTTGGACGTCGTCTTCGCCGACCCGTGGGCGCATCACGGCTCCCCGGTCGAGCCGTACCGGTCGGCCCGGACCACCAGCAGGCCGCTGTCGTCGCTGACCAACCGCCCGACCGGCAGCCGGGACACCGGCGCCCTCATCGGCGAACTCCGCGAATGGCTGCGCGGGCGACTGCCCGACTACCTGATCCCGTCGGCGTTCGTGGCGCTGGAGACCTTGCCGCTGACGGCCAGCGGCAAGCTCGACCGCCGCGCGCTGCCCGCGCCCGACCTGGGCCCGGCCGGAGCCGGGCGGGCGCCGCGCACCCCGCAGGAACAGCTCCTCGCCGAGCTGTTCGCCGAGGTGCTCGGCCTGGCCCAGGTCGGCGTCGAGGACAGCTTCTTCGACCTGGGCGGACACTCACTGCTGGCGACCCGCCTGGCCTCCCGCGTCCGGGCGACCCTCGGCGCGGAGCTCGAAGTCCGGACGCTGTTCGAGACGCCGACCGTGGCCGGACTGGCGGCCCGCCTCGACGGCTCCGGCACGGCGCGGCCCACGCTGACCGCCCGGCCGCGACCCATGGGGGCACCCCCGGCCGAAGGCTGGGGGAGCGTGGAGCTGTCCTTCGCCCAACGCCGCCTGTGGTTCCTGCACCGGATGGACGGGCCGAGCGCCACCTACAACATGCCGCTCGCGCTGAGCCTGACCGGCGAACTCGACCGCCCGGCCCTGCACGCCGCGCTCGCGGACGTGATCGCCCGGCACGAGAGCCTGCGGACGGTCTTCCGCGAGACGGACGGTGTGCCGTACCAGGTCGTGCTGAGCGCTTCACAGGCGCACCCGGAGCTGCCGGTGGTCGAGCTCGACGAGAGCCGGCTGGCCGAGCGGCTGGCGCAGACGGCCCGGCGAGGCTTCGACCTGGCGGCGGAGCCGCCGGTCCGGGCGGAGCTGTACGCGCTCGCGCCCGACCGGCACGTGCTGCTGGTCGTGGTCCACCACATCGCCGCCGACGGCTGGTCGATGGGGCCGCTCTCCGGCGACCTCGCGGCCGCCTACACGGCGCGCTGCCGTGGCGAGGAGCCGCAGTGGGCCCCGCTGCCGGTGCAGTACGCCGACTACACCTGCTGGCAACGCGACCTGCTCGGCGACACCGCCGACCCGGACAGCCTGTTCGCCCGGCAACTGGCCTACTGGAAGGACGAGCTGGCGGACATTCCGCAGCAGGTGCAGCTCCCCGCCGACCGGCCCCGGCCGCCGGTGGCCTCTCAGCTGGGCAGCCGGGTCGTGGTCCGGCTGGACCCCGAACTGCACCAGGCACTGCGGGACCTGGCCGCCGCGCGCGGCGCCAGCATGTTCATGGTGCTCCAGGCCGGCCTCGCCGCGCTGCTCACCCGGCTCGGTGCCGGTACGGACATCCCGATCGGCAGCCCGATCGCCGGCCGTACCGACCAGGCGCTGGACGACCTCGTCGGCTTCTTCGTCAACACTCTGGTGCTGCGCACCGACACGAGTGGCGACCCCGGCTTCGCCGAACTGCTCGACCGGGTGCGGCAGAAGGCGCTCGCCGCCTACGACCACCAGGACGTGCCGTTCGAGTACCTGGTCGAGGTGGTCAATCCGGCCCGTTCGCTGTCGCACCACCCGCTGTTCCAGATCATGCTGGCCCTGCAGAACGCGCCGGTGGGCGAGTTCGCGCTGCCGGGCCTGTCGACCGGCCACCTGGAGGCGTCGACCGGGACCTCGCGGGTCGACCTGACGTTCAGCCTGGCCGAGCAGTTCCGCCCGGACGGCGGCCCCGACGGCCTGGTCGGCGCGGTGGAGTACGCCACCGACCTGTTCGAACCGGCCACCGTGGAGCTGTTGTTCGAGCGCTGGGCACGGCTGCTGCGCGCGGCAGTCACCGACCCCGGCCGGCCGATCAGCCGGATCGACATCATGTGCAGCGAGGAACGCCGCCGGCTGCTGTCCGAGTCCACCGGCGCCGCGGTCGAGCTGCCCGAGGCCGCGCTGCCGGAGCTGTTCGCGCGCCAGGTGCGCGCCACCCCGGACGCGGTGGCCGTCGTGGCGGGCGCCACCGAGCTGACCTACCGGGAACTCGACCTGCGGTCCAACCGCCTCGCACGGGCACTGATCCGTCAGGGCGTACGACCGGAGACACCGGTCGCGGTGCTGCTGGACCGCTCGGCGGACCTCGTCGTGGCGCTCCTGGCGATCATCAAGGCGGGCGGCGCCTACGCGCCCCTCGACTCGCGCTTCCCGCAGTCCCGGATCGACCTGATCCTCCAGGAGGCCGGGGCCGCGCTGGTGCTCACCGAGGACGTGCTGACCGCGTTGATCGAGGGCGAGCCCGACTCGTCCGACATCGAAGTACGCTGCGATCAGCGGCAGTTGGCTTACGTGATGTACACCTCCGGCTCGACCGGCCGGCCGAAGGGCGTGGCCGTCACCCACCGCGATGTGGTGGGCCTCGCGCTCACCCCGGAGTACCACGGCGGCGGACACGAGCGGGTGCTGATGCACTCCCCGACCGCCTTCGACCTCTCGACCTACGAGCTGTGGGTGCCGCTGCTGAGCGGTGGCCGGGTCGTGGTCGCACCGCCCGAGCGGCTCGACCTCGACCTGCTGCAGCACACGATCAGCACGCACGGGGTGACCGGACTGTGGCTGACGGCCGGCCTGTTCCGCCTGGTCGCCGAGGAGCGGCCGGCCCTGCTCGCGGGGGTGCGCGAGGTGTGGACCGGCGGTGACGTGGTCTCCCCGGCCGCCGTCGCCCGGGTGCTGGAAGTCTGCCCGGGCATCGAGGTGGTCAACGGCTACGGGCCCACCGAGGCCACGACCCTGGCCACCTGCCACCCGGTGCACAGCCTCCCCGAGAACGCCGCGACCGTGCCGATCGGCGGACCGATGGCGAACATGCGTGCCTACGTCCTCGACGACCGCCTGCGGCCGGTGCCCACGGGCCTGGTCGGCGAGCTGTACCTCGCGGGGACGGGCGTGGCCCGCGGCTACCTCGGCCGACCCGGTCTGACGGCGGAGCGCTTCACCGCCGACCCGTACGGGCCGCCCGGGAGCCGGATGTACCGCACCGGCGACCTGGCGTGGTGGCCGGCATGGGGGCACCCCCGGCCGGAGGCTGGGGGAGGCACACTGGAGTTCGCCGGACGGACCGACCATCAGGTCAAGCTCCGCGGCCTGCGGATCGAGCCCGGCGAGATCGAGGCGATCCTCGCGAGCTGCCCGGGCGTCGCCCAGGCGGCCGTCGTCGCCCGCGAGGACCGGCCCGGCGACAAGCGGCTCGTCGCCTACCTGGTGCCCGGCCCCGAGGGCACGCCCGAGGCGGGCGAGCTCTCCGGGCGACTGCGCCGTGAACTGCCCGATTACATGGTGCCGTCGGCGTTCGTCACCCTGGACACGCTGCCGTTGACCGCCAACGGCAAGCTGGACCGGGCCGCCCTGCCCGCCCCCGAGTACGGGGCGCAGGGCACCGGACGCGGCCCCCGGACGCCGCGGGAGCAGCTGCTGTGCGGCCTCTTCGCCGAGGTCCTCGGCCGGGAACAGGTGCACATCGACGACAACTTCTTCGATCTGGGCGGGCACTCGCTGCTGGCCGCCCGCCTGGCCTCCCGCGTCCGCGAGACCCTCGGCCTGGAGCTGGGCCTGCGCATGCTGTTCGAGGCGCCGACCGTGGCCGGTCTCACCGAGCGCCTGGTCATGGACGACCCCGACGACGCGTTGGACGTGGTGCTGCCGCTGCGTTCGACCGGGACCAGCACGCCGCTGTTCTGCATCCACCCCGGCGGCGGCATCAGCTGGTCGTACAGCGGGCTCCTGAACCACATCGGTCCCCAGCACCCGGTCTACGCGATCCAGGCACGCGGCCTCGGCCGCCCCGAACCCCTGCCGACGTCCTTCGAGGAGATGGCGGCCGACTACGCCGACCAGATCCGCAAGATCCAGCCCGAGGGCCCGTACCTGCTGCTGGGCTGGTCCGCCGGCGGGCTGATCGCCCACGCGCTCGCCTGCGAGCTCCAGGCGCGCGGCGAGCGGACCGCGCTGCTGGCCGTCCTCGACGCCTACCCGGTGAAGGACGTGCAGTTCGAGGAGATGCCCGTGCCCACCGAGCGGGACGTGCTCGTCGGTGTGCTCGACGTCGACCCGGACGAGCTGGGCGACCGGGAGCTGACCTACAGCGAGGTCGCCGAGGTCCTGAACCGGCGGGGCAGCGCGCTGCAGGGCCTGACGGAGCAGCAGATCGAGGTCATCGTCCACATCATGATCAACAACGCGAAGCTGGCGGTCGACTTCGTCCCCGCCGGGTTCGACGGCGACCTGCTGCTGTTCAACTCGACGATCGACCGCGGCGGGGACGACGCCGGGCCCGCGACCTGGCGTCCGTACATCGCGGGCCGGATCGAATCACACGAGATCACCACCCGGCACAACCGGATGACCGAAGCCGGCTCGCTGGCCCAGATCGGACCGATCCTGGCCGCCCGCCTCGCCGAGGCCACCGGTGACACCACCCTTTCCCACCAGGAGGACTGACCCATGACCAACCCGTTCGAGGACCAGGACGGCACCTTCCTCGTGCTCGTCAACGACGAGAACCAGCACTCGCTGTGGCCGCAGTTCGCGGACGTCCCCGACGGCTGGAGCGTCGCCCACGGACCCGACACCCATGCCGCCTGCCTGGAGTACGTCGAGCGGTCCTGGACCGACATGCGGCCCAAGAGCCTCGCCGACGCCATGAACGCCCAGCGGTAGCGCGGCTCGCAGTGAACCTGACCGAAACCACCGACGAGGCCCGCGACAGCGCGGGCCTCGCCCGGTCCGACGACCTCGCCGCGGCCCTGCTCACGCCCGAGGCCCGCCGGGACCCGTACCCGTTCTACGCCCGCATGCGCCGCGAGGACCCGGTCCACCGCAGCGCCCAGGGCATCTGGTACCTCACCCGGTACGCCGACGTCGAGGCGGCCCTGAGCGACTTGCGGCTGTCCAGCGACCGGGACCGGATGACCCGCGCCTACAGCGCGCTCGGCGGCGACCTCAAGGCCTTCAGCCGGCTCACCGACCGGCTCGGCCGGGTGATGAGCAACACCGACCCGCCGGACCACGCCAGACTGCGCAAGCTGGCCAACCGGGCTTTCACCGCCCGGCGCGTCGAAGCCCTGCGCGACGGCATCCAGCGGATCGTCGACCGGCTCATCGACGAGGCGGTCGCCGCCGGCCCGGCCATGGACCTGATCGAGGCGGTCGCCTCCCCGCTGCCGCTGTCCGTCGTCTGCGAGCTCTTCGGCATCCCGCCCGAGGACCTCCCGCAGGTCAAGACCTGGTTCCACCGCTTCGGCCGACTCAGCGAGGACATCGACAAGTCCGAGGCGGCGATCGAGCAGTACGAGGAGTACCTCGCCCGGCTCGTTCGCCGCCGCCGGGCCGACCCCGGCGACGACCTCATCAGCGCCTTGGTCGCCACCCAGGCGCAGGACGACCGGCTCACCGACTCCGAGCTGCTGTCCACCTGCTTCGTCCTGATCACCGCTGGCGACGAGACCACCACCCACCTGGTCGGCAACGGCATGCTCGCCCTGCTGCGCCACCCCGACCAACTGGCCCGGCTGCGCGCCGACCCGGCGCTGGTCCGCACGGCCGTCGAGGAACTCGCCCGCTACGACACGCCGACCCAGGCGATCGTCCGGGTCGTAGCCGAAGACGTCGAGATCGGCGGGCAGACGCTGCGCGAGGGTGAGCTGGTGTATCTGTTCCTCGCGGCGACCAACCGTGATCCCGAGCGTTTCGAGGACGCCGACCGCCTCGACCTGACCCGCCCCGGCAACCGGCACCTCAGCTTCGGCAACGGCCCGCACTTCTGCCTCGGCGGCCCGCTGGCCAAGCTCCAGGCGGAGGTGGCCGTCGGCACGCTGGTCCGTCGGCTCCCGCACTTGCGGCTGGCCGACGGCGCGGTCCTCGACTGGCGGCCCAACCCGCTGCAACGGCGGCTCACCGCGCTTCCGCTCACCTACTGACCCATGAACGACGACGAAGGAGAAGTGACCATGGCCCGAGAGCTCGAGGTCCGCCGGGAACAGGACCTGCCCGCCACGCCCGAACAGGTCTGGGACGCGGTCGCCACCGGCGCCGGCAACCTCGGCTGGCTGTACCCGATGGAGGTCGAGCCGCGCGTCGGCGGAAAGGCCACGCGCGGCGACAGCACCGTCGTGGCGTGGGAGCCGCCGCACCACTTCGCGGTTCGGGCGACCCAGGACGGCGGGTTCTCCAACACGCTCACCTACCGCATCGAGCCGGCCGACGGCGGCACGAGCCACCTGCGGATGGGAATCCACTGGGTGCACACGGGCGTCGTCGACGACACCTGGAACTGGGACACCAAGGCGGACGCGGCCGAGAAGCACGTCGACTTCTACCAGCACTCCCTCCCCGAGTACCTGAGGCACTTCGCCGGCCGCCCCGCCGTCTACGTCAAGGCCGCCCGTGGCGAGTGCACCGAAGACCCCGCCGACTTCGCCGCCCTGCGCCGGCGCCTCGGCCTCGACGACGACGCGGCCGTCGGCGACCGGCTGTCGCTCGACCTCCCGGGTACGCACGGCGGCTCGACGGAGGTGGTCGTGGACTGGCTGAGCCCCGACTTCGTCGGCCTGCGAGGCCTGGACGCGCTGTACCGGTTCTTCAACGGCAGTTCCTGGAACTGGCCGATCTGGCTGGGCCACCACCTGTTCGCCGAGGACGCGGACGAAAAGCCGGCCACCGAGGCCTGGAACGCCTGGCTCAACGGCGCCTGACCCCGTCGCACGACACGACCGAAGGACCTCTGGTGGAAACACTGCTCTACGCCGCCGAACTCGTCCGGGAAGACGGCACCTACAAACTCGTGGTGCAGGACGTGGTGCGGGACACGGTCCAGGTCACCACGGTTCCCGAATCCGCGGTGGCCAGGCTCCCGGCCTTCCTGTCGGTGCTGAGTTCCAAGCTCGGCTCGGCGTCGGCACGCGGCCGCTGGTAGACCACTTCCGGCTTCACGAGGCGGGTGCCGTCCGGCACATGAACTGCCGGACGGCACCGGCCCCGTGAACGGGCGCTCGTGTCCGGGAATGTCATACGCGCTCCTCCGACACCGTTCCGCGGACTCATGCACACGTTGAACGTCAGCCCATGACGGTTCGAGAGGCGGCACCGTCGGCCAGGGACCGTCTGCGGGAGAAAGCACCCAGGTCGACGACGACGCCGGTGTGTTCCCCCGTGTACCGCAGCGGATCGCGGTCGTGGTCGTGGCCGGCCTCGACACGGTCGACCAGGGTGGCGAGGAACCGGCCCGCCAGGGGAGCGTTCTTGAACTGGTTGCCGCTCGTGCCCATGGCGACGTAGAAGCCGGCCAGATCGGTGTGGTCGTAGATGGGGGACCAGTCGTCGGCGGCGTCGTAGACACCGGCGATGCCGGTCGGCCGGTTCGGAACGCCGAGGAGCGGGAATCGGCGTGCTGCCCTGGTCACCTGGGTCTCGAACCGGGCGGGCGTCGGGTGCGGGTTGCACTCGTCGGGATCGTCGAGCCACTCCCTGGGGTCGCAGGCGGGCAGCATACTGCCGATGAGGAGGTGTCCGCCGGAGGGGCGCAGATAGGTCCCGAGGTCGACATCGGCCACGATCGGGCCGGACGTGGTCCCGGTGCCGCCCGGGCCCGAGGCGGTCCCGTCGCCCTGACGGACCGGCGCGGCCACCTGATGGACCTCCTGGCGCAGCGGGCGCACTCCCACGGTGAACTCGGCCCCGACCCCGGCCGTCCGGTTGAACCCGCCCGACCAGGGCCCGGCGGCGTTGACCACCACGGGTGCCGTGATCGCGGTGCCGTCGGCGAGCCGGACGCCCGCCACACGGTCCTCGCCGCGCAGCACACCGACGACCGCGCGCCGGAAGAGGAAACGCACCCCGATGCGGGCCGCCGCGTCCGCGAGATTCTGTGCCGCGAGCCGGGCATCGTCGACGAAGCCCGCGTCGGGGGTGAACAGTGCGCCGAGCTCTCCTTCCGGGCCGGAGAAGAAGGCATCGTCGAGCAGGGACCTGGGAGGCCCGTAGCGTCCCGCGTCGATACCGGGGATCCGGCTGCGCAGCGTCGCGGCGTCCCAGCGCTCGTACGGCACACCGGCACGCTCGAACAGCGCGACGACCTCCGACGTCCCGGAGCCCGGTGCGTCGAGGAGTACCGCTCCGGTCCGCCGGAACGCCGCCAGGCCGGGGCCGCGCACGGTGCCCAGGTGCTCCGCCCAGCCTGCCCAGCAGTGCTGGGATTCCCATGCGGTGGCGACACCGCCCCAGGTCGAGTAGTTGAAACGGATGATCGCGCTCGACGCGCTGGTGGATCCGTGGCCGACGCCGCCGGACTTGTCGACGACCACGACGCGCCGACCGGTGCGCGCCAGTTCCAGTGCCACCGCGGCACCGATCACACCGGCCCCCACGACGACCGCGTCCGCGCCGGACGGAGGCGTGTCCGCTTCCCCGGCTGTCATGACGGCAGGTCCTCGGGGGTTCGCGGAGTCCGGTCACCGTTCGCGTCCGGGGGAACGCGACAGGCCTGGGGCGGGTGGTCGTCGGTGCGGTACGGGAAGTGGCAGGCGGCGCGATGCGGCTGACCGGCCGCGTCCAGCTGCGGGTCCCGTGCGGCGCAGACGTCCCGTCCGGGATGTCGGTCCGGTCCGACGGGGCAGCGGGGATGGAAGCGGCATCCGGTCGGCGGCGACGCGGGGTCGGGCACCTCACCGGCAAGAAGGGGTTCCCCGGCCGGGCGTCTCCCGGCGTGCAGACTCGGCACGGCGGACAGCAGCGTTCGGGTGTAGGGATGCCGTGGGCCGCGCAGCAGGCTCTCGGTGGAGGCGATCTCCACGATCCGACCGAGGTACATCACGGCGACGGCGTCCGACACATGGCGGACGGCGGCGAGGTCATGGCTGATGAACAGCATGGCGTAGCCCATGCGTCGCTGCAGATCCCGGAGCATGGTGAGCAGCGCCGCCCGGACCGACACGTCGAGAGCCGAGGTGACCTCGTCGGCGATGAGCACCGCCGGATCGACGGCGAGCGCGCGGGCGACGGCGACGCGTTGGCGCTGGCCGCCCGAGAGCTGCCGCGGCAGCCGGTCGGCGCAGCCGGCGTCGAGACCGACGAGTTCCAGCAGTCCGCCGACGCGCTGTTCGCGGCTACGGCGGTCCAGCCGGACGAAGGCCCCGGCCGATTCGGCGAGCGACTGACGGACCGTCATACGGGGGTCCAGTGCCGTGTCCGGGTCCTGGAACACCAGTTGGACCTGTTGCCCCAGCCGGCGCCGGTCGGCCACCCGGCGCCCACCGTACTCCCGCCCTCCGACGGTGATCCGCCCGGCGCACGGGGGGTCCAGCCCGACGACCGCTCGTGCCAGAGTGGACTTTCCCGACCCGGACTCGCCCACCAGGCCGACCGTCGTGCCCTGGGGAACATCCAGCGACACGCCGTCCACTGCCGTGATCGGCCCGAGCGGTCCGTGATGGCGAACGGTGACGTCGTACAGCGCCAGCCCCGACCCTGTGCTCACTTCTGCGCCTCCTCGGTCTCACGCCGCTCGCGGGACGGTGCCGCGGGCAGCGGCTGCCAGCAGGCGACCTCGTGCCCCGGGCCGAGCGGGGACAACACCGGGCTCACCACCGCGCACCGGTCCAGCCGATGCGGACAGCGGTCATGGAACGGGCACCCCGGGGCCGAACCGTACGGATCGGGCGGCTCTCCCTCGATGGTGCGCAGGGGACGGTCACGCTCCGCGGCCAGGTCCGGGACCGAGGCGACGAGCATCCGCGTGTACGGATGCCGTGCGCCGACCGCCAGCTCATGGGCAGGAAGGTTCTCCACGATCGTTCCCCCGTACATGACCAGAACCCGGTCACAGGCATCGGCCACCAGGGCGATGTCGTGGCTGATGAAGAGGATCGCCGTGGCGTCGTCGTGCCGGACCCGGCGGAGCAGGTCCATGATCTGCCGCTGCACGGTGACGTCCAGGGCTGTCGTCGGTTCGTCCGCGATGATGAGGTCGGGGCGCAACATCGAAGCCGCGGCGATCGCCACTCGCTGGCGCTGACCGCCGGAGAGCTGGAAGGGGCGGGACCGGAGCAACCGGCGCCCGGCGGGCAGCGCGACCATCTGAAGCCGGGCCAGCGCCTGCTCGACGGCCTCGGCACGAGGGGTGCCACGGTGTGTGCGCACGGCCTCCGTCATCTGTGTTCCGATGCGCAGCGACGGGTTGAAGGCCGAGGCCGGGTTCTGGAAGATCAACGCCATTCCCGTCGCCAGTTGCCTGCGTCGCTCCTCGCGGGTCAGCGACTCGGCGTCCGCACCGAGGAACCGGTGCGTACCCCAGGTCGCGCGGGCGTCGTCCGGCAGCAGGTCGGCGATGGCGAGCGCCGTCAGCGACTTGCCGGAACCGGACTCGCCGACCAGGCCGACCATCTCACCACGCTGCAGGGTGAGGGTGACACCGCGGACGGGCCGGACCACCCCGTCCGCAGTGGGAAGGACGACCCGCAGATCCTCCACCTCCAGCACGTGGCCCACGGATGCCGGGCGGTCGGCGCGCGCAGGGTGTGTCACGGGCTCTTCCCCCGGGTGCGGGCGGGCTTGCCGTACGGCGGCTCCGGCCAGCATCTCGCCGAGCAGCTGGAACGCGACGGCGGCGTAGACGATGGCGATGCCGGGCGCCACGGCGGGCAGAGGTTCGGTGTAGATGCGGTCCAGCCCCTGGCTCAGCAGGAGTCCCCAGTCGTACGACGGGGGCTGCACCCCCAGTCCGAGGAAGCTCAGTCCCGACAGCGCCACGAGTGCCGAGCCCACGGCGACCGTGGTGTTGAGCATCAGCGGTTCGGCGATGTGGGGCAGGACATGGCGCAGCAGGAGCCGGTGGCGGCGCAGGCCCAGCACGCGCGCCGCGGCCATGAAGTCGGTCCCGGCCACCTGGGCGGCAAGGGTCTGCGTGATCCGCGCGAAGCCCGGTGCGGAGGCGACGGCGAGTGCGAACACCGCACCGCCCGCGCCCGCCCCGAAGAGGGCTGCGAGGAACATAGCGACGAGGAGCGCGGGGAAGGCCAACAGAAGGTTGATCAGGGCCCCCAGCAGGCGGGCGGCGCGCCCGCCCACTACGGCGGTGAGCGCGCCGAGCGTGATGCCGGCGGCCGCCCCGAGGAGCGTGGCCGCGATGGCCGGCAGCAGGGAGGGCCAGGTCGCCGAGAGCAGCCGGGCGAGCAGGTCGCGGCCGAGACGGTCCGTGCCGAGCAGATGACCCGTGGTGGGCCCGCGCAGCACCGCCGACGGGTCCGGCCGGTCGGCCTGCTGCCCCCACAGCACCGCCCCGGCGACGGCCAGTACGGCGAGCGACCCGAGCATCACCAGGGTGATCACGCCCATGGGGGTGGCCCAGTTCGACCGGGACGCGCGAGACCGGCCGTGGGCGGCACACGGCGAGGACGGGGAAGAGGAGGACAGCGCCATCGGATCACGTCTTCCGGATGACCGATCGGGGGTCGAGCAGAGCGAGTGCCAGATCGACCAGGAAGTTCACCACGAGGACCGACGAGCCGAGCACCAGAACCGACGCCTCGACGACCGCGTAGTCCTGCGCGGCCACGGACTGTGCCATCGCCGAACCGATGCCCGGCCAGACGAACACCTTCTCGACCAGTACGGTCCCCGCGATCAGGGCCGGCAACAGATTCCCGGCGAACGTCAGCGACGCGGTCAGCGCGTTCGGTGCCACGTGGCGCAGGTGGAGCCGGACGGCGGGCAGCCGTTTCGCGCGGGCGGCACGCAGATATTCCGTGGCGAGGACCTTGAGCGTCTCCACCCGCACGATCCGCAGCAGGACCGCGGTCGGAGCGAGCGCCAGCGCGAGTACGGGCAGCACATAGGACCTGGGACCGAGGTCGCCGGCGACGGGAAGGATGCGCAGGGCGACCGCCAGCCCCGCGGTGAGACCCGCCGCGAGGACGAAGTCCGGCACGCCCGCCAGGACCGAGGTGGTGGCGGTGAACGCCAGTTCCGCCCGCGGGCGTCGCCCTCCGTGTGTCCACACCGCGGCGAGCAGCCCCCCTGGGAGGGCGACGACGAGTACGCAGGCGAAGGTCAGGACGGCGAGCAGCAGGGTGGCCGGCAGGCGTGCCCTGACCAGGTCGGCCACCGGCTCGCCGGTCACCAGCGAGACCCCGAGGTCGCCGTGGGCCAGCCGCGGGAGATGCTGCCAGTACTGTTCCGGCAGGCTATGGTCCAGACCGAGTTCGTGCCGCTTCGCCGCCACCAGGTCCGGCGGGGCGTCCACGCCGAGCGCGGCCCGGACCGGGTCCCCGGGGATCAGCCGGATCATCGCGAAGGAAGCGGTGACGACCACGAAGAGCGAGACGACCAGCCGTGCCGCGCGCCGGCAGCAGAACACCACCCACGGGTGGTGCCGGGCCGGGGCACCGAGCCGCGCGGACACGGTCGTCATGGGTAACCTCCTCGACTCGCGGGCGGCCGTGCGGCGCGTCCGCCACGGCTATCGGTGCAGGCGGATGCTGGTCGGTACGATCCGGCCGCCGGGCGCGACGGCGAAGGTCGTCCGGTAGCCGTACATCGTGCTCGTGCCGTCGGCGACGGGCAGCACGTCGGCCGAGCGGAGAAGCGCCGCGGCGGCCCTGTTCCAGTCCCCGCAGCTGGCCGAGCCCGGCGAACGCAAGGCTCGGGCGACGAATCGGTCGTAGGCGGGGTTGGTGACATGCGCGAAGTTCAGTCCTCCTGACGACGGCGGGCCGGAGAAGTACGGGACGAGCTGCGCGGGCAGCTGCGGCCCCGGCGAGCTGCCGACCACGACGTCGAAGTCGCCGCTTCCGTACATGGCCTGGACCACCGCGTTGCGGCTCTCGCCGACGAGGTCGACGTCCACGCCCAGCGCCTGCCACGTCACGGCCATCAGTTCGGCGACCGACGGAAGGGTGGAGCCGAAGTCGGCGCTGCTGAGCAGCCGCAGACGCAGCGGTCGGCCCTGCTTGACCAGCCTGCCCCGCGCGTTCTTCGTCCAGCCCGCGGCACGCAGGGCCCGCACGGCGCTGTGCGAGGGCAGGTTCCCCGCGGCCACGTCGGAGTAGCAGAGGGAGTTCGGGGCGGTGAGATCGCGCGCGGGCGTACCGTCTCCGCCGATCGCCACATTGGCGAGGCCCTTGCGGTCCAGGGCCCCCACCAGCGCCCGGCGCAGCACCGGATCGTTCAAGGGCCGGTCGGATCGCTCGTTGAAGAAGGTCAGCCCCACCACGGTCGGCACCTGGGCGGTCGCCAGACCGTGGCCGGTCAGCCGCGCGCGGTCCGGACCGGTCACCATGGCGATGTTCACTCCGCCCGTGAGCAGCAGATTCGCCACGGTGGACTCCTGCGGAACCACCGTCACCACAATCCGCTCCGGCTGCCCCGGAGCTGCGTTGCCCGCTCCGCGCGGCCCCCACGCGTAACCCTTGCGCCGTGTGAAGAGGTACGGACCCCCCGAGGCGTAGCCGCTCAGCACGTACGGGCCGGTGCCCTGCGATCTCCTGTCCAGCGCGCCGGGATCCGCCAGTCCGGCGGGGCAGACGACGGGCAGCAGACCGATCGTCCGCACGATGAAGCTGTACGGCGATGCCGTCCGCAACGACACCGTCCGCTCCGCGTCGTCGGCCGACACCGTGAACGGCACACCGGGCAGGGCGGCCCGGGCACCGACGAGCCGGTTGCGGGGATCGCCGGCATACCGCAGCGACCGGGCCACCCCGGACGCCGTCAGGGCCGTGCCGTCGGAGCAGGTCACCCCCTTGCGCAGGGTGAAACTCGCCGAAGTGGCCCCGGCCTGCCATCTCTCGGCCAGACCGGACACCACACGCCCGTCCCGCGCCACATCGACCAGTGAGTCGTAGGCATAAGGAGCCAGTGAAAGACCGAACTGCGAGTACGGATTGAAGCTCGGGGTCTCCGAGGCGGTGGCGATCGTGACGGTGCCGCCCACGAACACAGGAGTGCGCGTCGACGACACGTCGCCGCCGCAACCTGCCAGCACGGCTGACACGACGGCGGCGGCCGCCGCCACGACCGACCGAGCCCTGGGAGACGACACGGTTCGGCGGTGCATGGCGCTTATCGTGCCACCGCGATCGACGGCGTCGGCCGGGCTTTCCCGGGCCGGACGCGAACGCGCCGGACAATTTCCCCCGTCCGAGTGAGACCGCCCGACGCGCGGTCCACGGCCTCGTTGCTGACGCAGCGTCACCTCAGGGCGCACACTGGCGACATGGTCATCAATCCAGGGGGCTCCCCGGACGACTCGACGGCGCGCGAGATCGACCGACTCGCGACCTCGTACTGGGACTTCCTGCTCGCACGCGAGCCATCGCTGCGCACGCGCCGCGGGCTGCCGGTCGAGTCGCTGCCGGGGGTGTCCGCCGCGGAGGCCGACGAGCGGGCCGGGTTCGCGGCAGGGGTGCTGAGCCGGCTGGGTGCGCTGCGACCGGCGGAACTGTCCGGTCCCGCCGCCGACACGGCGGGCTTCCTTCGGGCGCTGGCCGAACAGGAAGCGAAGGCGGGACGTTTCCACTGGCTCACCCCCACCGCCACGCCGTACCAGCTCTTCCGCCTCCAGCAGTACGGTGACAGCGTCTTCCGCCCGTTCCGCTTCGAGCACCGAGCCGACGCGGACCGGTACGTGACCCTCGTACGGGACCTGGCCCGCTGTGTCGCGACGATCGGCGACAAGGTCGCCGGGCAGGCGGCGCGGGGCTTTCGCATCCATGCTCCGGCCCTGACCGGCGTCCACACCACACTCACCCGTCTGCGGGAGTCGGCGGCACGGTACGTCCGGGCGGACGCCGGGCGGCTCACCCGGCTCGGCGCGGCGAGCCGGGGTCACCTGCGCGACACGGTGGAGCGGCTCGTGGCCACCGAACTGGAGCCGGCGTTCGACCGCCTCGTCGCCCTCGTGGGCGACCCGTACTACCTCCGGCGGGCGCCGCAGGCCGTCGGCTGGGCCCGCTACCCGGAAGGCGAGGCGGCATACCGGGCCTTCGTCAGGACGTACACGTCCGGCGACACACCACCCGAACGCCTCCACGAACTCGGCTGGGAGCACTGCCGTGAACTCGGCGAGCGGATGCGGGAGATGCGCGACACGCTCGGTTTCGCGGGGACGGAGGCGGAGTTCCACGAACGGCTCGCGACCGAGCCGCGCCTGTACGCCGCCACCCCGGAGGAGGTCGAAGCCCGCTACCGCGGACACCTCGACCGCCTCACGCCACTGCTGCCGCGCTGGTTCGCGGTCCTGCCCCGCGCCCCCTACGGTGTGGCCCGCCTTGACCCGGCGCTGGAGGGGTCGATGACGTTCGGCTACTACGAACCGCCGACCGCCACACAACCGGTGGGACGCTACCGCTACAACGCCTCGGACCTGGCACATCGGTCACTGCTCGGCGCAGCCGCGCTCATCTACCACGAGCTGTCGCCCGGACATCACTTCCACCTCGCACGCCAGGCCGAGAACACTGCGCTGCCCGACCTGCGACGCGAGCTGGCGGCCTTCAGCGGGTTCGAGGAGGGATGGGCGGAGTACGCGGCAGGGCTCGCCTGGGAGATGGGGCTGTACGACGACCCGTGGGACGCGTACGGACGACTGGCCCATGAACGGTTCACCGCGCAGCGCCTCGTCGTCGACACCGGCCTCAACCTCGGGACGATGACACTGGAGGAGGCGCGCACCTTCATGCGCGCCCACGCGGCAGCCGAGTCCGAAGGACAGATCACGACCGAGTTGTTGCGCTACGCGACCGATCTGCCGGGGCAGGCGCTGACATACCGGGCGGGTCATGCGGAGTTCACGGCATTGCGGGCAGCGTGCGAACGCGGCGCCGGCGCCGCGTTCGACGTGCGCGCCTTTCACGAGACCGTGCTGGCCGGCGGCACGCTGCCGTTTCCCGCCCTGCACCGACGGGTGGAGAGAGAACTGCACGGGGCGTCCGGCCGTCAGCAGCGATGAGAGGGGCCACCCGAAGAAGACGGCTGACCGCGGGTTCCGGCTGTTGAACGGCTCGAACAGGCTTCCTGGGGAAGGCCGCTCTACTTGAATGAGTGAAGGCCACGGGGAATTCGTAGCCGCTTGCTCGGCCTCGGATACTCTCTGTGATGGAGGGTGCGGATCCGCTGATGCGGAGTGCGTCCATCTCGTCGAATTTTCTCCCGTTCACTTCACCGTTGTGTTTTCAATCATCATCTCCTCGACAGAAGAGAAGGATGTTGTGCCATGCCGCCTGTAGTACCTCCTTTCCTGATCGGTCTGATCACCGCATCCCTGGTGAAGAGGGTGGGCAAGCCCTTGGTGCGAGGACTCGTCAAAGCGTCGGTGGGCCTGGGAATCGAAGTCAAGCGGGCCGTCCACGAAGCCGGCGAGGGAATCCAGGATCTCGCTGCCGAGGCGACCGCTGAAGTGCGTGCAGCCCAGACGACACAAGGAGCCGGGCACGGCGTCGACGCCCCGGAGGACGGCACCGCGGGCCGGGCCGGAGCGGCCGCCAGGTCGGCGCCCGCGGCCGTAGAGGCCCACGAGGGACAGACCGGCGGTCAGGGCAAGTCCGTCGGCAAGGCCCGTAGCGCTGCCGGTTCGGTCGCCGCCAAGGCGCGCTGAGTCCGCCGGCCGACTTTCCTCCGCGCCACACCTTCGTCTGCGTAACCGGTCGAGGCTTCCAAGTCCCGGCCAGAGTATGCCCGTCCGTGAAACACATCACTGTGCCCCATGGAGTCTTCGGCGGGCACAGCGGCGGCTCGTCGGCCCGGCCTCGCGAATGCGACCGCCAGGTTTGAACACCGGTGCATGCCGACGCGTTCACCATTTCGCTCAGGCAAGCGGGCATCACCTGTTCACCGATACCGTCGAAAAGAAGCAGACGGAGGCGTGGAAGGAACGGCCGAAGAAGGCGACACAAAGACGACACCCTGATGGAGACAGGTCAGATGTCTGCGACCGGAACCCCCCTGTATTCCGCGGAACTCATCCAGGTAGGCGGTGCCTACAAACTCGTCGTGACCGATCGCCTGCGCCACACCGTGCAGACTGCAAACGTGTCCATGAGGGCGGTGGAGCAGCTTCCCGCCCTTCTCTCCAAGCTCGACTCCCTGCGCCTGCGCGGGATCCGTCAGCGATGACGGCGACCGACGCGAAGAAGTGGTTCCGTGTCCACCGGCGTGCGGCGGACCCCAGGCTCCGACTGGTGTGTTTCCCGCACGCCGGCGGCACGGCACAGCTGTTCCACGGTTGGCCCGCGCTGCTGCCGGCGGACGTCGAGGTGCTCGCCGTGCGGTACCCCGGCCGCCAGGACCGGCTCGCGGAAGCCTGCATCGAGGACATGGCCACCCTGGCCGACACGATCGAGGACGCACTGCGGCCCTGGCTCGACCGGCCGCTCGCGCTTTTCGGGCACAGCATGGGCGCCTGCGTCGCCTACGAGGTGGCCCTGCGGCTGGAGGCCCGCGGCATCGTCCCCGAGCACCTGCTGGTCTCCGCACACGAAGCCCCCCAGTGGGCCGAACACGTTGCGCTGCACGACGCCGACGACGAGACCCTGATCACCCATGTCCGGCACCTCGGAGACCTGCACTCGGAGGCCTACGACATCCCGGAGTTGCGTGACCTGCTGCTGCCCGCCCTCCGTTCGGACTACCGGCTGCTCGAGGGCTACCACCCCCCGAATCCGGCTCCGGTCAAGGCGCCGATCACCGCGTACGTCGGCCAGGACGATCCGAGTTGCGTGCTCGACGGGGTCCTCGCCTGGTCCGGCCTCGCTGCCCCGGGCTCCTTCGAGCTGTGCCCGTTCCCCGGGGATCACTTCTACCTCGTGGCCCGGGAGGTCGAAGTGGTCGCGGATGTGGCAGCACGTCTTGCGCGCGCGTGAGGCGCCGGTCAGGCCTGACGGCGGATGCCCGTATCGAGAACCTGGAAGTCCACGGCGCACACCCACAGGTCCCGGACTGTGCGCGGTCGGTACCTGGCAGGGTTCGCACGGTGTCGGCGGGCGCGGAGAAAAGAAGACGGCGCCGTCCGTTGCCGAGGCCCGCCGGGAACTTGGTCAGCAGACGGTCGCGGAATACGCGAAGTCCGCACTCGGTAGACGTCGTCCGCCACGACGTTGTTGATGTTCACGGCCCGGGCATGACCGGGGCGGCTTGATGCACGAGCGAGGTCGCCCCGGTAGCCCGAGTCCGTCAGGACGGCGCGACGGTCAACGCTGTCTCGGCCCTCCCGTCGGCAAGCGCGGCGAGGTACCGCTCTGCGTCGAGTACGGCCTGGCAGCCACTGCCAGCGGCCGTGATGGCCTGGCGGTAGGTGTGATCGACGACATCGCCGGCGGCGAAGGCACCGGGGATGTTGGTGCGAGTGGAGGGCGAGGCGACCTTGCTGTCGGCCGCGGTGCGGTCTGCGTCCCTCCGACCTGAGAGTCGGCCCGAACCCCTGAGCCGCAGGTCACAACGACAGTGGCAGGCGGGTGATCTCTGCGCTGCCGTTCGCGGAACCGTCTGCGTGACGAGTCTGCGATCGATAGCGTTTCCTCCTGGTCTGACGTTCTTCCACCGGGCTCCAGCGGTCAGCGTGGGGCCCCCTTCATGTCGCTGACGACGGGAGCCAGAAAGGGGCTCGCTTGCTGGCGGCGGCGGGCCAGCCGGCGATCGTCCGGGAGAAGACACCTATGACGAAGGAACGCGTCTTGTGGGGTACGACTAGGGAATTGCCGAGCCGATCCGTGAGCGGTTCGGAACTTGCTCCCACACAGCAGTGAGGAGGACGTTGACCGTCTACTCGCGCCCCGTACCGCACTAATACTGCAACCGCACTCATTGCGTCACCGCAGGTCAGGGCGGGTGCAGCGGAGTTCTTCCACTGGCGATGCGTCAGTGGAGGATTCCGGTTCCCGCATTCGGTCGAACCGCGAACCGGCAGGTCAACGCTCCAAGTGGCTGATGGCTCGTCACATGCGGGCGGGCGGTGTACCGCGCTTGACCTGCGGCGATAGCGCGAGTGCGGTTGCAGTACTAAGCCTTGATCCACCGACGTGGTCTGAAAGTGGTCTTCTGACTGATCCTGAGCCCGTTTCGGGATGGTCGTTGGGCTTGGGCAGCGTGTAGCTGCTGGTCTGCCCAGCGTTTCCACGTGTTCGGTTCCGGTTGGGCCCTGGCGGGCGGGGTGGGCAGGGGCGGTTCGTGTCAGCCGGCTGGTCCGTGGACGGTGTCGAAGAGGTGTGTCCAGGCGTGCTGCCAGGGCCAGTTGTGGGGCAGGTGCAGGGTGATGCGTCGCGCTGAGCGGGCGATCCTGGCGGGAACGTGGACCAGGTGGGCGCAGAGGGTGGCGGTGGTGGCCTTGGCGTGGAAGGCGGAGGTCAGTGCGCCGGTGGCCCGCAGCAGGTTGTAGGTCACGGCCCACAGGGTGAGCCAGGCCGCGTTGGCGTTGAAGTGTCCGGAGGGCAGGTGGGCCAGGGCTGAGGCCTTGCTGTCCGCGATGACTTGTTCGACAACGGCATGGTGGCGGTGTTCCCGCTCGGCTTGCAGGGTCTGGGCGGGGTTGTCGGTGAAGAACGGGTGGTAGCGCCAGACCGGGAACAGTTCGCCCTGCTCACCCACGACGACGGGCTTGGCCAGGTCACGGACCCGGCGCACGATCAGCCGGGCCGTGACCTGCTCCGCCTTCTTGCGGCTGGCGAACGCGGTGTAGGCGGGTATCTCGGCGACTTCGGCGTCCGAGATGAGCTCGCCGGTTTCGGGGTCGGGCACGGCGGTGGGATAGGTGATCTGCTGCCATGCCTGGTCGGGGATGCTGTGGACGGCCCGTTTGATGGAGGGGTTCATGCCGGTGGTGATCGAGAAGTGGGATCCGGCCCGGCGGCAGGCGGCGATCACACCGGCGTTGTAGAACTGCGAGTCCGCGCGCAGGATGCGCATGCCGGTGCAGCCGGCCTCGGCGGCGGTGGCCAGGGCTTCACTGACGAACTTCGGGGCGCCGCGGGAGTCGGCGGACTTGCCGCGGCGCATCCGGACCCCGGCGATCACCGGGCGGGAGCGGGGGGTGCAGATCGTGGCGAGCAGGGGGTGCAGGGTGCGGACGCCCTTGAACCGGCCGTACTCGGCGCCCTGTTTGGCGCGTCCGTAGACCCGCTTGTGGGTGGAGTCGACATCGATGAACGCCTTCTCGCCGGAACCGGGCAGCAATGGGGTGTGCGTGGCCAGTGCGGCCAGGAATCTGCGGTGCACAGCGTGGAGCTGGAGTGCGTGACCGTGGGTGAACGCGCGCAGGAACGTGCCGAGCGTGGACGGGGCACGGATGCCGCCAAACAGGGTCGGCATCGCACCGTGCCGCAGGACGTCCAGGTCGTCGATGCTGTCCGCGCCTGCGACCATGCCGGCCACGATGCTGGTGACCTTGGCGTCCGCTGCGGCACCCGCGCTGTTCTTCGCCCCGGTCAGCTTCACCTTCTCCGCCGCCAGACGGGCAAGCCCGCACCGCTCGGCCAGCCGCATCACCGGGACCAGCCCGGCATACGCGACCAGATTCGTGTCGTCGAACGCGGCGGACACCGCCGACGCGGCATGGGAAGATTGCATCTCGCGGGTGTTCTCTTGCTCTGTGGATGTGGAACCGTAGGAAGTCCCATCATCCCAGCTCAGAGGGCACCCGCGTCTACATGTCCAAGCCCTGAACCGGCTATTGCTCGGTGGATCAAGGCTAAGACGCTCCTGAACCGGGGGTGAGCCTCAACCGGACGGATGAACCACTGGCAGTCGAAAACGGCCTGCCCACAGGCGCACGATCTCGTCGCTTCCGGCCGAGGCGATGAAGTGGCCGTCGGGGGAGAACGCGACGGACCGGATCCGGTCGGTGTGGCCGGCCAGGGGTTCACCGACGAGGTGTCGGGTGAGCGTGTTCCACAGCCGTACGGTGCCGTCGCCACTCGCGGCGGCCAGCAGATATCCGTCGGGTGAGAACGCCACCGAGAGGACTGGACCGGTGTGGCCGGTGAGGGATTCACGGGCGGGGGCACCGGTCACGGCATCCCACAGACGGACCGTCCCGTCGTGGCCCGCGGTGGCCAGCAGCCGTCCGTCGGGGGAGAACGCCACGCATTCGACGCTGCCCGCGTGGCCGGTCAGCGGGTTGCCGATGGGGAGGCGGGTGGCCGGGTCCCACAGGCGGACGGTTTCGTCGTCGCTGGCGGTGGCGAGGAGGCGCCCGTCGGGCGAGAACGCCACGGATTCGATGGTGTCGGTGTGGCCGGACAGGGGTTCGCCGAGGGGGGCGCCCGTCGTCGTGTCCCACAGCTGGAGGTCGTTACTCGCGCAGGCGAGGGTGCGCCCGTCGGGGGACATCGCCACCGACAGGCAGGAGCCGTCCCGAACAGTAAGAGGGTTGCCGATGGGGAGGCGGGTGGCCGGGTCCCACAGGCGGACGGTTTCGTCGTCGCTGGCGGTGGCGAGGAGGCGCCCGTCGGGGGAGAACACCACCGACCGGACCTGGCCGGTGTGCCCGGTGAGGGGATCGCCGGCCGGGGCGCGGGTGACCGGGTCCCACAACCGCACGGTCTCGTCGGCGCCCGCGGAGGCGAGCAGACGGCCGTCCGGGGAGAACGCCACCGAGAAGACCGGGCCTCCGCAACCGGCGTGCAGGGCGGGCAGGGGCACAGGGTGACCCTGCGAGAGGGCGTGTTCGACCGCCCGTAGGGCCGAGGTGGCCACGGCGACGGGTGCCGGAGTGCGAGGCTCACCATGCCGGTGGACGCGCACCGTGTTGTCGTGACCGGCGGTGGCGAGCAGGCCCCCGTCAGGGGAGAAGGCGACCGACCAGACCTGATCGGTGTGCCCGTCGAGCGGTTCACCGATCGGCACCCCGGTCGCGGGCTCCCACAGCCGCACGGTCCTGTCCCGGCTGGCGGTGGCCAGCAGTCGGCCGTCCGGGGAGAACGCCACCGAGAAGACCGGGCCGGTGTGACCGGTGAGCGGGGCGAGGGCCGCGGCGCCAGTGATCATGTTCCACAGCCGCACCGTTCCGTCCGAAGAGGCAGTCGCCAGCAGGTGCCCGTCGGGGGAGAACGCCACCGACTCGACGTCGTCGGTATGACCGATGAGGGGTCTGCCGACGAGGGTGCCGGTGGCCGGGTCCCACAGGCGCACGGTCTTGTCGCGGCTCGCCGTGGCGAGCAGGCAGCCATCGGGGGAGAACACCGCCGACCAGACCGGATCGCCGTGGCCGGTGAGGGCATCGCTCACCGGTGTGCGCGTGGTGGTGTCCCACAGCCGTACGGTCTCGTCCGCGCTCGCGGTAGCCAGGAGCCGTCCGTCCGGGGAGAACGCCACCGACCAGACCTCGTCGGTGTGGGCACCGAGGGGGTCGCCGACCGGCGCCCTGGATACGGTGTCCCACAGGCGCACCGTGTGATCGGCGCTCGCGGTGGCCAGCAGCCGTCCGTCGGGCGAGAACGCCACCGACGCCACCCCCTCGGTATGGCCGGCGAGGGCCTCCCCGGCCGGAGCCCCGGAAGAGGAGTCCCACAGCCGTACGGTGTTGTCCGCGCTCCCCGTGGCGAGTAGCCGCCCGTCCGGGGAGAACGCCGCCGACACGACCGGGCCCGTGTGCACCAGTGGCGCGTAGGCGAGGGCGTAGCGGGACGAGGACGCTGCCGTGAGCGAGGTCTCCGGCGGACCGCTCACCGGCTCCTGCCGCACGGGATGAGCCAGTCGTCGAGTCGGCCGTGCTGACGCGACGGCGACCCACCGGGCACGCCACGGCTCCAGCACGGGCGATCTACGGTCGGGCGGTGGGCACTCCTGGCCGTACTCGTCCCAGGACAGCAGCGTGCGAACGAGCAGCATCACCTTGTCCACGCTCACGTACTTGCCGCCGAGCGCCGCGCTTTGTGTGGCGATCGGCAACGATGCTTGCTCCTGGGCGAACAGCTTTCGCGCGCGGGCCTCGATGGCACGCAGCGACGGATTGCCCCGCTCCACCCGCAGGCGGCTCAGGTGAGCAGCCTGATCCCGGAGCGCCTCCTCGTACGTGCCCGCCCGGTCGGTGGCCTCGGCATGCTCTGCCATGGGCTTCGTCCCCCACGTTGTCCCAAGTCGTCGGCAGCATAGGGGCCTTCGGACCGAACAGCACCGAACTTGACGGAACAGTCTCGTACAACCCGTGCGGGACGCGGTCGTGTGGTGGGTGTTCGGCCGAACATCCACCACGTATGGAGGAGTTGCGTGAGTGATCGGCGTTCGCCGGATCCGTTCGATCCCTGCAGGTCAGAGCGGTGAAGAGGGCCAGAGTCGAGGCATGTCCACTCCACCTGACACCTTCCTGTCCCTCCACACCGCCGTCGTCCTCCTGGCAGCCGTCGTCATTGGCATGGTCATCGGCTGTCTGACGGTCTTCACCGGGGCCCCGGTCGCGGCGGCTGCCATCGCGGGTGTGTCCAGCGCCGGCGGCAGCGTTCCGGTCCTGCGCACCCTCATCGGATGATCACCGGCACCGGAATGGCGCCAGCAGCCTTACGGAACCGGTACACCACAGCAGGCCCTCGACCGCATGACAAACCCTCGTTGGCTACCGGCTGCTCAGCCTCGCCGACGAAGGACGTGCCGACGAAGCTCTACAAGTCCTGAGGGCCATCGCTGGACCGTTCGACTTCCGTGACGGCCCACTCCTCCTGCGCCAGCTCGCGGAAGGACTCGAACGGCACGGCCAGGACGGTCTGGCCGCCAAAGCGTACGCACTGACCTGGTGCGGACGCGCAGGCAAGGCGGTTGGCTGAACTTCGGCGGGGGAATGTCCCTCGACGCCCTAAGCAGAGCCGCGCAGATCGATCCGATCATCACCTTCCGCTCACTCGATTTGGGGTTGGCGCTGTGGGACGAAGCGGCGGCGGTCATCGAGAGCCGGGCGCCTCGAGTCCACGACAGCGACTACCCCGAATACCCATACAGCGCTCCCGACCGGGACACTGGCGCGGCGGTACAGGGCGATCTGGATGACGCCTTCGCGACCGCGGCACTGGCGGAAGTGGCCCATGCGGGACGCGAGGCCAAGCGGCGGTCCATGATCGCCACGCGGGCTCTCGTCTCACTGCGCCCGGAGTCAGCGGCACTCGCCATGGCCCGGCGCTGGAACATGCGTCTGATCCAGCGCCACTGACCTGGGTGCGGTGTCTCCTCGAAGAGCATGGGTCAGCTGGCCGGGCCGTCTTGGAGCACTGCCAGGATGTGCTGGCCCCAGTTCGCAACTTGCGCTGGACCTCTCGATCTACCTGATGACTCATCAGGTAAGTCGGCATCCAATCAGCATTGGACCGGGGCAGTCTTCCGTCCATGCTCCCGGTTGACGGCTTCGTGGCAGCCTGCTTCGTGCAGATAGCGCAGGTGAGAAGCCCCGCTCGCCACGGCGCACGATGTTCTAGACGGTCTTCGAGTGGAAGGCATGCCGATGTACAGTGAAGGACGCCCTTGACCTGCAGAAAGCGGGCAGGGAGCCGAATTCTAGGAGCGCTCAGTGCTGCGTACTCTGTTCAAGTCGAAGATCCATCGTGCCACCGTGACGGAGGCCGACCTCCACTACGTGGGCTCCGTCACCATCGACGCGGAGCTGATGGAGGCCGCCGACCTGCTGCCCGGCGAACTCGTCCACATCGTCGACATCGACAACGGTGCCCGGCTGGAGACGTACGTCATCGAGGGCGAGCGCGGCTCCGGAGTGATCGGTATCAACGGTGCCGCGGCCCACCTGATCCACCCCGGCGATCTGGTGATCCTGATCAGCTATGCCCAGGTCGACGACGCCGAGGCCCGCACACTCGAGCCGAAGGTCGTCCACGTCGACGCGGACAACCGGATCGTCGAGCTCGGCGCCGACCCCTCGCAGCCGGTCCCGGGCACCGACACCGAGCGCAGCCCGCACGCCCGCGCCCTGGTGCCGTAGGGGGCACCGCATGCTCGCGCTGCTGCACACCTCGCCGGTCCATGTGCCCGTCTTCGACGCGCTGCGAGACCGTGATCATCCGGGACTCGCGCTGCGTCATCTGGTGCACGAGGGACTGCTCGACCGGGCCCGTGAGGCCGGCCCGGAGGCGGTGGCCGCAGAGCTGCGTGTGCTGCTCGGTGAGGCCGTGGCCGAGGGCGCGACCGCGGTGCTGTGCACCTGCTCGACGATCGGCGCGGTGGCGGAGGCGAGCGGCGCGGCGCTGGGGGTTCCCGTGCTGCGGGTCGACCGTCCGATGGCGGCGGCCGCCGTGGCCGTCGCACCGGACCGCCTCGCGGTACGGATCGCGGTCGTCGCCGCGGTGGAGAGCACTCTGGGGCCGACGGCCGCGCTGATCACCGAGGAGGCCGAACGCCTCGGCCGTACGGTCGAGTTGCGGAGCCTGTGCGTCGAAGGGGCTTGGGCACGCTTCGAGAGCGGTGACCGCGACGGCTATGTCGACGCCGTGGCCGCCGCCGTCGACGTGATCGCCGGGGCGGATGCCGTCGTCCTGGCGCAGGCGTCGATGGCGGACGCCGCCCACCGCACCCGTACCGCTGTTCCGGTGCTCTCCAGCCCGCGCCCGGGCCTGAGCGCCGCCGTGGCGGCGCTCAGGCCGGAGCACTGATCCGTCGCGCCCGAATGGGCGCGACGAATGTGCGCGTACCTGCGCGGGGCCACAAGCTCGGACCATGACCCGCCCGCCCATTCCGCCCACTCCGCCGCTGCCGGGGCCCGGTCCCGGGCCCGGACCCGTTCCGCCCCCGCCTCCGCCGCCCGGGCCGGAACCCGAACCGATCCCCACGCCGCCGCCCCCGGAGCCGCCGCCCGAGCCGGAGCCCCAGCCGGGGCCGTTCGAGGAGTGACGCCGCGGCCCGGAGCCCTCTTGTCATGGCCCGTAGGCACCAACTAGCTTGGCGGGTCCTGACGTTCAAGGGGGACCCATGGCCGACCGCGGGCGCCACCGCCGGTACCAGCCGAGCCGTATCAACCGGGCGTCACTCGCCGTCACCGCGGGCGGTGCGGGCATGGCCCTGCCGCTGATCGCCCCGGGGTCCGCGGACGCGGCGCCGGTGGACGTCTGGGACAAGGTCGCGGCCTGCGAGTCGACGAACGACTGGAACACCAATACCGGCAACGGCTATTACGGCGGACTCCAGTTCAGCCAGTCCACCTGGGAGGCCTACGGGGGTAGGGCCTACGCACCCCGCGCCGATCTGGCGACCAAGGGCCAGCAGATCGCCGTCGCGGAGAAGGTCCTGGACGGGCAGGGCCCGGGCGCCTGGCCCACCTGCTCGGTCCGCGCGGGCCTCACCCGGGGCGGCGACGCACCCGGTAACACCCCGGGCAGTACGCCCGAGCCGAAGAACGCCGGGGCCGCGACGACGGTCCCCGGCCCGCGCGAGAGCTACACCGTCGTCGGCGGCGACACTCTCTCCCGTATCGCCGAAAGCCGTCGGGTACGGGGCGGGTGGCAGCGGCTGTACGCCGCGAACCGCGCGGTCATCGGCGACGATCCCGATCTGATCGTTCCCGGCCAGCGGCTCCGGCTCGACGCGTCTGCCCGCCCGCGCCCCGCCCGGGCCGAGCCCCAGGCCCAGCCGAAGCCGAAGCCCACGACGAAGCAGGTACGGCACAACACCGAGGTCAGGGCGGCCTCCGCGCTCTCGGCGCCCGTCGACGCGACGCCCAGCACCCCCTACCGCAGGGCCGGTTCGGCCTGGGCCAGCGGCTACCACACGGGTGTCGACTTCCCGGTCGCCACGGGCACCTCCGTCAAGGCTGTCGCCGCGGGCACGGTCGTCTCGGCCGGCTGGGCCGGGGCGTACGGGTACCAGGTCGTCATCCGGCACACCGATGGCAGATACAGCCAGTACGCCCACCTTTCCGCATACAGCGTGCGCGAAGGCCAGAAGGTCAACAGCGGTCAGCGGATCGCCCGCTCGGGTTCCACCGGCAACAGCACCGGTCCGCACCTCCACTTCGAGGTGCGGACCGGAACCGAATACGGCACGGACATCGATCCGCTGGGCTACCTCAGGGCGGGCGGCGTCACGTTCTGACCGGGCTGCGCGGCGCAGCCGGACACCTGAAGTGCGTCGGCCGCCCCGGTCCGCTGCTCCGGAACGCCGGACAGCGGCAGCGGCTCCGGACGCGCCGGCGCGGTGGTGCCCGGACGTTCCGTCGTCAGCAGAATCAGCCCGCCCGCGGCGACCGCGCCGCAGCCGAGCGCCAGCACCCTACCCGCCACGCCGTACCGGAAGTGCTCCCCGAAGAGCGTGATCCCGACGGCGGCGGCGGCCACCGGATTGACCACCGTCACCGTCGCCAGCGGGGCCGCGAGTCCCGCACCCCGGTAGGACGCCTGGGAGAGCAGCAGCCCGGAGGCCGCGAGAGCGGCGATCACCAACAGCGTCGGCAGCCCGCGCAAGGAGGCGCTCCAGGACCAGTCCGCCGCCACCGTCTTGGTGAACACCGAAGCCATGCCGAAGGCGACCCCCGCGCCGGCAGCCAGCACCACACCCCTGACTGCTCGTTCGCGCACCCGACGCGCGGTCAGGAACAGCGCGGCCACGCCCGTGAAGGTCACCGCGGCAAGGATGGTGCGCGCCGGGCCGCTCAACGAATCCCTGTCCGCGCCGCCGGTCAGCGCCAGCAGCCCGGCCAGACCGGCCGTGGCCATGACCGCACCACGCCACGCGGTGGTACCGGCGCGGCGCCGGACCAGAAGGGCGGCCATCGGCAGGGCGAAGACGATGGTCAGCGCGCCCAGCGGCTGGACCAGGCTCAGTGGCCCGTACGCCAGGGCGACGACATGGAGCACCGCGCCGAGTCCGTTGAGCAGCACGGCGCCCCACCACCCGGCGTGCCGCATCGGCGCGTACGGGCGATCGGGGGCGGCCGCGGCCACGCGCTCCTGGACGATCGCCGCGGCGGCGTAGGCGACCGCGGAGACCAGGGACAACAGCACGGACAGCGCGAGGGCACTCATGGGTCCACGATGTCCTGTCCGACCCGTCACGTCGTCGTTCTTGAGCAGGCAATGGGTCGTACTGCCGATGGAGTACGCCCCTACGCCGGAAGTCTTGTTCCGGGCCTCCGCCACCCCCGGAACGGGTGACAGGTCTCCCCCTTCGGTCTCGGGGTCGAAGCATGCCCCCGCCACCGCGGCGCCCGTCGGCGGGGGCGGGGCGTCACCGTGTCATCGTTACGGTGTGCGTGGTGCGGACTCGCCGCACTTCGGGCAGGACACCACGCGTGGGTGACGAGGGGGATCGTGGACGACAGGGCAGAGCCGGCAGCGGCACCGGGCGGTTTCTTCGCCCTGCGGACGGACCCGCCGGGCGGCGGCTCCCATGTCCCGCTCGCCGAGGTGTACACGGGACGCTCGGCGGCGCTCCGCGCACGCATCGACACGGTCGCCGCCCGGCTGCGCACGGACGAGCGCAGGGTCGCCGCCTCCCTCGCCTACCAGGGGCTCGCCTCCCGGCTCTGGTCGGTCGCGCTGGCCCCTGCCGCGCTGCACGGGATACTGCCCGGTCTCGCGCCCGCAGTGCTGCGCTGGGATCCCGCCGCGGCCGCGCCGGACGATCTGTGGACGGAGGGTCCCGCGGCCGGCGAGGCCACCGTGGAGGGGATCCGGGAGGCGGTGCAGTACGCCCATCTCGCCCCGCTCGCCCAGGCGATGCGCCGCGAATGCCGTGTCTCACCCCGGCTGCTGTGGGGCGACGCCGGATCCGCCCTCGCCGGAGCCGTCCGCGAACTCGACCGCTGGGCCCGCGTCCACGGCCGTCCGGAGGCGGCCCGCAGGGCCCGTGAGCTGGGCGCCGGCCTCTTCGCACACCCCGATCTCTCGGACGGCACCCTGAACGGCACGGCCTTCCGCCGCGCCGGCTGCTGCCTCTACTACCGCGTCCCCGGCGGAGGGCTCTGCGGAGACTGCGTCTTCGCCGCTCCGGGCCGGTCCGCGCCGTCGCGCAAGAGCTGATCCCTCACCCGAACGGCTCCGCAAATGGCGGCGGCAGCGGAGCCCGGGCAGGAGGTTCAAATCGTACGGTCGAACCGGACAGGGAGAAGACGATGACCTCCCGGGCTGACATGAACAGCGCTGATCCGAACAGCAATGACCATGCGATGGCCGGCCCGGCCGAACGGATCCGGCACTGTCGGGCCGTACGCAAGCGGCTGTCCCGTTCCTCGCACGGCCAGTGGATCGCGGCTGTCGACCGGCCCGACCCGCTGGATGTGCAGCGGCGCCAGGCCACCACCCGGGAACCGGAGCCGGTGTCGATCCGCCATGGCCGGGCGGCGCCGATGTCTTCGCCCGCGCCGTCGCCGATTTCGCCATGCTCCACGCGGACGGGATACTGTCGGACCACGCCGTCCTCCTCGCCGCTGTCGCCCCCCGGCAGATCGACGCCGAGACGGATGCGTGACGCGCGAAGCGCGGTCACCGCGGGCCGGTACGCCTCAGCCGCTTGTCGAGCCGGCTGCGCACCTTCCGGCTGAGCGAGGTCGCCGCGGCGGTCAGGAAGACGAAGTTGTAGACGATCTGCAGGATGACCAGCACCCGAGCGGTCTGGCCCTGGGCGGTGATGTCTCCGTACCCCACCGTCGCGAGTGTCACCACGGTGAAGTACAGCGCGTCGAGCCGGGTGTGCAGCCCCGAGAACTGACCCGGCTCTTTGGCCAGGCCGTAGTACCCGGCGGAGAAGACGAGCACCGACAGGCACACCAACAGGAGGATCACGATTCCCGGATGGGTGCCCTCGCGGTCCGTCACGACATACCAGATCTGAACCAGCAGCAGTACGGCGATCAGCGTGAGGGCCAGGATGAGGACGGTCCAGCTGAGCACCGGCCGCTGCGGCCCGAACCAGTTCAGCGGCAGCAGGAAGTAGGCGGCCACCATCGAGGCCACCGTGATTCCCAGGACGCTCCAGGCCCATACCGGCGCCGGTCCGGCGGCTGTCTTCCGCACGTTTCCGAGCATCCGGCGGCAGGCCCGGGTCCACCAGCCCGGGTCGGCCGAACGGGGGGCGGACGCGCACCGGCCGGGCAGTGGCCGGCCCGCCGCCCGGACCGGGGGCCTGTGCGGCTCATGGCAAACTTGTCGGGGCGCGTTCGACACGGGGAACGCCGGCGTACGAGGGACACGAGGAAAAGCAGCGGCGATGACGGTGACACAGGAAAGCCAGGAGTACGGTCCCGGCATCGACCCCGAACGGCTGGCTGTCTGCCTGAGCGTGCTGGACGAGCTGGACCAGCTGGAGATCGACCACCCGGACGCGATCACGGTCCGGCGCGCCACCGCGGGCATCTACCGCACGGTGAAGCAGCGCCGCCGCCAGGAGCGCCGCGCCGCCAAGACCGCCCACGACAAGGCCGTCACCGAGGCCACTGCCACCGGCTCGGCCGACCGGATCGACGACGAGACGCAGGGGCTGCTGCCCTCCTCCTCGGCGAAGGGCGAGATCGCGGGCATACTTCAGCGACCCCGGTCCTGCTACACCTGCAAGACCCGGTACGTCGAGGTCGACGTCTTCTACCACCAGCTGTGCCAGGACTGCGCGGCCTTCAACAGGGACCGCCGCGACGCCCGTACGGACCTGACGGGCCGACGTGCGCTGCTGACCGGCGGCCGGGCCAAGATCGGCATGTACATCGCGCTGCGGCTGCTGCGTGACGGTGCGCACACCACGGTCACGACTCGCTTCCCCAAGGACGCCATCCGCCGCTTCAAGGCGATGCCGGACAGCGACGAGTGGATCCACCGCCTCAAGATCGTCGGCATAGACCTGCGTGACCCGGCGCAGGTCGTCGCGCTTGCCGACTCGGTGGCCGCCGAGGGGCCGCTGGACATTCTGATCAACAACGCCGCGCAGACGGTACGCCGCTCCCCGCGCGCCTACAGCGAGCTCGTCGCCGCCGAGTCGGCCCCGCTGCCCGCCGGCGAGCTGCCCGCGTCCGAGGTGTTCGGCGCCTTCGGCAGCGGCGCGGTGGACCCTGTGGCCGCGCTGCCGGCCGCCCGGGACGGCGAAGGGCTGACCGCCCAGGACGTGACAGAGCTCGCACTTGTCAGCGGCTCCGCCTCGCTCGCCAGGATCGAGGCGGGCACCGCCATCGACGCCGGTGGACTCGTGCCGGACCTGGACGCCACCAACACCTGGATCCAGACGGTCGAGGAGGTGGACCCGGTCGAGCTGCTCGAAGTCCAGCTGTGCAACTCCACCGCACCGTTCATCCTGATCAGCCGGCTGCGCCCGGCGATGGCGGCGGCGAAGGCCCACCGCAAGTACGTGGTGAATGTTTCGGCCATGGAGGGTGTTTTCAGCCGCGGTTACAAGGGAGCCGGTCACCCGCACACGAACATGGCCAAGGCCGCGCTGAACATGCTCACCCGCACCAGCGCCGAGGAGATGTTCGAGAGGGACTCGATCCTGATGACGGCCGTGGACACCGGCTGGATCACCGACGAGCGCCCGCACCCCGACAAGGTGCGGCTGGCCGAGGCCGGCTTCCATGCCCCGCTCGACCTGGTCGACGGCGCGGCCCGGGTCTACGACCCGATCGTGCGCGGTGAGGCGGGCGAGGACCTGTACGGCTGCTTCCTCAAGGACTACGTGTCCGCGAAGTGGTAGGTCAGCGGCGGGCGGCCATGCGGCGTACGCCCACCAGCTCCAGGACCGGCCGCCAGTCCTCCATGACGCCCGCGTCCAGGCCGATGACCTTTCCCGCGTCGTCGGCCTGCCGCAGCGTCACCGCAGCCTCCGCCAGCGGGTCGCGGGCGAACGCGGCTGCCTCCTCCCGGGACATCTCCCCGCCCTGCGCCCCCAGCGTCACCGCGCTGCGGGGCGAGAGGAGCCGTCCCGGCTCGACGGCCGCCAGATAGCGCTTCGCCGGGACATGCAGCTGTACGAGCCGGGCCACCCGCTCGCCGAGCAGTGGTCGCACGGCGTCCGCGGCGTGGTCCGCGTGTCCCACGTCATCGCCCGGACGCAGCAGATGCCCGAGGTCGTGTACGAGTCCCGCGACCTGGAGTTCCTTGTCGCTGGGGTGCAAGCGGCGCAGCAGATGCGCCGTCTGCAGGGCGTGATCGTGCAGGTCGACGGGGTCGCCACTGCGGTCGGGAGTGTCCCAGGCGCCGCGGCAGGCGTGCAGGAGGTCCATCAGTTCGTCGACGCTGCGCGGTCTCATGCGGTACTCCTCCCCGTGGTGTGATCGCCGCAATTCAGCAGATCATGGCCGGATAACGCCGCTCTGAACGGCGAGCGAAGGAAAGTTGACGCAAAGGAACCGGCCCCATCGAGCGCGACCCCGCTCATTTGGTTAGTCTGGTGCGGACGGACGGCCGACAAGGGGCTCACCAACCCTCTGGCATGTCCAGGGGCAGGCCCGCACCGAGGGCCGCGGTCCCGCCCGAACACCGGCGCCACCGCGTCCGAACGGCCAAGCCCATGAACCACCGGCGGCGGCGACCGGTCAGAGACCGTGGCGTCGTACGTCCGGAGTTACCCGACACAGAGGAGTGCGCGGTGACACCAGAAATGACGAAGCGCGAAGAAGGTCCGGCGGAACCCTGCGAACGGGCGGCCGAGCCGGAGAAGCTCGGCAACCTCGAGGTCTGGGCCAGATCGGCCCCGATCCGACTGGCCGGCTACGAGGAGGACCTCGCGGAGCCGCATATTCTGCCCGGTATCGACTGACCCGGACACTTCGCCCGTTGCCCCCGGCCCGACGGCCGGGGCAACGGCGCCTCACCTGCCGCGTTCTGTCCAGCCATACTCCTCCTCCTCGAGAGTGGTGGGTGGCAGGAAGTCCCGGATCGGCGTCCGGTGCCACCACGCCCCGGTCGACCGCAGTTCCTGCCAGGTGGAGAAGCGGTAGAGATAGAGCCGGGCCCGGACGTATCTGGGCGGCTTGTCCGGGAACGGATTGTGGGCCAGCAGCCGCAGCGTGTCCCGGTCGTTCACCAGCAGCCGCTCGACGAACTGCCCGAACCAGGCGCGGGCGTAGGCGGGGGAGAGTGCCGCGAACCACATGAGCCAGTCGAGCCGCAGATGGTACGGGGCGTACTGGCGCGGCAGCCGGTGCGGATCACCCGGCTTTCCCTTGAAGCCGTATTCCCGCCATTTTCCGTCCCGGTGCGGCACCTCCTCGTCCGTGCCCTCGACCACCACCTCCTGACGGACCCGGCTCACCGTGCCGAACGCACCGTAGGTGTTGACCAGGTGGAGCGGGTCGAAGGAGCGGTTCATCACCTGGCTGCGCGAGAGCAGATTGCGTACGGGCTGGTAGCTGCGCCAGAGCACGAACACGGTCAGGGTGACGACCACGGCCTCGTACCAGACGGGCGCGGCCGGGAGCGCGGGCGGTGAGGCGATCAGCGAGCCGTCCACCGCCGACAGGGCCAGCAGGATCGTCACCCAGTTCAGCCAGGCGAAATTGCCGGAGATCACCAGCCAGAACTGGGTGAAGGCGATCGCCAGGGCCGCTCCGGTCGCGATCGGCTGAGGGGTGAACAGCAGGATCGGCAGCAGAAGCTGCGCCACATGGTTGCACGCCACCTCCACCCGGTGCAGCGGCTTCGGCAGATGGTGGAAGAACCAGCTCAGCGGGCCCGGCATGGGCTGGGTCTCGTGGTGGAAGTAGAGACAGGTAAGTTTGCGCCAGCATGCGTCGCCGCGCAGTTTGATCAGTCCGGCGCCGAACTCCACACGGACCAGTACCCAGCGCAACAGCAGCAGCACCAGCAGCGGCGGGGCCGTATGGTCGTTGCCGAGGAAGATCGCGAGGAAGCCCACCTCGAGCAGCAGCGATTCCCAGCCGAAGGCGTACCAGGTCTGGCCGACGTTGACGATCGACAGATACAGCGCCCAGGGCAGCGCCCACAGCAGCATCGCCCCCCACAGCGGCAGAAGGCCGTCCGCGCCCGCGATCAGTGCCAGGGCGAGCGTCACGCCGGTCCACGAGCAGAGCGCGAAGAACCGGTCGGAGTAGTGCGCCTGGAACAGGCTCGGCGCCCGCCGCCATGGCACGTACCGGACGTAGTCGGGGACCGGGAGCATGCCACGCTCGCCGATGAGCGCTTTGAACTGGAGGGCCGCGGAGAGGAAACCGACCAGATACAGCGCGGCGAGGCCCCGCTGGAAGACCAGCCGGCTCAGCCAGTAGTCGGGTGCGACGAACCACTCCATCTGTGGGCGCTCCTCGGACGCCGGTATCGCCCTACGTCCAGTATCGGCTCCGCCTCGACCTGCCGCTGCCCCCTGCCGTCGTCCCACGGGCAGGGCGAACCACCCGTGCGAGTCAATCCGGCTTGCGGGGTGGTACGGGATACGGCAGACAGTAAGCAGCAGTCCGGACGGCAAGGAGCAATTCAGGTCGTACAGGCGGGAGATCTTCGTGCGCTCACCCCTCCGAAGACAGGCTTTCCCGGCCGCCGTCCTGGCGGCCGGGATCCTGGCCGCGGGCCTGACGGGCTGCGGCGGCGGCGAGCGCGCCTCGGGCCCGCAGGAGATCGTTCTTCAGCCCCTCGCCGAGCAGGGCCCCGATCCCTTCACCGAATCCACAGCCGTCGCGCCCCTGCCCGCGCCGCCTGTACCCACACCCACGGTGACCACGCCCGCGAGCCCCGCCGCCAAGGGCATCAACCGTACGGGCATCAGTACGCAGCTGCGCACCATCTCCGGGTCGGTGGCCGGGCTGTACGGCGGGACCCGCTCGCGGTCGAGCTGCGATGTGGAACGCCAGGTGCGCCTGCTCACCGCGGACCCCGTCAAGGCCGGGGTGTTCGCCAAGGCCGCCGGCGTCGACCGGCACAGCATCCCGGCCTTCCTGCGCGGGCTCACCCCCGTCCTGCTGCGGGCCGACACACGGTTCACCAGCAGCGGATACCGCGACGGAGCCGCGAAGACCTTCCAGTCCCTGCTCCAGGCGGGCACGCCCGTTCTCGTCGACAGCCACGGCGCCCCGCGGTTGCGCTGCACCTGCGGCAATCCGCTGCGCCCGCCGGATGCCACCCGTGCCGGGGCGGTGCACAAGGGTGTGCGATGGGCCGGGTACCGGCCCGAGCGGGCGGTCGTCATCGTTCCCGCGGTACACACGATCGATTCCCTGATCATCGTGAACATCGCGACCAACACCTGGATCGAGCGGAAGACCGGTGACACGGGGGCGCGGGACAGAACTCCGCGGGTCATGCCGCCGCACGACCCCGGCGACGACATCACAGGACCGCTCAGCCCGAGCTCGCCGAGCCCGCAGCCCGACACCTCGCTGCCCGAACTGCCCCAACTGCCCGACAGTCGGCAGCCACGTGGCGCCACTCCCGACAGCCCTCTGCCGGAGAGCGCCGGCCGGGGGACCAGCCTGCCCGAACCGTCGACCCCCGAGGCTCCCCGTCCGGACGGCCCCGCCCCGGACGGTCTCGAGCCCTTCGCGCCCGACGACGGCGGCACCGCACCGGACATCACGCAGTGTCCGCCCGGCGGGACCGGCTCGTCCGACCTCTGGCCCGGCTGTCCGGACCTGTCGGAGACCGAGGATCCGGGCAGTGGCCTGCCGCCTGGACCGGACGACGGTTTCGAGGCGGCCGGTGCGGCAGTCCCACCGGCCGTGAAATCGGGGGAATGATGACAGAAGTGGCCACATGGCTGATCGGGTATCCGGCAGCCTGTCGCTCCAGGAGGGCCGGCCCGCACACCCGGATCTGAGCCTCGTCCTCAATCGCATGGGCTGCTTCGACTGGGACCTCGACAGCGGGCTGCTGCACATGGACCGGACCGGCCTCGAGGTGTTCGACCGGTCAGGGCGGGGTACGGCTGCGGGTCGAGGCCAACGACGGCTCCAGCGCGCTGCCCAGGCGTCGCGAGGCGGGGGAGTCGGGCGTCTCGGGCCGCGGGCTGATGCTCGTGGACCGGCCGGATGGTGTATGGGGTGTGGATCCGCGGGGCAGCGGAAAATCCGTGTGGTGTGAGTTCATCATCCCGGAACGTCATCGGATGAACGAAACGTGACAGTAACCATACGTGACGTGTTAGCTCTTGACCGTAACCATTCGATGGCGCTTGACTTCGGTCTCCACCCCCCGCTTCTGATGGTCCGACAGAGTGGTGATCCCTTGAGCACGGAACTGCTGGCCCCCCTGGACCTCGCGTTCTGGCACCTCGAATCCGACGCACACCCCATGCATCTCGGTGCGCTCGCCGTCTTCGATCCCTCCCCGGACCTCGGCGGAGAGCAGATCCTGGACCTCCTGGCCGACCGCGCCGCCGACATCCCCCGGCTGAGGATGCGGGTACGGGACGTCTGGCTGCCGGTCGGTGGCGCCGCCTGGGTCACCCACAAGGAATTCGACGTACGGCGCCATGTGCGCCATGTCCGGCTCGGCGCCGGCAACTTCGCGGGCCGCGCCGTGGACCTCGCCGGCGAGCTGATGGAACGGCCGCTCCGACGCGGACGGCCACCCTGGGAGATGTACGTCCTGACCGGTGCCCCCGAGGAGCCCTTCGCCGTCCTGGTGAAGCTGCACCACGCGCTGGCGGACGGGATGCGGGCCGTCGCCATCGGTGCGGGCATCCTCGACCAGATGGCCGACAGCCGGGCCGGCGGCAGCCGTCGCCATCGCCCTGTCGCCTCCAAGTCCTGGCTGCCGGGCCCGGGCCAGGTCGCGGACCTGGCCAAGGGCCGGGTGGAGGAACTCGGCCGGGCGCTGGGCATCGGTGCCTCCGTCATGCGGGCCAGCAGACTGGAACTGGGCGCCTCCTCCGCCCTCGCCGCGAGCTCCAGCGGCACCCGCCGCCTCGCCACCGCCGTGCTCGACCTGGAGGACGTCCAGCGTGTCCGCCGCGCCTCGGGCGGCACCGCCAACGACGTCCTGCTCGCGCTGACCGCGGGTGCGCTGCGACGCTGGATGCTCGAACGCGGCGACCGCCTCCCCGGCGCGGACCCGCGCGCCCTCGTCCCGGTGTCCCGCCGCCGCCCCGGCAGCCCGCCCGGCTCCGGAAACAAGCTCTCCGCGTACCTGCTGGGCCTGCCCGTCTCCGAGGACGATCCCGAGGCGCGCCTGCAGGCCGTCCGTACCGCGATGGACCGCAACAAGAGCGCCGGCCCGGCCCGCGGAGCCGGCGCCGTGGCCGTGCTGGCCGACCAGCTCCCCTCCCTGGCCCACCGCTTCGGCGCCCCCCTGGCCGGCAACGCGGCCCGGATGCTCTTCGACATCCTCGTCACCAGCGTTCCCCTGCCGCGCTCCGCGCTGTCGTTCGGCGGCCGCCCGCTGCGCGAGATCTATCCCATGGCCCCGCTGGCCCGCGGACAGTCGCTCGCGGTGGCCCTGTCGACGTACGGCGGCCGGGTGCACGTAGGACTGGTCGCCGACGGCAGGGCGGTGCCCGACGCGGACCGGCTGGCGGACTGCATGGGGGAGGAGCTGCACGATCTGCTCAAGGTCATCGGGCCCTGATCCGGTCCCGGCCCGCGGAGGACATCCCGCTCCGCCCGGGGCACGCTGGAAGCATGCCGGAGCTGCCGGAGGTCGAAGCACTCGGAGAGTTCCTGACCGATCACCTGGTCGGTCAGGAGATCGCCCGTATGCTGCCCGTCGCGGTCAGTGTGCTCAAGACGTACGACCCGCCCGTCACCGCCCTGGAGGGCCGCACCGTCACGGCCGTGGCCCGGCACGGGAAGTTCCTCGACATCGCGGCGGGCGGACTCCACCTGGTCGTCCATCTCGCCAGGGCGGGCTGGCTCCAGTGGCGGGACCAGCTGCCGGACGGTCTGCCGCGGCCGGGCAAGGGCCCACTCGCGCTGCGGGTGGCCCTCGTCGACGGCCAGGGCTTCGACCTCACCGAGGCGGGCACCCACAAGGGACTCGCCGTGTACGTCGTGCACCGGCCGGGTGAGGTGCCGGGCATCGCCCGGCTCGGCCCCGACCCGCTGGCCGCGGACTTCGGCCGGGACGACCTCGCGGCCCTGCTCTCCGGGGAGCGGCGCCGGCTGAAAAGTGCGCTGCGCGACCAGAGTCTCATCGCGGGCATCGGCAACGCGTACAGCGACGAGATCCTGCACGCCGCGAGGATGTCCCCGTTCAAACCGGTCGCCCGGCTGACCGATGACGAGATCACCACGCTGTACCAGGCCATGCGCGACACGCTGACCGCGGCCGTGACACGGTCCCACGGCCTTGCCGCCGGGCAGCTGAAGGCGGAGAAGAAGATCGGCCTGCGCGTGCACGGCCGCACCGGTCAGCCGTGCCCGGTGTGCGGCGACACCATCCGGGAGGTCTCGTTCAGCGATTCGTCGCTGCAGTACTGCCCCACCTGCCAGACCGGCGGAGAACCGCTGGCCGACCGGAGGATGTCCCGGCTGCTGAAGTAGGCCCTGTCCGGCCGGTCAGGACCTCGCCGCCGACCCGGACTCCGGACGGGCTTGAGTTGCCGCCCGGATCGTCGAAGATGACCGCATGCTGCGTGTACTTGCCGTCGACGACGAAGAACCGGCCCTCGGGGAACTGCTCTATCTGCTGCGCCGTGACCCCCGGATACGCACGGCGGAAGGTGCCACCAGCGCCACCGAGGCACTGCGCCGCATCGGCGCGGCCCTGGAGGCGGCCCCGGGCGACGATTCCGGGATCGACGTCGTCTTCCTCGACATCCACATGGCCGGGCTCACCGGACTCGACATCGCCCGGCTGCTCGCGGGTTTCGCAGCACCTCCGCTGATCGTCTTCGTCACTGCCCACGAGGGGTTCGCCGTCCAGGCCTTCGACCTGAAGGCGGTCGACTACGTCCTCAAACCCGTCCGCAGGGAACGGCTCGCCGAGGCCGTACGACGCGTCGCCGAACTCGTCGGCGGCCGCGCTCCCTCGCCCGCGGCGGCCCCCGGCACCGACCAGATCCCCGTCGAACTGGGCGGAGTGACACGGTTCCTGGCCGTCCAGGACATCGCCTATGCCGAGGCCCAGGGCGACTACGCCCGGCTGCACACCGACACCGGCAGCCATCTGGTCCGTATCCCGCTCTCCACGCTGGAGGAGCGATGGCGCGCCCACGGCTTCGTACGCATCCACCGCAGCCATCTTGTCGCCCTCGCCCGCATCGATGAACTCCGGCTGGACGCGGGCAGCACGAGCGTGCGCGTCGGCGACGCCGAACTCCCGGTCAGCCGGCGGCACGCCAGGACGCTGCGCGATCTGCTGATGCGCCGGTCCACTCGCTGACCAGGGCCTTCCCCGTCCGGCATGGTGCTGCGTAGACTCCGGGCCGTGTCCGCCGATCAGTCACCGCAACGCGAGGTCGTGACGGGCGAGCCACGGCGGGTACGGCCGCTGCCCCGCTACCGCGCGCAGTCGGAGATCGACGAGCAGACCGCGCTCGGCGGTGCCTATGTGCGGTCCCTGATGCGCGGCCAGCTGCGCGCCGGACTCACCGCCTTCGCCGCCGTCGTCCTTGTCGTCGCCACGCTCCCGGTCGCCTTTCTCGCCCTGCGCAGCACCACTGTCGTCTGGGTGGTGCTGGGCTTCGCCGCCTACCCGCCGCTGCCGCTGATCGCCTGGTGGTACGTCCGCCGGGCCGAGCGCAACGAGCGGGACTTCGCACGTCTCGTGGAAGGCCGCCCCGCACCGTGAGCCAGGGCTATGCGGTGGCCGCGGTCGCCGTCGTCTTCCTCGCCACCGTCCTCGTCGGCGGCTTCGGGCTGCGCATCTCCCGCACCACCTCCGACTTCTACGTGGCCTCACGCACCGTGCGGCCCGCCCTCAACGCCGCCGCCATCAGCGGCGAGTACCTCTCCGCGGCCTCCTTCCTCGGCATCGCGGGCCTGGTGCTGGTCGACGGCCCCGACATGCTCTGGTACCCCGTCGGCTACACCGCGGGCCATCTCGTGCTGCTGCTCTTCGTCGCCGCCCCGCTGCGCCGCTCCGGCGCGTACACCCTGCCCGACTTCGCCGAGGGCAGGCTCGAATCCCGGCGGCTGCGCAGGCTGGTGAGCGTGCTCGTGGTCGGTGCCGGCTGGCTCTATCTCGTACCGCAGCTCCAGGGCGCGGGCCTGACGCTCGACATCCTGACCGGTGCGCCGGGCTGGCTGGGGTCCGTGCTGGTCGCCGTCGTGGTGGTGCTCGCGGTGGCCGCCGGCGGCATGCGCAGCATCACCTTCGTCCAGGCCTTCCAGTACTGGCTGAAGCTCACCGCGCTGCTGGTGCCGGCGCTGTTCCTGGTGCTCGCCTGGCAGGGAGACGGACGGCCGAAGGCCGCCTTCGACGAACCGGTCGCGCTGCGCGAGCAGCGCACGGTACGGATCGCGGAACCGCTCGAACTCCGGCTCGCCGCCCCGCTCGACGCGACCGTCACCGGCACGGTGGACGGCCGCCGCCACGACGACTCCCCGGTCCGGCTCGCCGCGGGAACCCACCGCATCGGGGCGGACACCCGGCTCACCCTCACCCGAGGCACCGGAATACCTGCCACGACCCGCCGTGCCGAGCATCCGATGTACGCCACCTACGGACTGATCGTGGCCACCTTCCTCGGCACCATGGGCCTGCCTCATGTCGTGGTGCGCTTCTACACCAGCCCCGACGGCCGCGCCGCGCGCCGCACGACCGTCGTCGTCCTCGCACTGATCGGCGCGTTCTATCTGCTGCCGCCCGTCTACGGCGCACTGGGCAGGCTGTACGCCCCCGAACTCACCCTCACCGCCGAAGCCGACGCCGCGGTGCTGCTGCTCCCGGAGCGGATGATCGGCGGCCTCCCGGGTGATTTGCTCGGCGCACTGGTGGCGGGCGGCGCCTTCGCCGCCTTCCTGTCCACCGCGTCGGGCCTCACCCTGGCGGTCGCCGGGGTGCTCACCCAGGACGTGCTGCCGTCCCGCGGGGTACGGCACTTCCGGCTGGCCACCGCGCTCGCCATGGCCGTACCGCTGGCCGGCGCCCTGGGAATACGCGCGGTGCCGGTCGCCGACGCCGTGGGCATGGCCTTCGCCGTGTCCGCCTCGTCGTTCTGTCCGCTGCTGGTCCTCGGCATCTGGTGGCGTCGGATGACCCCGCCGGGTGCGGCGGCCGGGCTGCTGCTCGGCGGCGGCTCGGCGTTGGTCGCGGTCGCCGTCACGGTGAGCGGCGCGGTGCGGCCGGGGGTGCTGCGCACCCTGCTGGCCTGGCCCGCCCTGTGGTCCGTACCGGTGGGCTTCCTCGCCATGATCCTGGTGTCGCTGGCCACACCCGACAGGATTCCGCCCGGCACCAATGCCGCCATGGCGCGTTTTCATCTGCCGGAGGCGCTCACCCGGTCCGGGAGGAACGCATGATGTACGCACTGCTGCTGTCGTCGGTGCCGCTGCTGCTGGCCGCCGGTTTCCTGCTCGGCCGCCGCACCGTCCGGGCGGCTCGCCCCAGCGATGTCGGCACACCCGTCGAACACGCCACCTTCGAGACACTGCACACCGCCTCGCTGGCCGCGCCTCCGCTGCGTTCCGGGCTGACCGAGGACAGCGCCCGCAAGGCGGCCCGCCGGCTGCGTTCGCTGCTCGGCACGAACGCGCTGTGCCTGACCGACCGGGAGCGGGTGCTCGTCTGGGACGGGGTGGGGGAGCATCACGCCGGACAGGTCCTCGGCCAGGTCGGCGGGCTGCTGGAGACCGGACGGGACAAGGCGTTCGTGCCCGGCTGCGAGGATCTCGACTGTCCGCTGCGCTGGGCGGTGGCGGCCCCGCTGACGGTCGACAACCGGGTGCTGGGCACCCTGGTGGCGTACGCCCCGCGCGAGTCGGCGGTACTGGCCCGGGCCGTCGGCGAAGTGGCGCGCTGGGTCTCCGTGCAACTGGAGCTCGCCGAGCTCGACCGCTCCCGCACCCGGCTGATCGAGGCTGAGATCAAGGCGCTGCGCGCCCAGATCTCCCCGCACTTCATCTTCAATTCGCTGGCCGCGATCGCGTCGTTCGTCCGCACCGATCCGGAGCAGGCGCGTGAACTCCTGCTGGAGTTCGCCGACTTCACCCGCTACTCCTTCCGCAGGCACGGCGACTTCACCACGCTCGCCGATGAACTGCACTCCATCGACCAGTACTTGGCACTGGTACGCGCCCGTTTCGGCGAACGTCTCTCGGTGACCCTCCAGGTGGCGCCCGAAGTACTGCCGGTCGCGCTGCCGTTCCTGTGCCTCCAGCCGCTGGTCGAGAACGCCGTCAAGCACGGCCTGGAGGGCGCGGTCAGCAGCAGCCGTATCACCATCTGCGCGCTCGACGCGGGCAACGAGGCGGAAGTGGTGATCGAGGACGACGGCGTCGGCATGGAACCGGACCGGCTGCGGCGGATCCTGCGCGGCGAGGGCGGCGCGGGCACCGGTATCGGGCTGCTCAATGTGGACGAACGGCTGCGTCAGGTGTACGGCGACGAGTACGGCCTCGTCATCGAGACCGGCGTCGGGGCCGGTATGAAGATCACGGTACGGGTGCCCAAGTACCGTGCGGGCGTGCACTCCTCACCCGTATCGCCTGCGCACTGATCAGGACCTACGCGGTCACGAGGTTGAAGGAGCTCAGGACCCGCGGCTCGACGTCCGGGAAACCGACCTCGCGCAGGTACGGTGCGAGGATCTCCGCGAACCGGTGGAAGTCCTCGATGGAATCCCAGACGTCCGCCACGAACCATCCGTCGCCGGTGGGCCCCGCGACATGCGCGCGGAGCCCGGCCACGGGCCAGTCGTGGGGGCTGTGGACCAGGCCGCGGCCATTCGTCAGCTTGTTGCAGATCTGCTCGTACTGAGCCTGGGTGCCACCCGGGGCATCCATCACCACGATGATCGCCACGATCCGCTCGCTCTCGGTCGAGGAGGATTCCTGCTCCCCAGTCGACCAGCCCGCCCTGTGAGGTGCACGGCCGAAGCCGCCATCCGTAGGCGGACCTCAGAACAGATGGATGGAGAGATGACCGAGCGGCAGGCCCAGCTGCCAGGCCGGCGTCCAGATCCGCGGTTCGTCCTCGGTGCCGCCCCGCACGTCCGCCGCGGCCGGGCCGACCGCGTTGAGGTCGGCCGCCAGGAGCTCGGTCTCCTCCAGCCACCGCCAGGCCGCCCGGGCCAGAGGCAGGTCGGGATCGTGCCCGCCCGCCTCGAAGTCCTCCGCGTCCAGTCCGTTCAGCTGTTCGCACACCCATTCGTGCCAGGGCCGGCCGTCCGCGGTGAGGGAAAGCCACTCGTCGAGCCGGGCCGGCAGCCGGGCACCGTCCACCGGACCGTCGGAGAGGAAGACGGTCAGCGCCAGGGCGTTCCGCCCGGCCCGGAACTCCAGTGTCGTCGGCGGCATCAGGTCGCCGGTGCGCAGCAGTTCGTCGGCGATGTACTCGGCGTACAGCCAAGCCATGGGCACCAGCAGTTCGTCACCACTGGTCCCGTTGGTACCCTCCGGACGCATCCGTCTCGCCTCTTCCGTTTTCCGTACGCGCTCTCGGCAGCATTGAACCCGCGACGCCCGCCCCGCGTGGCCGGAAGGACAGGATCCGTCACTTGTACCGAGGAACCTACGCCGCCTGTGCTCCGGCGTAGCCGGGCAGGGCACGGCCGAGCGCACGCAGCGCGTAGTGCGAACGGGATTTGACCGTGCCGGGTGGGATGCCGAGCACCTCGGCGGCCTCGTTCACGCCGAGCCCGCGGAAGTAGATCTGTACCAGGACCGCCTGGTGCTCGGCGCTCAGGGAACGTACGGCCGCGCGGACGTCGATGGCGGCGGCCGAGCTCTCGGTGTGGTCCCCGGTGGACGGGGTGGCCGCCAGTACGCCGTCACTGACCTCCGCGGGCCGGGCCTGCCTCGACCTGCGGGCATCGATGGCGAGCCGCCGGCCCACGGTGAACAGCCAGGGGCGCATCGACTCGTACGGGCCGCCGAACGCCTCGGGATGCTGCCAGGCACGTACCAGTGTCTCCTGGAGCAGGTCCTCGGCCCGCTGCCGGTCACCGAACGTCAGACCGAGCAGGAAGTGGAAGAGCGCGGGGCCGTGCACCCGCTGCAGTTCGGCCAGTTCCTGTTCTTCAGTGCGCTGTCCCGTCGGCGCTGATGACGTGATCGCTGTGCTTGCCGTGGTCACCGTGAACGTCCTTTCCCGGGCGGTTCGCTGCCCGCAGGCACGTATGGGAGCGCAAACGGGCTCGCAGGGACAGTCGGCGTACGGAAGTGTGCGACGAACGGTCGAACGGAGCGGTGAGCGGTGCGGTGAACGGTCGCCGGAGCCGTTCAACCGGCGCAGCGCATGGGCACCGGGATGCCGAAAGGCAGCCCGCGCCGGACGGCCGGCAACGCCGCTGAACGGGTGTTTTCCGCCGGGCGGCCGGTGTCGCTGAGGCCGTGGAGGGTTCCACGATGCGCGTCATACCTCATGAAAAAGCATCAGAGCCATGTCGGGCGGCGGACGATGCTGCGCGCCGTCGGCTGTCTCGGAGCCGGCGCCGTCCTCCGGCTGATGACCCTGGAGGGGGACGGGACACCCGCCTCCCGGCCCGTGCAACCATCTTCCGCCCCCGTGGCCGGCGCGCCGGCCGGGCGGCCGCCCTCCGCCGCCGCGTACCGGCTCCAGCCCATGACGTCGTACGCGCCCGAGCGCTACCGGCCCCCGCTGCCGCCCGTACGGACAAGACCCATCCTGGCGATGCCGGAGCTCGGCCGTGCCATGGTGCTCACCTTCGACGACGGGCCCGATCCCCGCTACACCCCGGAGATCCTGCGCATCCTGCGCGAACACGAGGTGCGGGCGATGTTCCTGGTCTGCGGTGGAAGGGCCACCGAACACCCGGACCTGCTGCGCGAGATGGCCGACGACGGCCATGTCGTCGGCAACCACTCCTGGTCCCATGCCCGGATCTATCAGCTGCCCCGGCCCGCGGTCCGTGACGAACTGGGCCGCACCAGCGAGGCCATCGAGCGGATGGTCGGCGTGCCGCCGCAGTGGTACCGCGCTCCCTACGGAGCCTGGAACCGGATCTCCTTCGAGGTCGGCGCGGAGCTGGGCATGGAGCCGCTCGGCTGGAACCTTGACAGCAGCGACTGGCGGGATCCCGGCGTCCCCACCATCCTCGGCAGGGTACGGGCCGGGGCGAGCCCGGGTGCCGTGGTGCTCCAGCACGACTACGGTGGCGCCCGCTGGCAGAGCGTGACGGCACTGCGCACGTATCTGCCGGAGCTGCTGACCGAGGGCTATCGGATCACCGTGCCGCCGGTGCGCCGCTGAGGAGGCCCAGGGGGTGTCCGGCGGATCATGCCGGATCGGCGAGCGCCCGCCGCGGAGCGGCTGGTGCGCATGCGGCTTCGGATCCAGGGCGGAGGAAGGCCCGCCACGGAGCCGCTGATGTCCACGCATGCGGGGGGCACCGCCGGGGGTACCCCCAGCGGTAGCCGGGGGAGGTAGCCGGGCGAGGTAGCACCTGGGGGGACATCGGCGACTGACGACAACGCCGATGGCGCCTCCCGTGCCCGAAGGGCTACGGGGGAGACGGAGTCGCAGGGTGTCGCGAGCCCGGCATGCTCCGCCGGGCACCCCCTGGCCTTCGTTCAGCGGGTGGCCGTGAGCCGGGCGAAGGCTACGACGTTCCCGTCGTAGCCTCCGGTCCGGGAGTACCCCCCGCCGCAGGTGATCACTCGCAGCTCCGGGTACCCGGTGTCTCCGTAGACCTGGGCGCCCGGGAAGTTGTTCTTGGCGAACACCTCGACACCGTAGACCTGGAAGACCGCGGTCGAACCGTCGAAGCGGGTCACCTCGATGTGGTTGCCTTTCTTCAGCGCGCCGAGTCCGTAGAAGACCGCCGGGCCCGCATTGTTGTCGACGTGACCGACGATCACCGCCGTACCGCTCTGCCCGGGGGATATGCCGTTCTGGTACCAGCCGGCCAGGTTGGGATCCTGCGCGGGCGGCGCCTCGATCCAGCCGTCGGCGTCGACCCCCACGTCCATCAGCGGGGCGTCGACCTTGATCGCGGGGATTCGGATCTTGGCGGCGGCGGAATAGGGAAGTGGCCGCACAGCGGCGGCCGAAGTCGACGGAGAGGGCAGGCCGGTGAGTCTGGCCGACGCGGCGGGCAGTGGAGGGCCGTCCGGTCCGCCCACCCCGTTCCGCATCATCGCAAGGCCGGTGAGCATGACGAGAGCCACGACGCCCCAGGGCTGGCGTCTCCTCGGCTCCAGTCCGCTGTAATCCCGGCGCATGGTTCTCCCTTCATCGCCTGTACGCACGCTAAGTGGGGGCGGTGGGGTCGGCGAGGACTGGCGGGCGAACGGGTGGCGGGTGCGGACTGTCTGCCCCCATCCGGGTAGCGCGCCCCGGCGATTCCTCTGACAGTCCGTGACCTGCGGCTCAGTCAACCAGGGAGGGGTTCCTCCGGCGTGTCGCTCACCAGTGTGGACCAGTACCGGAATGCGGCTCCTATGCACTCCAGTGAGGGTTTGTCGTGGGAGGCGTAATCGTCGACTGCTCGGAGCGCCGCTTCGGGGCGCCTGCCCAAGGAGGTTCCACCATGCGTGCTTCACGAGTCTGCGCGGTGGCTGTGGCCGCCTGTGCGGCGTTCGGGCTCTCGGCCTCGTCGACCGCTGTCGCCAACTCCGGAGACGACGGCCTTGTCGGCAACGGCACCGGGAGCAGCAATGGCATCGGCGGGATCGGGACCGGGAATGGCATAGGCGGGGACAGGGACGGGAATGGCATCGGCGGCAACGGGGTCGGGACCGGAAATGACTTCGTCGGGAGCGGGATAGGCACTGGTAACAACCCTGTCGGGAGCGGGATCGGCACTGGTAACAACCCTGTCGGGACCGGGATCGGCACTGGTAACAACCCTGTCGGGACCGGGACCGGCACTGGTAACAACCCTGTCGGGACCGGGACCGGCACTGGCAATAACCCCGTCGGGAGCGGGACCGGGACCGGCAATAACCCCGTCGGGAGCGGGACCGAGACCGGAAATAACACTGTCGGGAACGGGATCGGGACCGGAAACAGCGTCGTCGGGAACGGCAACGGCAACAACGTCGTCAATAATTTCGGGAACAATCTCGGTAGCAACGTCGGTAGCAACGTCGGCAGTAACGTCGGGAACAACGTCGGGAACAACCACCGCAACGAAAATTTCGGGCACAACAACAACCGCCACAACGTCCGTAACAACGTCGGGAACAACAACCGCCATAACGTCCGTAACAACAACCGACACAACGGCAACAACAACAACCGCCGCAACGGCAACGGCAACGACCCGAACGATGTCCGCGTCAGCCCGGCCTCGGTCCATCAGGGCGGCACGCTGTCGATCACCGCGGCCGGCTGCCGCAACGGCGGCTCCATAACGTCCAACGCTTTCCCCGAGGTGAGGCTGTCGTCCGGCTCCACCGGGTTCGCCGCTGCGAGGGTCTACAACGACGCCGGCCCCGGGAACTACACGCTCTTCATCAGGTGCAACGGCGACTCCCGTGTGATTTCTGCCGGGTTCACCGTGCTGCAGGGCCTTGGCGCGCAGGGCGGTCTCGGTGGTTCCAGGGGGCCGTCGGACACGGAGATGGCGCTGGGTGCGGGTTTGGTCGCCCTGGCGGCCACGGGTGGCGGCGTGTTCCTCGTGCGCCGTCGCCGTCCGAGCCGCGGCAGGTCCTGACCGCCCGAACCTCCCCGGTCGGCCCGAACCGCCCGGAGCCCCGAGTCCCGGCAAGGGGACTCGGGGCTCCGGGCGGTTCGGTACGCGCGGCCGTGCCCGTTAGGGCTGACGCCTGCCCGACCGCCGCCGTACGACATACACGGTGCCGCCGAACGCGGCGGTGACCAGCGCGAGGCCCCCGGCGATCTCCCAGGCCTCCGGGCCCCGGGAGCCGCCGCCCACACCGCCCTTGACCGCACCGGTCGGTGAGACGGTCGGCGCGACGGTGGAGCTGATGGTGGGCGGGAGCGTGGCGGGCCCGGCGACGGTGAGCTCGGACCGTCCCTTCTCGCCTTTGCAGTCGAAGGTCACCTGGTAGGACGCGCCCGGACTGGCGTCCCGGTCGACGATCGCCGCGGCCGAACCGTCTCTGGGGATGGTGACGGGGTTGAAGACGGCCGAGGTGGCGTAGGTGCTCGTGGGGCAGCCGGTGACGTTCAGTGTGACCCTTCCGCCGGGCGCGACCGTCGAGGGTGTGACGCTGAAACCGAACGACGTGGCGTCCTGGCCGACACTGGCCGTCGCTGCGGGGGCGCTGAGTGGGAGTGCGGCGGCGCCGAGCAAGGTGACGGCCGCGGCGGCACGTGGCGTGCGCATGGGCGTTCCTCCGGGGTTGCCGAGGGGCAGCTGCGGAACCGGTTTCCACATAAGGCAGGGAATGCACCTCGATACCGGAAACGCTAGGAGTGCCCCCTTGGGGTCGCGATCGGTGTCGCCCATTTGGGGCACTCCTGCCCTCGCCCGGCCGCCCTGCGGCGGGAGGTGTCAGCGGGCGTGCGGGAAGAGATCGACGTATGGCTCCACGGCCGCCGAGATGCCATGGCTGAAGGGGGAGTCGAAGTCCCAGATCAGGAAGAGCAGGAAGGCGATCAGGGCGCTGAACAGGCCCGCGAGCAGCAGTTCCCGCAAGCTTCTGCGGATCTGCAGGGTGAAGATCAGGCCCACGGTGACCAGGGCCCCGGTGATCAGGCCGAACCAGACGACGCCCGGCATGGTCGCGCCCGCACTGTCGCCGCGTGCCCCGCGGGCTTCGTCGGCCATGGCGACCATGTCGACCAGCGGCTGGTAGGCCTGACCCTCGTGGTCGTTCGCCGGGCGGTAGTCGGTGACGTCGCGGCGCACCCGCTCCAGCAGCGCGGCACTCCTGTCGGTCAGTTCGCCGTGCTCGGACATGTGGGGCCACTCCTTGCGGACGACGTACGAGACATACGCGTCGACGTCCGCACGGGTCCGGTCGCGCACCTCCGCGGGGTAGACCTGGACGCGGGCGCTGATCTCGTGCAGCGCCTGGGCCTCCTGGCGTACCGAGTCCTGGGCCGCGCCGCGGGCCTCCCAGACGCCGGCGATGGCGAGGCCCAGCACGATGGCGTACACCACGCCGATCATCATCGTCATGTATTCGATGACGTCGGGGGTCTCGGAGGGGTCGTCGTCCTCCCGGACCCGGCGGTTGTTGATGACGACGATGGTCAGGACGACGGCGCAGGCCGCGGCCATCGCGAGGGTCAATACGAGCCATTCCGACATGGAAACCTCCGGCTGCTAGCGGGAGCGGGGGCGTAGCGCGGCGGCGGCGAGCACCGCGGGGGCCGTGACGAGAAGGGTGAGGGAGACCAGGGAGGGCCCGCCTGAAGGCTTGATGCGCTTGGCCTTGCGGTAGACGGGGAGAGCGACGGGCGTCGGCGGGGGCGGTGTCGGCCGCACGGAAGGGGGCGGCGGAGGAGGGGGTGGCGGTGGTGGAGGGGGTGGCGGTGGTGGAGGGGGTGGCGGTGGTGGAGGGGCCGGACGGTGCACACGCGGCGGCGACGGCTTGGGGGCGCGCTTCGGCGGACACACGGCTCCGCGGCCGGAGACCGCCACCGCGGAGTTGGAGGCGTTCTGTCCGCTGCCGGTGATGGAGGCGACGGCGCAGTTGTCCTCGGCCGCCGCCGGCGCAGGAGCGAGCAGCAGCCAGGAGAGTGCCGCGGCTGCCAACAGGCGCCCGGCCAGGTGGGATCGGTACACGACGGGGAGCATGAACCGGGCCGTGGCCTGCCAGTCCCATGGCCGAATGGATTCCTCCGATGGGGGGACATTCGGCGCTTTGCGTTTGGGACCGTCCGACAGGGTGTGCGGGCGCCGGAAGAATTCTTCGGAAGCGTTGAACACACCCGGGCTCGCCGCTCGTACCCAGGGTCATGAAGGGACGGACGACAGGAGTCGACATGCTGTGCTCATCCGGGGACAAGCCCGCGAACCCCCGGGCCTGGCGGAGTGCCTCGCTCGCGCTGACGGCGGTGGCGGTACTGGCGCTGACGACGGCGTGCGGGCAGGAGAAGGGCAGCGGGCCCGCCGACAGCCAGGCGGTCGGGAACGCCGGCTCGGCGCAGTCCGGCGGCTACGGGGATGCCTCCGCCGGCGGGTCCGCGGAACAGGCCGCGAAGCCCGCCGGGCAACTGGGGGTCCGGGACGGCGGCGAGCTCGGCAAGGTCCTCACGGACAGTGCCGGCTTCACCCTCTACCGCTTCGACAAGGACACCGCGAAGCCGCCGAAGTCGAATTGCGAAGGCGACTGTGCGAAGAAATGGCCTGTCGTGCCCGCGGGCGATGTCACGGCCGCGCCCGGCACCGACGCCTCGCTCATAGGTGAGGTGACCCGTCCCGACGGTACCCGTCAACTGACCGTCGCCGGCCGGCCGATGTACCGGTTCGCCAAGGACACAAAGCCGGGTGACGCCAATGGGCAAGGTGTCGGAGGTGTCTGGTTCGCAGCCGCTCCCGACGGGAGGAAGGCCTCGGCTCAGGCCGGGAACCTGCCCGGAATGTCCGTACGTGACGACCCCGATCTCGGCCGGATCCTGGTGGACGGGCGCGGTATGACGGTCTACCGGTTCAAGAAGGACTCGGCCTGGCCGATGAAGACGGCGTGCACCGGAGCATGCCTGGAGAAGTGGCCCGTGGTCGCCCCGGTCGACACGAACGACACGGAAGGCGTCATCAAGAAGGGTTTCGTCGTGTTCGACCGCCCGGACGGCATCAAGCAGCAGACCGTCAACTGCTGGCCGGTGTACACCTTCTCCGGTGACACCAAGCCCGGTGACACCCATGGGCAGGGCGTCAAAGGGCTCTGGTACGCGGTGTCTCCCGAGGGCTCACTCGTCGGGGCGCCGAAGTAAACAGAACAGCACCACGGCCCACCGTTTCGCCCATGGGTGAGACGGTGGGCCGGTGGTGTGTGCCGGTGGTGTGTGACCGAGAACGGACCGCCAATCTCCGTTTGGACTCGCCCCATTGGCCGACGATCAGTAGCCTCGGCTCGAGCACGGGCCATGCACGGGATCACGGACATGGCTCAACCACCCCGAGGCTATTGGTTGGAGACATCGATGGAGCGACCCGCCTGGGCCCCGCAGGGCATCGACATATCGGTGCCGAGTGTGTCCCGGATCTACGACTACTACCTGGGCGGCTCGCACAACTTCGAGGTGGACCGCGAAGCGGCCCGCAAGGCCATGGAGTTCATACCGGGACTTCCCAAAATCATGCAGGCGAACCGGGCGTTCATGCGCCGCGCCGTGCGCTTCGCCGTCGACGAGGGCATCACCCAGTTCCTGGACATCGGTTCCGGAATCCCCACCTTCGGCAATGTCCACGAGGTGGCCCAGGCTGCCTGCCCCGAGGCTCATGTGCTGTATGTCGACCACGACCCGGTCGCCGTCGCCCACAGTCGGGCCGTGCTGGAGGGCAATGACAGGACCGGCGTCGCACCCGCCGATCTGCGCAAGCCGCGGGAGATCCTGGACAGCCCCGAGGCAGCCCGGCTTCTCGACTTCGACCGGCCCGTGGCACTGCTGCTGGTCGCCGTACTGCACTTCATCGAGGACGAGGACGACCCCTACGCGGCGGTGGCCGAACTGAGGGACGCACTGCCGAACGGCAGCCTGCTGATCCTCACCCACGCCGCGTACGAGGGCATTCCGCTTCCCCAGGAGCAGGCGGGCGGCGCGGTCGGCGTCTACAAGAACATCCGCAATCCGCTGATCATGCGCTCCGCCGACGAGATCGCGAAGTTCTTCGAGGGGTACGAGATGGTCGAACCCGGGTTGGTCATGATGCCCGAGTGGCGGCCGGATACCCCGGTCGCCCAGGAGGACCCCTATGCCTTCTCGGGGTTCGCGGGAGTGGGACGCAAGGCGTGAGCAAGCCACCTCAGTCGCCGGGTCCCCCCGGCGCGGACCCGGACGGTCCCGAGGACAGAGTCAGACGTTTCGCGACGATCTGGAGCCGCGCCATCTTCCCGGCGACGGCCACGTCCATGACCCGGCCCGAGTTCGAACACCACCTCCTGCCGCTCGCCCGTATCCTCAGCGAGGCGCTGCACCGCAGGCCCTTCGACCCCGCGCCCGCGCAGCGGGTCGGGGCCGCGCTGATCGAGGCCCACTGCACGGACCCGGAGGCGCTCAGCGGCACGCTCGGGGTCGTCGAATCCTATTTGGTCCTCTACTGCGACACGGGTCAGGAGCTCCCGGCCGAGGAAGCCAGAGCCCGGTGCTCGAGGCTGCAGCACGCGCTCGCGGCCGGCTTCGCCCAGGCGCTGCGCGAGCGCACCCTGGCGGAGCAGGAGGCGATCGCCCGTTCGGCGCTCATGGCGCGCAGTGCCGCGGAGGAGGCGCTGCACACCACCGAGACCCGGTTCCGCGCCGTCTTCGACGGTGCGGCGGTCGGTATCGGCATCGCCGATCTCGACGGCAATGTGCTGGAGGTCAACGAGACTCTCCTACGGATGTTCGGTCCCGGGCTGGAGCGCCAGGTACGCAGCCGTAAGGTCCCCGAATGGGTGCACCCCGAGGACTCTCCCCACGTGTGGCGGCTCTACGAGGAACTGGTGTGCGGCGAACGCGAGCACTACCGGGTAGAGAAGCCGTACTACCGCGGCGACGGCACCGTCCTGTGGACCAATCTGACGGTCTCGCTGCTGCGTGACGCGGAAGGCAGACCGCAGTACCAACTGGGACTGGTCGAGGACACCACCGAGCGCAGGCTGCTCAACCTCAGGCTGCGCTACGAGGCCACACATGACGCGCTGACCGGGCTGCCCAACCGGACGCTGTTCTTCGAGCGGCTGGAGAAGGCGCTCGCCTCGGACAAGGGAAGCCGCTTCGGCCTGTGCTATCTCGATCTCGACGGCTTCAAGGCCGTCAACGACAGCCTCGGCCACTCGGCGGGCGACCGGCTGCTGGTCGAGGTCGCCGACCGGCTGCAGAGCTGTGCGACCGGGCCCGGCGAAATGGTGGCCCGGCTCGGTGGCGACGAGTTCGTCGCACTGACCACCAGGCCCGGCACCGGCCGGGAGCCGGACGACCTCGCCATGCGGATCCTGTCCGCGCTGTCGGTGCCCATCCGGCTGGAGGGCCGCGAGCTGACCGTCCGCGGCAGCATCGGCGTCGTCGAAGGGACCGCGGGCGAGCGCAGCCCCGCCGAGGTGCTGCGCAGCGCCGACATCACCATGTACCGGGCCAAGTCCGCGGGCGGCAACCGCTTCGAGACGGCGGACGCGGAGGCGGACGCCCGCGCGATCACCCGGCACGGGCTGACCAACGCGCTGCCCGCCGCACTGGAGCGCGGGGAGTTCTTCATCGAGTACCAGCCGCTGGTGGACCTCGGCGACGGCAGCGTGCACGGCGCGGAGGCACTGGTGCGCTGGAGCCACCCTCAGCACGGGGTGCTCGGCCCCGACCGCTTCATCCCGCTCGCCGAGCACACCGGGCTGATCGTGCCGCTCGGCCGTTGGGTGCTGGAGGAGTCCGTACGGCAGGCAACGGCCTGGCAGGAGAAGCACGGTGACCGGGCGGACGGCGGTCCGCTGCGCATCAATGTGAACCTCTCGCCCACCCAGTTGCATCACCCGGGCCTGGTCGCCGACACGGCGGAGGTCCTGGAGCGGGCCGGCCTGGAACCGGGGGCGCTGTGCCTGGAGGTGACCGAGTCCGCGCTCATCGGCGCCGACGACGACCTCCTCAAACCACTGCGCCAGCTCGCCGAGATGGGGGTCGACATCGCCCTCGACGACTTCGGCACCGGCTACTCCAACCTGGCCAATCTGCGCCGGATGCCGGTGAGCGTGCTCAAGCTGGACCGCGCCTTCACCCTCGGTATGCAGCAGTCTCCGCCGGACCCGGTCGACGTGAAGATCGTCGAGGGGATCGTCTCGCTCGCCCATAGCCTGGACCTCGCGGTGACCGTGGAGGGAGTGGAAACCGGCGTCCAGGCAGAGCAGTTGCGCGAACTCGGCTGCGACACCGCTCAGGGCTGGTACTATGCGCGCCCGGGCCCGCCGGAACGAGTGCTGGCGGGGGTCCTGGGGTCGTCGTCCCCCGGACAAGCGCGGGCGGCCCTGTCGTTGGCGGACACCACGGGCTGAGAGGCCAGCAGCACCCGCTGCAGTTCCCGGGCGGCGCGCGGCGGGGCGACGTCGCTGCGATGCGCGAGCGCGATCGTACGGCGCAGCCCCGGCGGTGCCAGCGGGGTGACCCGCAGATCGCTCCCCCGAGCTCTCGGCTTCTCCCCCACTCTCGGCTTCTCCCCCACTCTCGGCTTCGCTCGAGCGGGGGGACCCCCATGCGCGGGGGGACCTCCATGAGCGGGGGGACCTCCATGAGCGGGGGGCACCCCCATCGCCCGGGCGGCCACCATGCTGGGCACGACGGCGATGCCGAGCCCGGCGCGTACGAAGCCCAGCACCGCGTCCATCTCACCGCCCTCGACGGTGAACGACGGTTCGAAGCCTTCCGCCCGGCAGGCGCCGACGGTCAGTTCGCGCAGGTCGTAGCCGTGCCGGAACATCACCAGCGGCTCCTCGCGCAGATCGGAGATCTTCACAGTGCGTCCGTTGCCGGGGGCGGGGGCGGCGGCCGAGGACACGACCACCAGGTCCTCGCGCAGCAGCTCCACCGTCGTCAGCGCGGGGGAGGGGGTGGGCAGCGGCAGCACCACCAGGGCGAGGTCCAGATCACCGCGCGCCAGCTCGCGCACCAGGTCGTGCGAGCCGCTCTCCTGGATCAGCAGCCGGATGCCCGGATGCAGATCGTGGAAGGCGCGCAGGACATCGGGCAGCAGCCCGGTGCACAGGCTGGGCGTCGCGCCGAGCCGTACCCGGCCCCGCCGCAGCTGGACCAGTTCCTGCACCTCGAGGCGCGCGGTGTCGGCGTCGGCGAGGATGCGCCGGGCGAGCGGCAGCAGCGCCTCGCCGGCGTCGGTGAGGGCGATATTGCCGCGAGCCCTGCTGAACAGCTCGGCGCCCAGTTCCTTCTCCAGCGCACGGATCTGCTGGGACAGCGAAGGCTGGGAGACGTGCACCCGTTCGGCGGCCCGGGTGAAGTGCCGGGTCTCGGCGACCGCCACGAAGTAGAGAAGCTGCTGGAACTGCATACCACCACGATAGGCCGATCCTATCGATATGAGCCGGACCATGTCTTGGACCTCTCGGGGGTACCGCGCCTAGCGTCTGTGTCCATGGCATTGGCAACACGGACGGACCGACGGCCGTCCATGACGCGCACGCTCTGGGACTCCTCCGTCGGCAAGAAGACGGTCATGGCCGTGACCGGCCTGATCATGATCGGCTACCTGTGCGCCCACATGCTGGGCAACCTCAAGATCTTCTTCGGGGCCGAGGAGTTCAACGCGTACGGGCGATGGCTGCGCCACATGGGCGAGCCGTTCCTGCACAGCCACTGGGGGCTGTGGATCGTCCGCGTCGTACTGCTCACCTCCGTCGTCCTGCATGGCGTCTCCGCGTACCAGCTCAGCCGGCGCGACATCAAGGCACGTCCCGCCAAGTACGTCCACAAGCGGCCGCGGGCGAGCTACGCGACCCGCACCATGCGCTGGGGCGGGATCATCGTCGCTCTCTTCATCGTCTGGCACATTCTCGACCTGACCACGCTCACGGTGAACGAGAACGCCCAGGAGGGGCATCCGTACGAGAACGTCGTCGCGACCTTCTCCACCTGGTACGGCAACGTCATCTACATCGTGGCGATGCTCGCCGTCGGCCTGCACATCCGGCACGGCTTCTGGAGCGCCGCCCAGACCCTCGGCGTGGGCAACGCCACCCGGGACAGGATCCTCAAAGGCATCGCCAACCTCCTGGCGCTGGTCCTGACCGCCGGATTCATTTCCGTACCCGTCGCCGTCATGACCGGAGTCGTGAGCTGACATGACCGACTACACGCACTACACGACCGGCGAACCGATCGCCGACACCAAGGCCCCCTCCGGCCCGATCGCCGAGCGCTGGGACCGCCGCCGCTTCGAGGCCAAGCTGGTCAACCCCGCCAACCGGCGCAAGCACACCGTCATCGTCGTCGGTACGGGCCTGGCCGGTGGCGCCGCCGGCGCCACCCTCGCCGAACAGGGCTACCACGTCGTCCAGTTCTGCTACCAGGACTCCCCGCGCCGCGCCCACTCCATCGCCGCCCAAGGCGGCATCAACGCGGCCAAGAACTACCGCAACGACGGCGACTCCATCCACCGCCTCTTCTACGACACCGTCAAGGGCGGCGACTTCCGCGCCCGCGAGTCCAACGTCCACCGCCTCGCACAGATCTCCGTCGAGATCATCGACCAGTGCGTGGCGCAGGGCGTGCCCTTCGCCCGCGAGTACGGCGGACTGCTCGACACCCGCTCCTTCGGCGGCGTCCAGGTCTCCCGCACCTTCTACGCCCGGGGCCAGACAGGCCAGCAGCTGCTGCTCGGCGCCTACCAGGCGCTGTCCCGGCAGATCGCGGCCGGCAATGTCGAGATGCACCCGCGCACCGAGATGCTCGACCTGATCGTCGTCGACGGCAAGGCCCGCGGCATCGTCGCCCGCGACCTGATCACCGGAAAGATCTCCACCTACTTCGCGGACGCGGTGGTGCTGGCGAGCGGCGGCTACGGCAATGTCTTCTACCTGTCGACGAACGCCATGAACTCCAACGCGACCGCCGTATGGCGCGCCCACCGGCGCGGCGCGTACTTCGGCAACCCCTGCTTCACCCAGATCCACCCCACCTGCATCCCGCGCACCGGCGACCACCAGTCGAAGCTGACGCTGATGAGCGAGTCGCTGCGCAACGACGGCCGTATCTGGGTGCCCAAGGCGCAGGGCGACAACCGTCCGCCGAACGAGATCCCCGAGGACGAGCGCGACTACTACCTGGAGCGCATCTACCCCTCCTTCGGCAACCTCGTGCCCCGTGACATCGCCTCCCGCGCCGCCAAGAACGTCTGCGACGAGGGCCGCGGCGTCGGCCCGGGCGGCCAGGGCGTGTACCTCGACTTCGCCGACGCGATTCTGCGCATGGGCAAGGACAAGGTCGCGGAGAAGTACGGCAACCTCTTCGACATGTACGAGCGGATCACCGCGGAGAACCCGTACGAGGTGCCGATGCGGATCTACCCCGCCGTGCACTACACGATGGGCGGACTGTGGGTCGACTACGACCTGCAGACCACCGTCCCCGGCCTCTTCGCCATCGGCGAGGCCAACTTCTCCGACCACGGCGCCAACCGGCTCGGCGCCTCGGCACTGATGCAGGGCCTGGCCGACGGCTACTTCGTGCTTCCGTCCACCATCAACGACTACCTCGCGCGCAACCCGCACCAGGGCGAGGTCACGGACGAACACCCCGACGTCCAAGCGGTGCTGGCCGAGACGGAGGACCGGCTGAACCTGCTGCTGTCCGTCGACGGCGACCGCACCCCTGACTCCTTCCACCGCGAACTCGGCGAAGTGATGTGGGAGTACTGCGGTATGGCCCGCACCGACGCCGGACTGCGCAAGGCGCTCGCCCGGATCCCCGAGATCCGCGAGGAGTTCTGGCGCCGTATCAAGGTCCCCGGCAGTGGTGTGGAGTTCAACCAGTCCCTGGAGAAGGCCAACCGCATCGTCGACTACCTGGAGCTCGCCGAGCTGATGTGCCTCGACGCGCTCCACCGTACGGAATCCTGCGGTGGCCATTTCCGTGAGGAGTCCCAGACCCCGGACGGCGAAGCCGCCCGCAGGGACGAGGAGTTCTCCTACGCCGCGGCCTGGGAGTTCGACGGGACCGGCGAGGCCCCCGTCCTGCACAAGGAAGACCTGGTCTTCGAGTACGTCCACCCCACCCAGCGGAGCTACGCATGAGGCTCAACCTCCGCGTCTGGCGTCAGAAGAACGCCGACGCCCCCGGCGCTATGGTCACCTACCAGGTCGACGGCATCTCCTCCGACATGTCCTTCCTGGAGATGCTCGACACCCTCAACGAGGAACTCATCCTGCGCGGCGAGGACCCCGTCGCCTTCGACCACGACTGCCGCGAAGGCATCTGCGGAGCCTGCAGCCTGGTCATCAACGGCGACGCGCACGGTCCGGAGCGCACCACCACCTGCCAGCTCCACATGCGCAGCTTCAAGGACGGCGACACCATCGACGTCGAGCCGTGGCGCGCCTCCGCCTTCCCGGTCGTCAAGGACCTGGTCGTCGACCGCTCGGCCTTCGACCGGATCATCCAGGCCGGCGGCTACATCACCGCCCCGACCGGCTCGGCCCCCGAGGCACACGCCACCCCGGTGCCCAAGGCCGACGCCGACTACGCCTTCGAGCACGCCGAGTGCATCGGCTGCGGCGCGTGTGTGGCGGCCTGCCCCAACGGCTCCGCGATGCTCTTCACCTCGGCCAAGGTGAACCATCTCAACGTCCTGCCCCAGGGCTCGCCCGAGCGCGAGAGCCGGGTCCTGGACTTGGTGGCCCAGATGGACGAGGAGGGCTTCGGCGGCTGCACCCTCACCGGCGAATGCGCCACGGCCTGCCCGAAGGGCATTCCGTTGCCATCCATCGCGGCGATGAACAAGGAGTGGTTGCGGGCGGCGCGGAAGGTCAAGCGCTAGGCGGGCCTTCGGCCCGCACCGGCCGGGCACGTGCTTGCCGTGCTCCGTCCGGGTGGCCGGTGTGTCCGTCCTCAAGCGCCGGACGGGCTTTGGTCGTGACGCCCTCCGTCCGGGTGGCCGGTGTGTCCGTCCTCAAGCGCCGGACGGGCTCGTGGGTTGCTGCCGGTTATCGGGTGCCGCTCCGGGGATACCGTCCGGGCCGGGCATGATTTACGCCGCGCGATCTCGTGATCCGTATTGATCAACGGGCATGTTCGCGCGTCACACATCACGTTTTACGGCCCGGACGGCACCCCCTGCACGGCCCCCTTCACACGCCGCGGGGTGGACAGCCGTTCCGCCTCCAGCCACCGCGCTGGGAGGTGCCCACCGGGCCGCGCCCAAACAAGCCTCTCCGGCACTTGAGGACACCGCCAGAAGGGCGGTCCGGGGGCTTGGGGATATCAACCGAGCGCCGCCGCAAGGTAGCGCGCCGTACGGCTGCCCTCCGCGCGGGCGACCTCGGCCGGTGTGCCGGCCGCCACTATGCGGCCGCCCGCGTCGCCGCCTCCCGGGCCCAGGTCGATCACCCAGTCCGCGCCCGCGACCACGTCCATGTCGTGCTCGACGACCACCACCGAGTGGCCCGCGTCGACCAGGCTGTGCAGCTGGCGCATCAGGACCTCGACGTCGGCGGGATGCAGCCCGGTGGTCGGCTCGTCGAGAAGATAGACGGTGTGGCCGCGGCGGGTGCGCTGCAGCTCGGTGGCCAGCTTGATCCGTTGGGCCTCGCCGCCCGACAGTTCCGTGGCCGGCTGCCCGAGCCGCAGATAGCCGAGCCCGACGTCCTGGAGCGCGCTCAGGCTGCGTACGGCCGCCGGGGTGCCCGCGAAGAAGTCCGCGGCCGCCTCGACCGTCAGGTCCAGGACCTCCGCGATGTTCAGGCCCTCGTGGCGCACCTCGAGGGTCTCCTGGTTGTAGCGGGCACCCTCGCAGTCCGGGCACGCGGCGTACGTACTGGGCAGGAACAGCAGCTCGACGGAGACGAAGCCCTCGCCCTGGCAGGTCTCGCAGCGCCCGCCGGGGACGTTGAAGGAGAACCGGCCCGCCTTGTAGCCGCGGGCCCTGGCCTCCGCGGTGCCGGTGAAGATCTTGCGTACGACGTCGAAGAGTCCGGTGTACGTCGCGAGATTGGACCGCGGCGTACGACCGATGGGCTTCTGGTCCACCTGGACAAGGCGTTTCACAGCACCGGTACCGGTGACCGAGCTGACGCCGTCCGCGCCGAGGCGTTCGGTCAGGACACCGGCGAGCACCTGCCCGACCAGGGTGGACTTTCCGGAACCGGAGACACCCGTCACCGCGGTGAACACCCCGAGGGGGAATGCGGCGTCCAGACCGCGCAGGTTGTTGCGGGTGACACCGGTGAGTGCGAGCCACCCGGAGGGGGCCCGCACCGGCCGGGCCGGCCCTGGCTCGTGGCCGAAGAGGAAGCGGCGGGTCGCCGACTCCGCGACCTCCGCGAGCTCGGCCGGCGGACCGCTGTGCAGCACCCGGCCGCCGTGCTCACCCGCCCGCGGGCCCACGTCGACCAGCCAGTCCGCGTGCCGCATCACGTCCAGATGGTGCTCCACCACGAACACCGAGTTGCCCGCCGCCTTCAGCCGGTCCAGCACCGCGAGCAGCGCCTCGGTGTCGGCCGGGTGCAGTCCCGCGGACGGCTCGTCCAGCACGTACACGACACCGAAGAGACCGGAGCGCAGCTGCGTCGCCAGCCGGAGCCGCTGCAGCTCCCCGGAGGAGAGGGTGGGCGCGGTGCGGTCCAGGCTGAGGTAGCCGAGCCCGAGTTCGGTGACGGTGGCGATACGGGTCAGCAGATCGGCCGTCAGGACCCGCGCGGCCTCGTCACCGCCGGTCCTGTCGAGCACCTCGGCCAGCCGGTCCAGTGGCAGCGCCGCCAGCTCGGCGATCGTACGGCCCGCGAAGGTGACGGCCAGGGCCTCGGGCCGCAGCCTGCTGCCGTGGCAGGCCGGGCACTCCACGCTGGTGAGGAAGCGCTCTGCGCGTGCCCGCAGGGTGTTGCTTTTGCTGTCCGAGAAGGTGCGCATGACATAGCGGTGCGCGCTTATGTAGGTGCCCTGGTAGGGGCGCTGGATGCGGTCCGCGTCCCGGACCGGGTGCACGGTGACCACCGGCTGCTCCTCGGTGAAGAGGATCCAGTCGCGGTCCTTCTCGTCCAGTTCGCGCCAGGGCCGGTCGATGTCGTGGCCGAGCGCTTCCAGTACGTCCCGCAGGTTCTTGCCCTGCCAGGCTCCGGGCCAGGCCGCGATCGCCCCCTCGCGGATCGACAGGGACGGGTCGGGGACGAGGAGCTCCTCGCTGGTGCGGTGGGTCCGGCCGAGACCGTGGCACTCGGGGCAGGCGCCGGCCGCCGTGTTCGGCGAGAAGGCGTCGGAGTCCAGCCGCTCGGCGCCCTCGGGGTAGTCGCCCGCCCGGGAGAAGAGCATGCGCAGCGAATTGGAGAGCGTGGTGACCGTGCCGACCGAGGAGCGCGAGGTGGGCGTGGAACGGCGCTGCTCCAGTGAGACCGCGGGCGGCAGCCCGGTGATCTCGCCGACCTTCGGGGCGCCCACCTGGTGGATCAGCCGGCGGGCGTACGGGGCGACGGACTCGAAGTAGCGGCGCTGTGCCTCCGCGTAGATCGTTCCGAAGGCGAGGGAGGACTTCCCGGACCCGGAGACCCCGGTGAAGATGGTGAGCGCGTCACGCGGGATGTCCACGTCGACGCCGCGCAGATTGTGCTCACGGGCGCCGCGGACACGTACATAGGGGTCGTGGGGGCTGTGCATTCGCTCGATTCTACGAGGCCGGGCCGGCCAGGCCCGCCACGCGGGCCGGCCGCCGGAAGGAGTCCAGCAGCGCCTCACGGTCGTACGTACTGGTGGTGACCAGCACCACGTCGGCCCCGCTCTCGCCGATCAGGCTCGCCGGCTCCACGACGACCTGCTCCTCCGTGCCCTGGATGTGACCGCGCAGCGCGGCCTCGTAGTGCTCGCCTTCCTTTACCGTCGCGGCCGAGCGGAAGCTCGGCGGGGAGGAACGTTCAGGACCAACGCGATCGAGAGCCTGAACGCCCGCTGCCGGCGAGCCGCCCAGGCCTGTGGCCACTTCCCCAACGAGACCCAAAATCAGCGGACCCAGGCCGGCGACAGGGCCTCGCGCGCCAGGACCCGAGGAGCGCCCGAGCCATCGGCCGGGACGGTGTAGAGATGGGCGTCGTAGTCGGGGAGCGAGTAGACCAGGTTGTTGTCGTCCGACCAGGCCACCTGGTCGTCGAGGCTGCGGGTTTCCGCGACCGGGTGCTCTTGCATCGTTTTGAGGTCCAGGACGTACAGCCGCCAGGGGAGGTTCTCGGGCAGGCCTGGGACGCGCTTCTTGAAGGCGATCTTCGTTCCGTCGGGGGACAGTGAGGGACACTCGAGGTTGGTGCGGAGCGTGGTGGCCGTCTTGGTGGTGACGTCGCCGTGGATCAGGTACGTCTTGCCGCCGGAGCCGAGCGTGGCGTAGAAGTGCTCGTCGTCGATGAACGTGACGCCCCAGAAGTTGGCGTCGGCGGGGTGAAAAGGCTTCCCATCCTTGGTGACGGCGTATTCCTCCAGGCTGGGCTGGAGGGCGCCCGTGCGGGTGTCGAGGATCGACGTGCGGGTGGAGAAGGTCTTTTGTGCGTAACCGTCACCCCCGACGAAGACCGTCCAGGCGGCCATGTGCCCGCTGGGCGAAACCCGGGCCCGGTTGGGAATTCCGGCCAGAGGTATCCGCCGGGTCTCCTGCAGGCTCGAGTCCAGGACGAGCGCAGTGTAGGTTTCGCTGTACGCTCCCATCTCAGACTGCAGGCAGATCCCGGTGCCAGCGGCCGCGTAGAAGCGCATGCACTTCACTCCGGAGTAGGTGCGCGGTCCGTCGGGCGCGTCCGCCGGGACGCTGCTCAACTCGTCGCGGTGCGGCCCATACTCCAGCGAGCGGAAGACGATCCGAGGGGGGCCGCCGGGCGCGAGCGACACCGTGCCGGCGCCGGCCGCGGGCTTGCCTGCCTGGACATGGTCCTTGCGGTCCGCCTGGTATGACCACCCGACCACCCCGGCCACGCTCGCGAGGACCAGGACGCTGGCGAGGAGCACCAGCAGCTTGTTGCGGTTGGTCATCGCGTCGGCCGCCGGGGCCGTTCGGGGCGCCTTGGTCATCCGGTGCCTCGTCTCCTGGTCAGTCACTGCCCGTCACTCCCTTTTCCTCTGCCGAACCTTCGGCCGCTGAATGCTCGGCCGCCGGGCGCAGTCGTATCGACAACACCAGGCTCAGCGCGAGCGCGAGCGCCGCACCGATGAGCGCGGAACGGTCGCCCCACGCCGTCCAGGCCGCGCCGAAGGCGATCGAGCCGACGAAGCGTGCCGCGGCCTGGCCGGTCTGCACCAGGGCGAGGCCGCTGGACCGCAGGACGGCCGGTACGGAACCGGCCGCGGCGGCCATGAGCACACCGTCAGTGGCGGCGTAGAAGGCGCCGTGCAACGCGAGGACCGCGTACGGCAGCCACCCGGACTGCACATGTGTGAGCAGCAGCCCGTACGCCGCGAGCAGCGCGAGGTGGCCGCCGATGAATACCCGCCAGCGGCCTACCCGGTCCGCCCACCGGCCCAGCGGCACCGCCAGCAGAAGGAACGCCACGGCCGTGCCCAGCGGCAGCAGCGCGATCCAGCGGTCGGGCACCCCGAGCTGCCGCTGCAGCAGCAGGTAGATGAACGAGTCGCTGACCGTGGCCAGGCTCAGCACCACCGCGCACAGCATCAGGCGGCGCAGCTCGCGGCGGCCGAGCAGGGCGACGGCGGCGCGCAGCGACGGGCGTTCCGCGGCGGACGCCGGCGTGGCGCCCAGCTCCGGGGCGCGCGAGGGCACGAACAACAGCAGCACGATCACGGCCAGGGCCGCCACGCAGAAGCTGACCGTGAACACCACGTTGTAGCCCTCGGGTGCCTGACGAAGAATCAGGAACGCGACCAGCGGCCCGAGCAGGGCACCGGTGGTGTCCATCGCCCGGTGCACGCCGAACGCCCGGCCGCGGGTCTCCGGCGGCGAGGACAGTGAGATCAGCGCGTCGCGGGGCGCGGTGCGCAGACCCTTGCCGGTGCGGTCCATCGCCAGCACCGCGCCGATCAGCGGCAGCGTGTGCGCGGCCAGCAGCAGCGGCTTGGAGATCGCGGACAGGCCGTACCCGAGGGCGGCGACCGTTTTGTGGCGGCCGCCGCGGTCGGCAAGGTGCCCGCCGACCAGCCGGACGAGCGCGCTGAATCCGTTGTAGACCCCGTCGAGCAGACCGAAACCGAGCGGGGAAAGGCCCAGTCCGGCGACCAGGTACAGCGGTAGGACGGCGGTGACCATCTCCGACGAGATGTCGGTGACGAGACTGACCGTGCCGAGCACGAGCACAGTCGTCGGCACAGCCGACCGCCCGGGGAAAAGGCCCCGGGCGGTCGGCGTGGTCGCTGCGGGAGTGCTGCCGCGGCTCTCACTGACGTACATGGTCACCCGGCCCAGATGGCGGGTATGCCGGACGCGGGCGCGGCCTGGACGGCGGGCTTCGACGTGCCCACCAGCACCGCGCCGACCGCCTGGTCGGGGCCCCCGAGTCCGGCCCACGGGTCGGCGGAAATGGTGGCCCAGTCGACGGCGGTCAACAAGACGGTGAAGCCGCGCCGGGGCGGACTCCAGCTGGGCATGGATTACTCCTGATGTGCGGTGGGCAGTGGCTCGCCAAATTTATAGAGGCATATGCCCTGGTCAAGAAGACGTAGGGTGAACTGAACCGCAATGCTTCGGTCCGGTTGGCGTCCCTGAGGTTGCGCGCCCAGTTACCTTTTTCGTGGCCCTGAAACGGGGCTCCTGGCCTCCGGGCCAGGCATGGTTGTTGCCCCCTGTCGAAGGCATGACCTGGGGGGTGGTGTCACCGTGCCCCGGAGCACCGTCTGACCGCTGATGAGAGGCCTTACCGTCACCTGACCCGGCGCAATGCTGGGCTGATCCCGGGTGGCTGGTCTTCGTAACGTGGATGCGCGCGTACGGTGCCGCGACACGAGGCCGGGACGGAAACGAAGTCCTCCGGCTCCTCCATCCACGGGGAACACGCTCCACGCACCGGGGCCTGGGAGTCGTGCACGTTGCCCGCCGTGACGGTGACCTCCAGCAGCAGGCCGCCGCTGTTGGTCAGGATGTGGCGCTTGCGCCCGTCGCGCATCTTGCCGCCGTCATAGCCGCGTGTTGAGGCCGGGCAGGTTTCCGGGCCGTCCACGGACTGCGCGTCGATGACCCCCGCGCTCGGCTCCTCCCGCCCCCTTGGCGAGTGCGCTGCAGGCGGCGCAGGCGCTGGTAGAGCTCGCGCACGTATCCGTGTCGGCGCCAGCGGCGGAAGAAGTCGTACACCGCCCGACAGTACGGGTAGTCCGCCGGAAGGTTGCGCCACTTCGCTCCGTTGTCGATCAGGTAGCGCACGGCGTTGAGCATCCAATGCCGCGAAGTTAAGGATTCGGTGGTGGCGTCAAGGCGTCAGGGAGGGCGAGCTTGTAGGTGTTCGGCGCGGTGCGGATGAGTCGGCCGTTGCGGGCCCAGTAGCCCCGACCCGCCGACGCAGATCGCGAAGTGCCTTCTCCGAGGGCTGCGGCACCCGGGCGCCTAGTCCGGCTGCGAGTTTGCCCCACACCAGTCCGGTCCCCAGATGCTCGAACAGTCCGAGCGCGAGCACGAAGTACACCCCAACGCGAGAGGGGAGGCTCCGAAGCCGTCGCTCGCGAGGCCCGCTCTCGTCCAATACCGCATCCACCAACTCGGGCGGGATGACCTGCGTTAACTCACCGATATGATCAGGCGCGAACACGTCATTCCTCCCGTGACAAACTGGGCCATGGGCCTCTCTCAGGAAGATCTTGGTCGATCCCCTGGATAGCAGAGGCCCCTTCCACATCTCGCCCACCCTTGACATCGCCGCCGAGCGTTTAACTTCGCGGCATTGGTCGAGCATCTCGCGGTGGCAGTGCGCTTCCGGGCGCCCGCCCCGGCCCTCCAGCCACGCGGACACCTTCGTATGCGGGCGGGCGCACAGGCGGGACCGAGGATCGCCGGGGTCTGCCAGCATCGGGTGCTGTTGCGGGCGGATGGAGTTGAGCAGTGGGCGGGAAGGCCAGGGATTTCCCGCCCGGAGCTGACGGAACGGCACAGGAGGGGGCGGGACATGGTGAAACTGTCGCTCATGGTGGGCCAGGAGCATGCAGCGCGCGGAGGCCGGCGTGTCCGTGGCGCTGTGGTCTGGTCGGCTACCGGGTTTATTCGCAGTGCACCGGGCTTCAGCCCGGTGGTGAAGCGAATCTGAGAACTGCTCTGACCCCAGCTGTGTACACGGGTCTGCACTGTTGGCCTCAGCCCGGGTCGGAGCGGCCGGTTCTGCTGCTCGATGTATCACGATGCTGAGGGGCGCGCCGTCGACGGACCTGGCGAAGTAGGACCCGGACCACAGGCGCTGTGCCCGCCGGTAGTGGCGGATGAGGTTGGGGAACTCCTGGCGGGGCCTGCGTGAGGAGACGCCCTTGAGGGAGTTCACCGGCCTGGAAACGGCAACCTCCGGCGGGAAGTTCACGAGCAGGTGGATGTGGTGGGCCTCGTCGTTGAACTCGACCAGCTCGGCCTCGAAATCCTTGCACACGCTCCGCCTGATCTCCTCGCACCGTGTCAGGTGCCGGTCGGCGAAGACGAAAGTGCCGGTACTCGGTCATGAAAACCAAATGGACGTGAAGCCGAAAGATACAGTGACGGCCTGTATGAATGTTCTCATCGATACCCATCAGCCAACTGTGTAGCGTGATCGGTGTGCAGCTTCGGTACAGCTTCCGGCTGTACCCGAGTGCCGGTCAGCGCACGGCGCTGGCGAGGGCGTTCGGGTGTGCGCGGGTGGTCTACAACGACGCGCTTCGCGCTCGGGAGACCGCCCGCAGCGAGGGGCTGCCGTTCCCGAAGGCCGGCGACCTGTCCAAGCAGCTCATCACCGAGGCGAAGAACACCCCGGAACGGGCCTGGCTCGGCGAGGTCTCCGCTGTCGTACTGCAGCAGTCCCTGCGGGACCTGGATGCCGCGTACCGGAACTTCTTCGACGGCCTGAAGGGCAAGCGCCCCCGCATGGGCGCACCCCGGTACAAGTCACGGAAGGACACCCGGCAGGCGGTGCGGTTCACCGCGAACGCCCGCTGGTCCATCACGTCGGGGCGGAAGCTGCGCCTGCCGAAGATCGGCGACCTGAAGGTGAAGTGGTCGCGGACACTGCCCTCGACCCCGTCCACGGTGACCGTGGTCAAGGACAGCGCGGGCCGGTATTTCGCCTCCTTCGTGGTGGAGACCGGCCCGGAAGAGGTGCTGCCGGAGACGACGCCCGAGGTGGGCATCGATCTTGGGCTGGGGCACTTCGCGGTCCTCTCCGACGGGACCAAGGTCGACTCTCCGCGCTTCCTGCGCCGGGCCGAGAAGCGCCTGAAGAAGGCGCAGCGTGCTCTCTCCCGCAAGGAGAAGGGCTCGAAGAACCGGGACAAGGCCAGGATGCGCGTCGCACGGGCACACGCCCGTGTCGCGGACGCACGGCGCGAGTTCCACCACCGGCTCTCCACACAGCTGATCCGTGAGAACCAAGCGGTCGCTGTGGAGGACCTGGCGGTGAAGGGGCTGGCCCGCACGCGTCTGGCCAAGTCCGTGCACGACGCCGGATGGTCGGCGTTCGTGACCATGCTGGAGTACAAGGCCGCCCGATACGGGCGCACCTTCATCAGGATCGGCCGCTTCGAGCCCACCTCCCAGGTCTGCTCGCAGTGCGGCGTGAAGGACGGCCCCAAGCCCCTTCACGTCCGCGTGTGGACGTGCGGGGCCTGCGGGGCGGTCCTGGACCGGGACATCAACGCGGCGGTCAACATCGCCAAGGCGGCCGGACTGGCCGTGACAGCCCGTGGAGCGCAGGTAAGACCGGGACTCGTCCAGGCACCGCGCAGCGAAGCGGGAACCCACCCGACACCACAGCCTTCAACGGCCCGGTAGGCGGGAATCGCCCTCGTTCACGGGGGCGAGGATGTCAACAGGATTGATGTCATTCATCGTCAGCTCGTTGGCGTCGGTCCGCCGCAACATGTCACCCGCGGGCGGCCTGGGGCCTGGCCGCTTCCGCCCACCGGCTCAGTCGCCCGGAATGCGATCGTCCGGGGGTGACTCCAGGTTTTGAGTCTGCTGGGCAGCGTTCGGATCGGTATCGGTGACCCATACTTCCGGCTGTATTTGAGAAGTTCACCTTTGGTTTGAAGCGGCGGAAGTGAACATACCTAGGCTGCTGGCTGCCATGAATGGCTGCGACAGCACAACGGAAACGTCACCGTTTGCCTTTGCGGTGCTCTTCGCCGCGATGCCGGCGCGTGTGCTGTCGCCCTAACAAGGAAGAACCAGCATGCGCATAGCGCGCCCAAGCACCCGAGGCCTGATTGCCTCGGCCCTGCTGGCATGTATCGCCCTTCCGGGGGCCGTTTCCGCGGCCGCGGAGACTCCGGACGCCGCGCCTTCGGCCGCCGCGCCTGCGGTGGTCGTGGCCCCTCCCGAGGTTCCCAAGCCTGACCATGTGGTCATGGTGATGATGGAGAACAAGGGCTACGACGACATCCTCAAGAACCCGTCCACCAGGCCCCAGGACCAGGTGCCGTACATCAAGTCCCTGGAAGCCCAGGGTGCGTCGTTCACCGACTCGTACGGCCTCCAGCACCCGAGCCTGCCCAACTACTACGCGCTGCTGTCCGCCTCGGACATCGTGAAGACCAACACCCATCCCGCGCCGTCGTCCGTCGACACCGACAACCTGGCCAACCAGCTGGTGACCCACGGGTACACCTTCGCGAACCACGCCAACCAGGCCAAGCCCACGCAGTGGTTTCGCTTCAAGACCACGCCGGGTACCGCGGCCAACCTGAACCCGATGGACAAGCGGCTGGAGCAGTTCCCGACCACGCCGGAGGGGTTCGAAAAGCTGCCCACCGTCTCCTTTGTCGTGGGCAACGGCGATCAGAGCATGCATGACGGGACCCTCGCGCAGGGCGACGCCTGGGTCAAGAAGACCTTCGACTCGTACATCCAGTGGGCCAAGACGCACAACAGCATGTTCGTGCTGACCTGGGACGAGGACAACTTCACCCCGGTCAACCGCATCCCGACGATCATGGTCGGGCCGATGGTCAAGGCCGGCGAGTACAGCGAGCGCATCAACCACTACAACGTGACGAAGACGCTGCTGGACATGTACGGCCTGGACCACATCAACCACACGGCCGACCCGGACGTCGCGACGATCACTGACGCGTTCGATCTGTCGCAGACCGAGCGCCTGCAGGGTATGGCCGGGCGATGCCTGGAGAACCACCGGACCGACCCGGCGAAGCCGGGCGAGCTCGGTCTGTGGCACTGTGAATCCGCTGCCGACCAGCAGTGGGTCAGGCACGGGGACGGCACGATCCGCAACGCCGACCAGTGCGTGACCGCCACCGCGGACGGGAAGACCGGACTCGCCGACTGCGACGGCACCCCCGCGCAGACCTGGCACCCCAAGACCAATGGTTCCCTGCTCAACCCGGCATCGGGCCGCTGCCTGACCGTCCCCGGCGCGGACATCGCCAACGGAACCCCGGCGGAGCTCCGGGACTGCGACGGCACGACCAGCCAGAAGTGGATCGTGCCCGGCTACAACGCGGAGCACTCGCTCACGGTCGACGCGCCCACGTTCGTCAAGCCCGGTTCCACCGCCACGGTGACCACCACCTACACCAACGACGTCAGCCCCATGGCGCTGTCGCAGGCCTCCGTCAACCTCACCGTGCCCAACGGCTGGACGGCTGAAGCCACCTCGCCCGCCAAGGTCACCGCGCTCGAGCCCGGCCAGTCGGTGAAGACCACCTGGACGGTCACCGCCCCCGCGGACGCAAAGCCCGGTGACCCGGCACTGTCCGCGCAGGCCACCTTCAAGAACGCGAAGAGCACTGACGAGGACACCAGCACGATCCGCGTCGGGTACAACCCGGTCGATGCCATCGCAGCTACTCCCGCAGGCCTGGATCTGGTCGCCGGGCACTCCACATCTGTCCGGGTGAACGTCGCCAATAATACGGCCGCCGGCACGGACGTTACGGTTCAGGCGGACGTGCCGTCCGGGTGGACGGCGAGCGCGCCGCAGCCCGTCACCCTGAATGCGTGGGAGTCCAAGACCGTCACGTTCTCCCTCACCCCACCCCAGGACGCCTTCGGTCACGCGACGGTCACGCTGTCCGTCGACGGGGAGTTCCCCGCGAGCAGCACCGTGCCGGCGAGCGTCGGCAAGCCGATCATGATGGCCGGGGAGACCGATGCCAGCAGTCATGAGTTCGCGCTGGCCCCGAATCGATACAGCGCCTATCCGTCGACGTTCCCCAATGACGTCACCTTCACTGCGGGTGTGAGTAACCCGGCCACCGCTTGGAGTTACATCCAGCCCGGGCCTCGCGACTCCTGGGCCGGGAGCAAGCCGCACACGTTCACGTTGAACTTCAATCTCGCCACTGCGCCGAGCAGCGATCTGACGTTCACCGCCTGGCTGCAGGACACCCACCCCACTGCCCCGCCCGCGCTCGCGATCGGACTCAATGGCGCCGAGCTGAGCAACGTCCAGACCGCGGCCGGCGGCGGCGGTGGCGCCACATCGGCCAATAACACCAAGCCGTCCACGCTGAACGTGACCCTGCCCGCCGCCAACCTCAAGGCCGGCGACAACACCGTCACCATCACCACAACCGGCGGATCATGGGCGGTCTACGACTCCTTCGCCATCCGACAGCTCCCGTGAACCGAACCAGCTGACAACTCGCCAAGTCTGCTGCACGCGGCTGCTGACAATCGTCGGCAGCCGCGTGCGGCCGGCCCCGCACCACCAGCCGCTTCGCCTTCACCCGTACACCCTCCACCTTCGCCGGCACCAGCTCCAGGCCCAATCGAGCAGCCAGGTCCTTCGCTCGCAGCCCCTCCGGCCGGCCGCCCCGGCCCTCGGACGAAGTCCAGGGGAGGGTGGGCACAACCGGGCCGCGGTCGCCCTGACGAGGGTGTTACCTTCCAGCCCGTCCGGCGCTTGAGGACACCGGCCGAAGGGCATCAACCGAGTGCCGCCGCAAGGTAGCGCGCCATACGGTTGCCCTCCGCGCGGGCGACCTCGGCCGGCGTGCCGGATGCGACGATCCGGCCTCCCGCGTCGCCACCGCCCGGGCCCAGGTCGATCACCCAGTCCGCGTCCGTGACCACGTCCATGTCGTGTTCGACGACCACGACCGAGTGGCCTGCGTCGACCAGGCCGTGCAGCTGGCGCATCAGGACTTCGACGTCGGCCGGGTGCAGCCCGGTCGTGGGCTCGTCGAGGAGGTAGAGCGTGTGGCCGCGGCGGGTGCGCTGCAGCTCGGTGGCCAGCTTGATCCGTTGGGCCTCGCCGCCCGACAGTTCCATTCCACGCGAAGGCGCGGACCGGCACCATCCGCCGCCAACTCCTGGCCATCCCATCCCGGTTGGCCACCGGAGCCCGCACCCTGACCTTCCACCTGCCCGAACGCTGGCCCTGGCAAAACGCCTTCACCGCCTTGTGGACAGCGGTCGGCTGCCGCCTGTGGACCTGATCAGCCCATCAGCCCCGCCCGCCCACGACCCGGCGGTCGTGATCCCGACGCCGAACCCGGCCGAAAGCTGGGCATACGTGGGGTGCAGATCTTCTGAGGGTGCTGTCGATCAGGCGGCGGGTATGACCTGGTCGCGGTAGCGCGTCTGGTGGTTGCGGATGAGCTCCTGTTGCTGGTGCCAGGCCCAGTAGGCGTCGAAGTCGCCGTTCGCGCGGACGGCACGCAGCTTGAGCACGGCTTCAGCACCGGCCAGGCCCCACCGGGCGCCGGTGATGTCCAGGCGGTCTTTGACCAGGTGTCGGCATGCTCCCTCGATGATCCCGGTGGCGATTGGCCAGCCGTGTTCCAGGGCGGTGTCGTAGCGCAGATGCTCGGCCTTGCCGGTGAGGTAGTTCACGGCCTCGTCGATGCCCTTGCGCTGGGCGCCGTGCAGTCCGGCGGCGCGGGCGGCCGTCTCGAGTACGGCGGCGGTCTGCTGCACGCCACCGGCCAGCAGGACGCGGGCGTGACGGGCGACCCAGCTCTCGGCGGAGGCATCGCCGATGTCGTGCAGGCACCAGGCCGCTCGCCACAGGTATTCGAGTACGTGGATGAGGTCGACGATGACGTGGACGTCCACGCCGCGCTGTTGTGCTTCGGCCTTGATGAGGTCGATCTGATGGCGGGCCCCGTCGACCAGGACGACCCAGGGACGGCGGTGGCCGGGGTCGCGGTGCTCTGCCTGGTCGAACACGGCGGCCACCACCTGCGCGGCGGTGTCGTTCACCGAGCCGCACAACCACTTCGACCGGGCCTTCGGCCCCTGGCGACGCTCAAGCGCCCTGCCGTGGACGGCGTCGTCCTGCTGGTCTGGGTCGGCGATGATGTCGTCGACCGTGCGCGGCGCGGGTTCGGCATCGTAGACGGCTCCCAGGGTGGCCATCCGTTTCCTGCCGTGTTTCTCCCCGGACGCCAGCCGGGTCTTCATTGCGTTGCCGCCCTTGGCGGCCGCGGCCTTGGCGGTGTCCGCGCGCAGGGCTTCGGGTCTTATGACCACGCCCTTGCCGTCGACCGACAAGACCAGTGGCGTGGTGTCGGTGCAGGGAGCCGGTACGAGGGAGTCGTAGAAGGCGTCGATGTCCGCCGCGGCGCCGATGGCGAGTTCCTGGACCTGCCGGTGCCCGATGCCGGAGCCGGTGTGGGCGTTGATCCGCTCGCAGGCGTCGGCGAAGCTGCCGCGGGCGGACTCGATCGCGGCGAGCCTGGCCAGCCCGTGCGAGTGCATTCCGTCCGGAAGGTTCAGCACCGCGTCGGCCGGGTGCAGGTCCCCCACACCAGTGCCGCGATAGGCGATCCGGACCACAGTGACCTTGCCGAACACCGTGGCCATCAACCGGCGCCGGCCTCGCTCGATCCTCGAGCGCCCGACACCGGCGGCGTCCACGACATCCTGCCGACGCACCTCGTTGCTGGCCCGCAGGGTCAGGTGGTCCTGGAACAACTGCCGGGTGACCTCGCGCATCCTCGCCCCCAGCAAATCCTCCAACTGCCCGTGCGTCATCACCGCCGCCTCCGGGGCCGACAACTCCGCACACGCCGCAGCGAACATACCCGCCGAGGCAGCGAAAGCATCCTCACACTCCGCGAGCGCGCTCTGGGCCGGCCCCACCACGCTCACCACCCCTGCTTCCTGCCGTCAACCTTGAACAGCCCGGACGAAGGCTCGGCCAGGATCCCGCGCTCCACCAGCCTCTTCAGCTTCGAGCGCATCCCCTCCACATGCCGCGGCTCGGTCCCCAGACCCAGGTGCTGGCAGACCTCTTTGCAGCGCATCGCCGCCCCAGAGGTCGCGAACAGGGCGATGATCTCCCGGTACTCCGGCGACATCACCGTCACATCCAGCTCTGCCTCGGCCTTCACCAGCGCCACGGCGACCCCGCCGACACCCTCACCCGCGTCCGTGCCTGGTACCGGAGAAGACGGCGCGGCCAGCACCTCCTCCACCGTCTCCCGCGCGATCTGCAACCGCGCCAGCCGCTCCTCGGCCCGCGACAACTCCTCGGACAGACCAGCGATCTGCTCACGCAGCCGCTCGACCTGGCCCAGCACTTCAGCCCGCCTGGCCTCCAACGCCTCCATCAACGACGGCACACCACACCCACCCTCGCTCAGCACCCGCACCCCTCACAGCGGGCTCGACCCCGGCGACGGTAAAAGCCGGCACGACCAGCCACATCCCGAACCTCTGCGAATCACCCCAACGAGGCACCCTCATCAGATCTGCACCCGCATACGTGTGCCCCACCCCCAGGTGGGCGAGCGTGAGCAGGGCCTGGCGGCCGGAGCTCAGACGCCGCCAGTGGGAGCCGATCGCGCGACGGTGCTGCCGCAGACGGGTGGACAGGAAGCGTAGGGCAGAACTGGACACGTCGACGCCCGACGGGTAGACAAGCACGCGAAGCCTCCGGTGGAGACGGTTCTCTTGGTCGAAAACCCATCTACCAGGGGCTTCACCACATTTTCAGCCCAACCACCCTGTCTTTGCGGCAGGTTGGAAGGAGCTCACGTGCTTCCCCGCCCTCCCGGTCAACACCCGTTCGCTCCCGGTAAAGGTCTATAGACCCGTGAATGCTTCAGACCCGCACGTCAACGCCTTCGCCGAGATCTTCGGCGATCCGCCGGCCGACTACGCCGTACCTGTCGACTGGGCGGCAGTCGAGTCCTGGTTGGGGACGAGCCTGCCCGCCGACTACAAGGCCATCGCCGCCGCGTACGGCCCACTCGACATTGGCGCCTGGCTCTGGCTTCACATGCCATGCGTCAACCGCGGGTGGTTCGACTATGGGGCCTGGGTGCAGCAGACTCGGCGTGATGCCCCTGGTGTCCTTCCCTTCGGCGCCACCCGTACAGCCGACACCCTCTACTGGGACACCACAGCATCCGACGACCCCGACCAGTGGCCGGTCGTCATGCACTGTCAGGACGACGAGAACGCGGGCCGCGACTCCTGGCGGCGCTTCGCGAGCCCGCTCGTGCCGACGCTGGCCCGGCTCGTGGCCGACGGCATGCGCCCAGTGGCCGCCCGAAGTGGCATGCAAACCGACCTGGAGCGCACCCCGTGGACACCGCCGCCTCGGCGACCGGAGCCAACCGCTCAACAGCGGGCGGCGCTCACCACAGGCAGCGGGCTGGAGACTCTGATCGCACTCGTCCCGCCGCCGGAGACACCCACGCTCGGTAAGCACAACTGGGACTGGCTGTACGAACGGCTGGGCACACGTCTGCCCGGCGAGTACGTACGACTGATGGAGCGGTACGGGGCCGGCTCCTGGTGCGGCTGGCTGCGCTTCAACATCCCCTTCGACGAGGACCAGCACGCGCTCGCACCGTGGGCCGAGTGGTACGCGGAGACCTACCAGGGGCAGCGAGCAGAGTTCCCTGAGTACCATCCCCTGGCTGTCTATCCCGAGCCCGGGGGATTCCTGCCCTTCGCCGACTCCATCGACGGCGACCAACTGTGCTGGCTGACCGAAGGTGCCACGCCGGACGACTGGCCATTGATCGTTGTACCGCGCCATGCCGCCCAAGGCCCACCGCTCAACACCGACCTCACCAAAACCCTGCTGGAGTGGCTGCGCGGCCGGTTCGCAACCGAGGGTCTGCCCCCGCTCGGACGCCGCGACGAGAACCCCCTCGACTACATCGAATTCGAGCGCTACGACGCAGAACCAGCCGCTGATGGCCAATGATTCAGCGCCGCATCGGTCGAGTTCGAGATAGGTAGCCGACTCCATCAGCACAACCCACCCTGTCGCCGCCGCTCCACGGCAGGCTTCTGCGATCTCGGCGCGCGGCTCACTCGCGGAAGCGGAGGCGATCTACTTCGCGGACAAGGGGTACCAAGGGGTACCAAGGTACCGGCCCCGCGGTCCTGGTGCCCTACCAAAAGTCGATCTCGGAGACCATGTCGCGGTCCCCCTTTGCCTGCACCGCCGGCCGGGCATCTGGCAGGAACGGTGTATCGGGGTGTGGGCAGGTCAGTCGCGCAGGGCTGATCGCGGGTCGTCCTCGTCGTCCGGGGCGTTGAGGGAATCGGCGTCTTCGTAGGCGGGTGAGGGTAGGCGTGCGCCCCGGCTGACCGCGATCCGGTGCACATTGGTCAGAGCTTCGGTCAACTGGACCGCCAACAGGTGTAGTTCGCCGGGCGTCCACTGAAGCCCGCCCAGAATGCGCTGCGCCTCCTGGAGGAGTTCACCGGCCAGACCGAGCTGGGCGGACTCCACGTTGTTCGCGAGCCGGGACAGGTATCCCGTCCCGTCACTTGCGAGATAGCAAGGCTTCCCCTCTGGGCCCGCCCATGGCAGCAGGCGGAGCTGGCCGGTTCCGCTCGTCATGCGCTGACCTCCACTCCGTGGAGCAACCGGGGGCCGATGTCGATGCCGTGGACCGCCAGCCACAGCGCGCGACGCCGTGCCCGTTGTCTCTGGGCCTCCCGCCGCTCGTGCGCGACCAGGTACGGGCGTACCAGCCCGACCTGCTCGCCCCGCAGCCCCGGGGCAGCCGATGCGCGAGGCTGATAGACGGTCGAGGCCATGAAGCCGGCGGTTTGGTGATCTCGTCTGCGGTGGCGGCCCGGCGCGGGCCGGAGCAGCCGCAGCAGCGGCTCGAAGATGCGGGCGAAACAGTGCGGCATGTCGACGCTCCCTATCAGCGTTGGCCACGCCCCCGGACCGTTCCTCCCCAAGCTCTCGACTCCGTTCGAGTCGGGGAGATGGTCACGGGGATCCTGACTGAACGTCAGCCTGCCGACCGGCGATGCACGGCAGTTGCACCGAATGGTGCAACTCCTCTTGCCTGGAATCTGCTATATCCCGACCCACTCCGCGTACTGCGCCAGCGATCCGCTGCGGGACCGTTCGCGGCGCTTGAGTGCCAGAACGGTGTCCCGCACCGTCGGGTGGTAGCGCGTCTGCTGCGGCGCGATGCGCCGGGCCCGCTGCAGACAGTTCAGAGACTGCTCCGGGCGGCCTTCCCAGGCGTAGGCCCGACCCAGGTCCATCCAGTGGTGCCCGGCCCGGGACCGGGTCCAGTCAGGTGGGATCCGCACGTCCTTGGCGCGTTCGATGGCCAGGCCGAACTCGTCCATCTCCGAAGCCATGGCGACGGCATGGACGGCAACGTTGACCGGCCCCCAGGTCACGCCGTAGTCGGGCAGTTCGCCCGTCTGACGGGCCAGGGCACGGGCCTCGGCGAGCCGTGCCTCAGCGTGGTCCCGGTCCTTCGCTCGGCCCGCGATCACCGCGGCCCGCAGGTGAAGCATCCCTCGCATGGCGTCGATGGCTGCCGGGCGGTGTGCGTCCTGGCCTTCAAGATCCCGCAGCGCGCGGTCGACTACGCGCACACCGATGTCGTACCGGCCGGATGCCATCGTGGTCTGCGCTCGGAGGAAGGCATGCATGGCCGCCAGACCCGGCTCATCGGCACGCGGCGCGGCCCATGCCAAGCGGTCCAGTGCCACGGTGGCCAGGTCGATGTACCCGAACTTCCACGCCATGGTGAACACACAGCGGAACGTACCCGCCAGGCACTCGTAGGCCAGCCGCTGGTCCTCTCCGGAGCTGGTGTGGACGGCCTGGACACACTCGTCGATCAAGCCTGGAAGATCACGGACCATGTCCGTGTACTCCGCCTGGCGACGCTGCTCCAGCGCGCGCTGGACATCAGCACGGATGAGCGCGATCGGGCGCGGGGCCGTTTCCCAGTCCAGAGCGATGTCCCAGTTCTCCAGCCCTTCACGGATCGGCTGGATCAGCGCATCCATCCGGTCCCGGCGCAGCTCCTCGGCGTACGGCTGCCCCAGGAGATCGGACGTGGAGACACCAAGTGCGCGGGCACAGGCCGCAATAAAAGCCGGGGACGCGGGCTTCTGCCCGCACTCGACCTTCGACAACAGCGACTTCGACACATGGGCCCGCATCGCCAGGCCCTGCTGCGTCAGGCCACGCTGCTTCCGGATACGGGCGATCCGAGTGCCGGTGTGCTCCTCGATGCTCTGCGACACGGCGAACTCCGTTCTGCGGCAACACCCAGACGGTACCCGCGCCACACCGCACCGGATCAGCCGAACGCTGATCACGCCGGATGGACGCAGCCCCCATTCACCGCTGGTCCGGGCAGTGATGGGCGGCCGGGCTCTTTTTGTCGTCGGCGATCACCAGTGCCATTACGGGTACGTCGAACGGGGCCCCTGGCCTTCGGCGTCAGGGGAGCAACGATGTGCGCCTACCCCGCGTCCTCCAGGCGGAAGCCGACCTTCATGCCCACCTGGTAGTGGGCGATCGCGCCTTCCGCGATATGGCCGCGGATCTCGGTCACCTCGAACCAGTCGAGGCTGCGCAGCGTCTGGGAGGCGCGCGCGATGCCGTTGCGGATGGCCTGGTCGAGACCCTCGGTCGAGCTGCCGACGATCTCGGCGACCTTGTAGATGTGGTTCGACATGAGAGCCGTTCTCCTCTCGGTACGTCACTCCACGGTGCCCCACCGGGCGGTACTCCGCGAGGCGTGGCCGGGGGCCGAACAGGCGAAAACGGCCATGTCCGCCATGGTGTGCCGCCCCGGGGGCAGCGCCGCGGCGCTATGGCTTTCCGCATGGCACTTCTCCCCCCTCCTGTTCAGGACACCGGCGAGGTTCGGGCGCCGGAAGCGCGGCAAGACCGCCCGCGTCAGCCGGTCGGTGTGTGGCTGTGGCCCGCGCTGGCCACACTGGCGATGACCATGTACCGGATCGGGCGGCCGCAGATGGGCGGCGACGAGCTGGCCAGCTGGGACATCGCCGGCCGTACGGCCGAGCAGTTGCTCGGGACGGTGCAGCGGGTGGACGCGGTGCTCGGCGCGTACTACTTCATGCTGCATGCGTGGATGACCGTCTTCGGGGAATCGGCCACCGCCGTGCGCATGCCCTCCGCACTGGCCATGATCGGTGCCGCCGTCTGTGTGGCGCTGACCGGGCAGCGGCTGTTCGGCCGCCGGGCCGGGCTCGCCGGCGGCCTGTTGTTCGCCGTGATCCCGGCGGTGAGCAGGTTCGGCCACGAGGCCCGTCCTTACGCCCTGACGCTGCTGGCCGTGTCCCTGGCCACGCTGATGCTGCTCCGGGCCCTGGACCGCCCCCGCAGCTGGTGGCGCTGGACGGGCTACGCCCTGTGCGTGGAGTTCATCGGACTCATGCATCTGGTCGCCCTGACCGCCCTTCTGGGCCATCTCCTCGCGGCGATCTTCCGGGGCCGGCAGGAGCGCCGGGCGCTGTGGGGTTTCTGTATCGCCGCAGTGACCGGTGTGGCCTGTGTGGTTCCGGTGATTCTGCTGGGCAGGTCGCAGGCGTCCCGGCAGCTCTACTGGATCGCCAAGCCGGACGGATGGGGACTGGTCGACATCTGGCCCCAGATCTTCGCCTCCGCACTGTGCGCGGGGGCGGTGATCATGCTGGCCGCTCTGGCATGGAGGGAACGGAACGACACCCTCCTGTGGTGCACCGCACTCGCCGTGCTGCCACCACTGGTGATCTGGGTGGCCTCCCACGGGCAGATCTCCTACTTCTACTTCCGGTACATGCTCTTCACCCTGCCGGCGTGGGCGGTCCTGGCAGGGGCCGGGCTCGCCGCGGCGGTACGGTTCAAGGCCGCGCTCGCGGCGGCCCTGGCGGTACTCGCCCTGCTCACGCTGCCCGTGCAGAAGGCGGTGCGGGAGACTTTCGAACACCACCTGGGGCTGAGCATGGACTTCGAAGGAGCCGCCCGGGCCATCCGCAAGTACTACGCCCCCGGGGACGCGGTGGTCTACGACCGCATGGAGGACAGCCGGGGCGTCAGCTTCTATCTTCCGCGCGAGCTCAGCATGCGTGATGTCTTCGTTGCCAGGTCGGCGGCCGAACTCCATGAGTCGGACCCGGTCTACTGCCCCCGTCCGGCCGAGTGCGTGGGAAAGGAGAAGCGGCTCTGGCTCGTGGTCAGGGGCGGCGACCCGGACCCGCTGCAGGGCCTGCCCGGCCCCCAGGCGGACGCGCTCCGCGCCCACTACACGGCATCCGGGACGGAGCGCATGACCGGCCTGACCGTGGCGCTGCTGGTGCGCAAGGACTGACCCGTCCGGGTCCCCTGGCGTCGCCGGGACCGGCGGCGCCCGGCATTCAGCAGCCGCACATCCACAGGCCCCGTCGAGGTCATGTCGAAGCCGGCCCGGGGCGGAAGAAAGTGAGGTGCATCTTCCGCCCGGCACAGGAGAACGACATGACCGCCATGCCCGCCTCGCCCGCCGCCCTTCCAGCCCCGCCCGCGGGCTCCGGCTATCTGGTCTCGCTCGCCCGGGACCAGCACGACGTCCGCGCCGCGCAGCGCCTGCGGCACCAGGTGTTCGCCGGTGAGATGGGTGCCCGGCTCGAAGGACCCGAGCCGGGGCTGGACATCGACGCCTTCGACGCGTACTGCGACCACCTGCTGGTGCGCGAGCAGGCCACCGGCGAGGTCGTCGGTACATACCGGGTGCTGCCCCCCGACCGGGCCCGGGTGGCCGGCCGGCTCTACTCCGACGGCGAGTTCGACCTCGGACGGCTCGACCCCATCCGTCACGACCTCGTCGAGGTGGGCCGCTCCTGTGTGCACCCCGACCACCGCAACGGCGCCGTCATCGCGCTCGTCTGGGCCGGACTCGCCCGTTACATGAGCCGTACCGGGCACACCTGGCTGGCCGGCTGCTGCTCCATCCCCCTCGCGGACGGTGGGACCCTCGCCGCCGGCACCTGGGACACCGTCGCCGCCAAGCACCTCGCCCCCGAGGAGTACCGGGTGACCCCGTTGCGGCCCTGGAGCCCCGAAGGCATCGAGCGTCCCGCGGGGCGCACCGAGATCCCGGCATTGCTGCGCGGCTATCTGCGGCTGGGCGCCTGGGTCTGCGGGGAGCCCGCGTACGACCCGGACTTCGGGGTCGCCGACCTGTACGTGCTGCTGTCGCTGCGCCGCACCAACCCCCGCTATCTGCGCCACTTCCTCTCGCTGGCCCCGGTGCGATGAACGTCTGGCTGCCCGTCTCGCCCTGCACCCCGCCGCGCTGTGCCCATCACACGGGCCGGGCCGCCTCGCCCCTGCGCGCCGCCCTCCGGCTGCTCGCCGGCATCGTGGCGGTGCTGGCGGGGGTGCTGCTCTCGCCGGTGGTGCTGCGGCTGTCCGCGGTCCCCAGGGAGCGCCTGACCCGTCTCTGGTCCCGTGCCGTGCTGCGCGCCTTCGGGGTACGGATACGCATCACCGGCGAGCCCCGGCAGGGGGCGGCACTGGTCGTCGCCAACCACATCTCATGGCTGGACGTGCCGCTGCTCGCCGCCGTGCTGCCCGGACGGATGCTCGCCAAGAGCGAGATTCGGCGCTGGCCCGTGCTGGGGCCGCTCGCGGCCCGGGGTGCCACGCTGTTCATCGACCGCGACCGGTTGCGCGCCCTGCCCGGCACGGTGCGGGCGATCAGCGACGCGCTGACGGCGGGTTCCCGGGTGCTGGTCTTCCCCGAGGGCAGCACCTGGTGCGGGCGGCGGCAGGGCCGGTTCCGGCATGCCGCATTGCAGGCCGCACTGGACGCGGGCGTGGATGTGCAGCCCGTACGGATCAGCTACCGCGGCCCGGACGGCGAGACCAGTGGGGCGGCCGCGTTCGTCGGTGACGACACCCTGGTCGCGTCGCTGTGGCGGGTCGCGGCGGCCGGCCGGCTCACCGCCGAGATCCGGGTGCTGCCCCGGATCCCGGCGGCCCGCCATGCCGACCGCCGTTCCCTGGCACGGGCTGCTCAGTCGGCGGTGGAGAGCGACAGCGCGAACCTCCCGGCCTCATCCGTCCACCAGTTCCGCAGCGTCAGCCCGGCGGCGGCCAGTTCGGCCCGTACACCGTCCTGACGGAATTTCGCCGACACCTCGGTACGCATCTCCTCGCCGTACTCGAAGGGCACCACGAGATCCAGATCGCGGATCTTGACGGTGAGCGTCTGCCGTGCCCGCAGCCTCATCTCGATCCATTCGTTCTTCCTGTCCCAGACGGCCACGTGCGCGAAGTCGTCGGCGTCGAAGTCGGCACCGAGTTCGCGGTTGATGACCGCTAGGACGTTCTTGTTGAAGTCTGCGGTGACCCCGGCCGCGTCGTCGTACGCGGCCACCAGTGTGTCCTCGTCCTTGACCAGGTCGGTGCCGAGCAGCAGGCTGTCCCCGGGCTTGAGCAACGACCGTACGGACCGCAGGAACACGGCCCGTTCGGCGGGCAGCAGATTGCCGATCGTGCCGCCGAGGAACGCCACCAGACGCGGCCCGGGGGTGCCGGGCAGGGCGAGCCCACGGGTGAAGTCGGCGACCAGGGCGTGCACCCGCAGCCCGGGCCGCTCGTCGAGGATCGCCTCGGCGGCCCCGGTGAGGGCGCTTTCGCTCACGTCGACCGGCACATAGCCGTGCAGGTCCGGCAGGGCGTCCAGCAGATGGCGGGTCTTGTCGGACGAGCCCGAGCCGAGCTCCACCAGGGTGCGCGCGCCGGACAGACCGGCGATCTCCGCCGAGCGGTGGATCAGGATCTCCCGCTCGGCGCGGGTGGGGTAGTACTCGGGCAGCCGGGTGATCTCCTCGAAGAGCTCACTGCCGTGTGCGTCGTAGAACCACTTCGGCGGCAGCGTCTTGGGGTTTCGGGTCAGCCCGTGCAGCACATCGGCTCGCAGGTCGGCGTCCGTGGCGTCCTCGGGCAGGGTGCGGGTCAGCAGGAACGGGCTCACGCGAGGGGCTCCTTGAGCGGGGTCAGCAGGACGTCGGTGCGGCTCGCCGCCAGCAGGGTGCGGTCGGGAACCTCGCGCCAGTGAGGGTCGTCGTCGTACGGCTCGGAGGCCACGACCGTGCGGCGGCCCGGCTCGTTGAGGTACCAGAGCGTGTCGCCCCAGGCCGTCGCCGCGACCGTCTCGCCGTCGGACAGCAGTAGATTCAACCGTGAAGCGGGGGCCGCGGCCGCGATCTCGAGCACGGTGTCGGCCAGTGCCTGGGCGGGTTCGTCGCCGTTGCGCAGCCGGTGCAGCACGAGTGCCCACACCAGCGCCGCGTCGCAGCGCGCCTCCAGGGACAGCAGCTCGGCCGCGGGCAGCGCGGCGGCGAGCGGAGCCACCGACTGCGGCCAGCCGGCGACCGCGCCGTTGTGGCTGAGCAGCCAGGGGCCGGAGCCGAACGGCGCGGCCCCGGCCGCGCCGTCGGCGCTCGCCATGGTGGCGTCACGTACGGCGGCGACCAGCGCCCCGGTACGGATCACCCGGGCCAGGTCGGTGAAGGTCACGTCGGCCCAGATGGGACCGGAGCGGCGGTAGCGGGCCGGGACCGGGTCGCCCTCGGCGTACCAGCCGACCCCGAAGCCGTCCGCGTTGACCGTCCCGTTCCGCTGGAGGCGCGGAGTCCAGGACTGCCGGTACAGCCCGTGCACCGGTTCGACCAGCAGCTCACCGAGCGGCACGGGAGGCCCCACGTAAGCGATATGACGACACATCAGACATCCCTCGCGTCTCTCGCGGTGCGGAATCCGGCGAAGATCTGGCGGCGGATCGGGTAGTCCCAGTTGCGGAAGGTGCCCCGACAGGCCACCCGGTCGACGGCGAAGGAGCCGCCACGCAGCACCTTGTAGTCGCTGCCGAAGAAGACCTCCGAGTACTCGCGGTACGGGAAAGCGGCGAAGCCGGGGTACGGGAGGAAGTCGCTGGCCGTCCACTCCCAGACGTCACCGACCAACTGCCGTACGCCCAGCGGTGACTGGCCCGCGGGGTAGCTGCCGGCCGGTGCGGGCCGCAGATGGCGCTGGCCCAGGTTGGCGTGCTCGGGCGCCGGGTCGGCATCGCCCCACGGGTAGCGGCGCGACCGGCCGGTCGCCGGGTCGTGGCGGGCCGCCTTCTCCCACTCGGTCTCGGTGGGCAGCCGTCGTCCGGCCCAGCGGGCGTAGGCGTCGGCCTCGTACCAGCTCACATGCAGCACGGGCTCGTCGAGACGTACGGGCTCGGTGACCCCGAAGCGCCGGGTCAGCCACTGACCACCTTCGCGGCGCCAGAACAGCGGGGCGATCAGGCCGTTGGCCTGGACCTGGGCCCAGCCCTCCGACTGCCACCAGCGCTCGTCCTGGTAGCCGCCGTCCTCCATGAAGCGCAGATACCTGCCGTTGGCGACCGGCACGGTGTCGATCCAGAAGTCCGGCACCAGCCGGTGGTGCGCGGGCCGTTCGTTGTCCAGTGCCCAGGGCTCGGTGGAGGTTCCCATGGTGAAGGGGCCGCCGGGCACGAGGACTTCGGAGGGCAGTGCGGCCGCGTCGGCGGGTGCCGCAGGGGGTGGCGGGGCGTGGAGCGCGGCGGGGCCCTTACGCAGCTGATGGGTGATCAGCATGGTCTCGTCGTGCTGCTGTTCGTGCTGGGCGATCATCCCGAATGCGAAGGCCGCGTCCGTCAGCCGGGTGCCGTGCAGCGGGATGCGCTCCAGTACGTCCAGCGCCCGGCCGCGTACCTCGGCGGCGTACCGGCGGGCCTCGGCCGGCGGGAGCAGCGGCAGTGAGGGGCGCTCGGCACGCGGATGCTCGAACGCGTCGTAGACCGAGTCGATCTCGGGCCGCATCGCCTCACGCCCGGCCACCGCGCGCAGCAGCCACAGCTCCTCCTGGTTGCCGATGTGGGCCAGGTCCCAGACCAGAGGTGACATCAACGGCGAGTGCTGGGCCATCAGTTCGCGGTCGTCGACACACGAGGTGAGGGCGGCGGTGCGGTCCCGGGCGGTGGTGAGCGCCTCCAGGGCGCGCTTTCTCAGTGATTCGAGGTCGGTGGCGTGCTCGGTCATGCGAGGGTCTCCTTCCCGAGCGCGGGAACGGGCAGATCGTCGGCGGGACATCGGCCCCGGGCGACATGGCGGTCGGCGAACGCGGCGACCGCGTCCCGTAGGGCGCTGCGGGCGCCGAGCCGGGGGAGTGCGTCGAGGGCCGCGGAGAAGCAGACGACGGCGGCCGCGTGCAACTCGGGGTCGGCCAGGCCGTATCTGGCGGCGTTCAGCCACAGCGGATTGCGGGGTGCGGGCATCGCCCCTGCCGTCTCGGCCAGCGGTTTGACGGCCCGGTAGACCGTCTCCGACGCCTCCGGATCGTCGAACAGCGCGGTGGTGACGGCGACCGGCACCATCCAGCCGTCCTCGCCGGGCTGTGCGTCGATCATGCGCAGCTCGAGATGGCCGCGCGGGCGCACCGGCGGGAACAGCGTGGTCAGGTGGTACTCGAGGTCGGCCCGGGCGGGCGGACGTGGCCGGCCGGTGCGCAGCCACTGCCGGAAGGTGAGCCCCTCAGGTACGGTCCACGGCCCGTCGGCGGCGCGGATGCACATCACCGGGGTGTCCAGCGCGTGCCGTGCCCAGCCGGTCCGCGGCTCCTCGTCCGGGCGCGGCGCGAGGGCACGCAGCGGGTCGAGCCCGGCCCACACGGCCTGGCGGGCCGAGCGCCAGCCGCTCGGCCGCCCGTTCCTCAGCGGGGAGTTGGCGAACGCCGCCACCAGCACGGCGCCGAGCAGGTGTGCGAGCCGCCAGCGTCGCGCGTAGCCGAGCGGTCCCGGCTCCTCGTGGCCGGTGTCCAGACACACCTGGACGGAGGCGGTGGAGCACATCATGGACCGCCCCAGCGGGCCCGCCCGGTCCAGGCACGCCTCCAGCGCATCGTACCGGGGCTCGTGCAGCAGCCGGCGCGGCGGATGGACGGGTTCGTGGCCGACCCCGGCGAGGGTGAGTTCCATGCCGCGCAGTACGGCGCGTACATCGCCCAGGTCGGCGGATACGGAGTCGATGACCTCCGTCAGGGATGCGGCGGGGAGCGAGCTGAGCTCCAGCTGACCGCCGGGTTCGACAGTGAGGGCCGACCGCAGGGGCAGGGCCCGGAGTGCCGCGACGGCCGCTTCGAGGCGGCCGGGGGAGACGGGGAGATGCGGCCGGTGCAGATCGTGGACGAGCCACTCCAGTTCGACACCGATGAACCGGGGCGGGCCCGTCTTGAAGCAGATGCCCCTCAGCAGCGCTTCCGCCGCTTCCTCGGAAAACGGCGGGTCGCCGCCCCGGATGCTCACAGCAGGCATGGCCGGTTTCTCCTTCCGAATACCGTCAGCGCGCCGACCCGGGACCGGGGAGGCGCCGGGTCCCACCCAATCCCGTGCCGTGGAGTCGCACAAGGGTGCCCTTTCGAGAGGAAATGGGGTTGCGGCAACGACACTTGGACGTCAACGATGCTCCGCGAGAACCACACGGAAGAAGAAGCATGAGCAGACGCCTGCGGAACATCGCACAGCAGACCATGGAGATCGTCAGGGCCGGCGGGTACGAGACACCCGCGGGGCACGAGGTGTCGATCGCCGCCTCCGTGGCCGCGGCCGAGGCGGGAACCCGGCTGTACGGTCCGGACCCCGTCCCGGTGACACCCGACCGGGACTTTACGACAGTAATCGAAGTCACGGCCGAAAGCAGCCTGGAGGCTGCCCGCCGTCTCGTATCCGCCGCGCCGGACCCGGTCGCCGTCCTCGGTTTCGCCTCGGCACGCAATCCTGGCGGAGGCTTCCTGAACGGCGCCCAGGCACAGGAGGAGGCACTGTGCCGGTCCTCCGCGCTGTACGCCTGCCTGCTGCGGGTGCCGGAGTTCTACGACCACCACCGGGTCGAGCGTGATGTCTTCTACTCCGACCGGGTGATTCACTCGCCGGGCGTGCCGGTCTTCCGCGACGACCGGGGCACGCTTCTGGAAGAGCCGTACCGGGCGGGTTTCCTGACCGCGCCCGCACCCAACGCCGGGGTGATCCTGCGGACCACGCCGGAGCTGGCCGGCCGGATCCCGGCCGCACTGGCGGACCGCGCCGAACGAGTGCTGGAGACCGCCGCCGTCTGCGGCTACCGGAGGCTGGTGCTGGGGGCCTGGGGCTGCGGGGTGTTCCGCAACGACCCGGCGCAGGTGGCGAACGCATTCCAGGCGCTGCTGATGGCAGGGGGCCGGTTCTCCGGCCATTTCGAGCACATCGTCTTCGGCGTACTGGACCGTACGCCCGATGCGGCCACCCGCCGGGCGTTCGAGACGGCGTTTCACCATGGGGCCCTTCGGTAGGATTTGTCACGATTGCCACGCTAGAACCTGTACGGCCCATCCCGCAGCGGGGAACGGCCGGCCGGGACGGACGTTCAGGTGGTGGCCCATGGACCGGCACGCCATGTCCTCGCTCGCCTGCCGACCTCGTCGTCACGGCGGCGCTGCCCGCCCTGGCCCTGTCCGCGCCCGCCGCGGCCGGACGCCCGACATCCTGCGGTGCGCCACCGCGCTCGTCCCCCGGGAGCGGATCGAGATGGTGCTGCCCGTCTACGGCTGGGACTGGGGACCCGGCGGGACCGGCCGCGCCCGCCGTGTCACCTGGAAGCAGGCCGAGGAACCGCGCCTCGCGCGGGGTGCGTCGTACCGGCTGGACACGGAGTCCCGCACGCCCGGCCTTCACCTACCGCGAAGCAGGCGTGCAGCGCACCGTCCGGTGCCAGGACGCCCGGGGGGACGCCGGCCATCCGCCGGTCCTGCGGCGGCATGGCGTGCGCGGCACCGTGCTGTGGGCCCTCGAAGGCCCCCGAGCTGTGGGCGGTGCCGGCGGACGGCTGACGGGTGGCGGGGTGCGGGCTGCCGGAGGACCCTGGATTTGAGGGGCCGGTCTTCCGGCCGGCGGGCCGCCAGGGAGGTGGTGACAGCGATGTTCGCGAGGCTGAGCACCTACCAGGGGTCACCCGTGCCTGCGAAGGGCGATCTGACCGCCAGTTCCAGGTCGGCCTTCCAGCAGGTCCAGGACCTTCCCGGCTTCCGGGGCGTCTACTACCTCCTCGACCGGGCCTCCGGGAAAGCCATGACGCTGAGCCTGTGGGAGAACGAGGACACCATGAGGGGCAGCGAGGACCGTGCCACCCGGATCCGCGAGGAGACCACCCGGAGGGAAGGCCAGCGAGTCGTTTCGGTCGAACGCTTTGAAGTGGGCTTCAGCCAGCTGGCACCCTGACGCCACGCCCGGCGGCGGCGTACGGCCGGGGTGCGACCGGCCCGGCCACGCGCCCGCCTCACTCCTCCTCGTCTTCGCCCAGCGGGATCCGCTCGGCGAGGGGGGCTTGGTGGCCGGCCGGCCCTGATGCCCGTTCTGCTGCGCCGGCCCCATCTGGGCCAGCGGCTGCCGGGTCAGGCCGAGGCCCGTACCGCCCATGGTCAGTGTCTTGGCGAACATGTCCGACATGCCGTCGGCCCCGTTCGATACCCCTGTCGTCCGCGACGCGCTGATCGGGTTCCACGCCCGATCAGCGCGTTCAGCGCACACCGGCCGGCGTGGCCGACAGGGTTCAGGTTCGGGAGGCCCGCCTCACCCCGCCTCCACCCGGGAAGTGTCCCCAACGGGCGTGCCGGCCGGGACACTTGCGCCGGCCTGCGTGCCGTGCCGCAGGAAGGACACCAGCTTGCTGCCGGCCTGGAGCAGGTTCGCGCAGGCCAGCGCAGCCCACAGGCCGGTCAGCCCGCCCGCGTCGGCGATCGGTACGGCCGGCACGGAACCACACGACGGTCCACATCAGGCTCGGCCCGGTGCGCTTGAGCCCGATGAGGGCGAAGCCCGGCCGTGCCGGTCACCCGTCCGAGCAGGCCCGTCATCGTCGCGTCGTCCATGCGGGGAGCGTACCTATGAGGCGGGCCCGGGGCGATGGAGCGGGGGCGGCCGGTGCTCGAACCAGCGCTGGTCCGACTCGAGTTGTGCGGCCAGTGAGATCAGCAGCGGCTCGCTGTGCGCCGGGCCGAGGAGCTGGGCGCCGAGCGGCAGGCCGTCGGGTGTGAAGCCCGCGGGGACGTTGACGCCGGGCCAGCCGAGGACGTTCCACGGCCAGGCGTAGGGGCAGGCCGCGATCACCGCGCGGTCGAGGCGGTGGCCGGAGAGACCGATCAGGGCGCCCACCGGGGGTGGGGGAGTGGCGGTGGTCGGTGCCAGAACGACGTCGAAGCGGTCGAAGATTTCGCCGATGCGGCGGTGGAGTACGGACTCCGCCCGGCGCGCCAGGCGCAGCGGGGCTCCGTCGAGCAGTCCGCCCAGACGGACGGTGCCACGGGTGCGCGGGTCGAGCAGGGCCGGTTCCGGTACGCGGGACGCCCACTCGCGCAGGCCGGCGGTGGCGCGCGGTATGAAGGCCGGTCCGACCGCGCCGTACGAGGGGTCCGCTGCCGCGACGTCATGGCCGAGGGCCGTCAGCCGCTCGGCCAGCCGGGTCACCGCGGCCCGTACGCGAGGGTCCAGGTGCTTGGACGTGGCGGTGAACGGCATCCGTGTGGAGAGCGCGATGCGCAGCCGGCCGGGGTCGCGGTTCGCGGCGGCGGACGCGTCGACGGCGGGCGGCCGGTGCAGATCGCCGGTGTGCGGTCCGCTCGCGGCGTCCAGCATCAGCGCGGCGTCGGCGACCGTACGGGCCAGCACGCCATGGACGGTGATGCCGTTGAAGGCCTCGGCGTCGGGCCAGGTGGAGATGCGGCCGCGCTGGGGCTTGATGCCGACCAGGTGGGTCCAGGCGGCGGGGATCCGTATGGATCCCGCGCCGTCGGAGCCGAGGGCGGCCGGGACGAGTCCCGCCGCCACCGCGGCGGCCGACCCGCCCGATGAACCGCCGGGTGTGTGGCGGGTGTTCCAGGGATTACGGGTGTCCCCGAAAGCGGGCCCCTCGGTGAACGGCCACTGCCCGAGCTCCGGGGTGTTCGTCTTGCCGACGATCACGGCTCCGGCCGCCCTGAGGCGCCGTACCGCCTCGCTGTCGGCGGCTTTCGGCGGGAAGCTGCCGGGACAGCCGAAGGCGGTCGGTTCGCCGGCCACGTCCATGTCGTCCTTCACGGCGACCGGCACACCCAGCAGCGGCAGCCGGACGCCCTCGGACAGCAACCGGTCGGCGGCCTCGGCCTCGGCGAGCGCACTCTCCGCGCGTACCACCCGGAAGGCGTTGAGCACCGGCTGGGACGCCGAGATCCTTTCGAGGGTCTGCTCGGTCAACTCCCGTGCGGAGACGTCGCCTTGGGCGAGGGAGCGGGCGGTGTCCAGCAGACCCGCCGGGAGAGGTGTCGACACGGAACCTCCCGTTACTCGCTGGCAGTGACCAGGGTAGCGGGAGGTCCCGTCTCATGCGTCAGATCCATTCGTCCGGCGAGGACATGAAGCCGTCGAAGCCGCACGGTGGAGGGCGCGGCACGCCCTGGTGACCGTACGGAGACGTCGAAGCCGCGCCTCACGAGCAGGGCGGCCCGCTCCGGTACTGCGAACGGGTGTCGACCGGGTCAGCGGACGGATCGGGCGTACGGCGAGTGCGCCCGGCACGGAGAGGCCGGCGCCCACCAGGAACAGCGCGGGATACCGAGTACCAGGCACAGCCGCACGCAACACCCCCGCGTCAGCCGGCCTCCGCCTCCGCGACGGACTTGCGGACCTCGTCCATGTCCAGTGCGCGGGCCTGGCCGATCAGATCCTCCAGGGCGGGCGCGGGCAGGGCGCCCGGCTGGGCGAAGACCGCGACCTTCTCCCGCACGATCATCAGCGTGGGGATGGAGCTGATCCCGAAGGCCGCTGCCAGCTCCGGCTGGGCCTCCGTGTCGACCTTGCCGAAGACCAGGTCCTCGTGGCGCTCGGAGGCCGCTTCGAAGACCGGTCCGAACTGCCGGCACGGACCGCACCACGCGGCCCAGAAGTCGATCAGAACGAAGTCGTTCTCCGACACGATCTGATCGAAGTTGTCCTTGGTGAGCTCGACAGTCGCCACGTCGCCCTCTCTTTCCTTCCGGCTCCCCGATGGAGCCACCCGCCACAACCCGGACCGTACCGGGGGTATTCCGCCCGCCCTGTGGCCACGCCGTGCGACCCGCACCAGACTGTGCGTATGACGGAGGAGTCGGAATACGACGTAGTGGTGCTGGGCGCAGGCCCCACCGGCGAGAACGTGGCGGACCGCACCAGGGCCGCCGGCCTGAGTACGGCGGTGGTGGAGTCCGAGCTGGTCGGCGGCGAATGCTCGTACTGGGCCTGCATGCCCAGCAAGGCGCTGCTGCGCCCGGTCATCGCCCGGGCGGACGCACGCCGCCTCCCCGGGCTTGGGCAGGCGGTGGACGGCCCGCTCGACACGCAGGCGGTGCTCGCCCGCCGGGACGAGAAGACCGCGCACTGGAAGGACGACGGCCAGGCCGAATGGGTGGACGGCATCGGCGCCAGGCTCTACCGCGGCCACGGCCGGCTGACCGGCCCCCGCCGGGTCACCGTCAGCGGCCCGGAGGGCGACCGCCACATCCTGACCGCGCGGCACGCGGTCGCCGTGTGCACCGGCAGCCGGGCCGTGCTGCCTCCGCTGCCCGGCCTCGCCTACGGGCATGTCTGGACCAGCCGCGAGGCAACCAGTGCCCAGCAGGTCCCCGGCAGGCTCGCCGTGGTCGGCGGGGGAGTGGTGGGCACCGAGATGGCCACCGCCTGGCGTGCCCTCGGGGCCGAGGTGACCCTCCTGGTGCGCGGCGACCGGCTGCTGCCCCGGATGGAGCCCTTCGCGGGTGACCTGGTCGCCGAGGCGCTGACCGAGGCCGGGGTCACGGTCCGTACCGGCGTCTCGGTCGCCGCGCTGGTACGGGACAGCGGCGCCGGACATCCCGTGTCCCTGGTTCTCGACGGCGGTGAGCACATCGAGGCCGACGAGGTGCTGTTCGCGACGGGCCGTGCCCCGCGCACCGAGGACATCGGCCTGGAGACGGTAGGCCTGGAGCCGGGCGCGTGGCTGGAGGTGGACGACACCTGCCGGGTGGTGGGCAGCGACTGGCTGTACGCGGTCGGGGACGTCAACCGGCGGGCGCTGCTCACCCATCAGGGCAAGTACCAGGCCCGTATCGCGGGCCCCGCCATCGCGGCCCGGGCGGCAGGCCGGCCGCTGGACACCGGCCGCTGGGGCGCGCACACCGCGACCGCCGACCACGCCGCCGTACCGCAGGTGGTCTTCACGGACCCGGAGGCCGCCTCCGTCGGCCTCACTCTCGAGGCCGCCGAAGCGGCCGGGTACCGGGTACGGGCCGTCGACCACGACCTCGGGGCGGTGGCGGGCGCCGGGCTGTACGCCGAGGGCTACCGCGGCCATGCCCGGATGATCGTCGACCTTGACCGGGAGGTCCTGCTGGGCGCGACGTTCGTGGGCCCCGGGGTCGGAGAGCTGCTGCACTCCGCAACCGTGGCGGTCGCCGGCGAGGTGCCCATCGACCGGCTGTGGCACGCGGTCCCGGCTTATCCGACCATCAGCGAGGTATGGCTGCGGCTGCTGGAGACGTACCGGAAGTGAAGGAGGCGAGTCATGGCGCTCGCACCGATCGTCCTCGACAGTGATCCGGGACTCGACGACGCCGTGGCCCTGCAGTATCTGCTCGGCACCGGGCTGTGGGATCTGAAGGCCTATACCAGCGTCGGAGGCAATGCCCCCGCCGAGCAGACCTTCCGCAATGCCCGCGGCCTGGCACGGGTCTTCGGCATCGACGGCGACGTACCGGTCCACCGCGGCTCCGGCCGGCACATCAGCCGGACCGAGTATGCCGTGGACTTCCACGGCAGGACGGGCCTGGGCGAGGAGACACTGCCCGATTCCACCGTCCCCGAGCAGACCGAGCCGGCGCCGGCCGTGCTGATCCGGCTGTCGAAGCGGTACGAGGGCGAGCTGACCGTCGTCGCCACCGGACCGCTCACCAATGTGGCCACCGCCCTGCTTGCCGACCCGGGCCTGGCCCACCGGGTCCGCAAGCTGGTCTTCATGGGCGGTGCCGCCCTCGTGCCCGGCAATGTCACCGCGGTCGCCGAGTTCAACATCTGGGCCGACGCGGACGCCGCCGACATCGTGGTCTCCAGCGGCATCCCATACACCATGGTCGGGCTGGACGCCACCCACGGCTGGCGCTTCGGCCACGGCGACCTGGCCCGCCTCGAGGCCGCGGGGCCCGGCCAGGAACTGACCGCCCGTATGATGCGCGCCTACCTGAAGACGTACGAACGCAACAAGGGCGAGGACACCTGCCCGCTGCACGACCCCCTCGCGGTGGGCGTCGCCGCCGACGAGTCGTTCGTCTCGGCGGCCACCGGCACGGTCGTCGTCGAGTGCGCGAGCGAACTGACGCGGGGGAAGACGGTGTTCCTGGCCGAGGACAAGGCCGGCCAGTACACCTACCCGCCCGCCGTCATGGCCCGTACCAGGCACTCCGGCCGGGTCGCCCTGTCCACCGGACCGCGCGACTTCAGCGCCGACTTCACCGAGACCCTGCTGCGCCGCCCTGCCGTCGCTTGGCGGCCCGCAGGATGACGAACTTGGGGTTACCGGCGACGACTTCGCAGTTGCCGAAGAGCTTGCGAAGCTTCACGTGGTACCCGAGATGGCGGTTGCCGACGACCCACAGCTCACCGCCCGGCCGCAGCGCCCTGCGCGCCCCGGTGAACATGCGCCAGGCCGTCGCGTCCGTGGTCGCCCGGTGCGAGTGGAACGGAGGATTGTTCAGCACCAGGTCCACCGTCCCGGCCGGTACGGCCGACAGCGCGTCACCGGCCAGGAACTCCGCCCTGGCGTCGGAGTTCGCCCGGAACGTGGCCTCCGCCGAGGCCACCGCCTGGTACGACTCGTCGATGAAGGTCACCTCGGACTCGGGATTGGACAGCGCCGCGGCCGTGCCGATCACACCGTTGCCGCAGCCCAGGTCCACGACGTGCTCCGGGCCCCGTCGCCGGGGGAGGTTCTGCAGCAGGAAGCGGCTCCCGATGTCGAGGCGTTCCGCGCAGAAGATGCCCGCGTGGTTGGTCACGGTCCGGCCGGAGATCGCTCCGATGTCCTGCGGAAGCGCGTAGGTGAGCGGCCAGGGGCTGGCGGTGCGGGGGAGTCCGGGGTCCGGTGAGCAGAAGATCAGTCGGGCCTTCTTGACCGCGAGGGAGGTCCGGGTCGGGCCGAGGATCTGCTCGAACAGCTTCAGCGTCGAGGTGTGGATCTCGGTGACCATGCCCGTCCCGACGACGACCGTACCCGCGTGCACCGCGGGCGCCAGGCGGTGCAGCTGGTCCTCCAGCAGCGCCAGGCTCTTGGGGACCCGGACCAGCAGCACATCGATCCGCTCCGGGGGCGTGTCCCGGGTCGACAGCAGTCGCACCGCGTCCGCGTCGGCACCGTTGCGCGCGAGGTTGGCCAGGGTCGCCTGCCGGCCGAGGAACGAGTCGGTGATCTGCACGGGGCGGTGCCCGGCCAGTGCGGTGACCAGGGCACCCCACCGGTCGCCCACCACGACGACGGTGCCGGCGAGGTCCGCCGGCTCGCCGTCGGTTCCCTTCAGGTGTCGCAGCAGGTACTCGTCGGCGGCGTCCCAGGCGCGCAGCTGGTCGCGCGGGTCCTCCGGAAAGCGGGTGAGATCGAACTCGCCCCAAGGCGTCGAGAAACGGTTCATCGTGCCCTCAGGCTAGCCGAGCCGGTGCGTTGCCCCTGGTCAGGCTCCCGGACTCGGGGCCCCGTCAGGCCCCGAACTCCGGGTTCATGGCGACGGCCAGTCGCAGCTCCCGGGCCGCCTCCGCAGCACGGCCCTGGCGCTCCAGCGTGCGGCCCAGCATCAGCCGCGCGTACGCCTCCACCGGGTCGCGCTCCAGGACGGCCCGCAGCTCGGCCTCGGCCCGGCGCAGCTGCGCCGAGTGGTAGTAGGCGCGGGCGAGCAGCAGCCGCGGCGCGACCTGCCCGGGCTCCTCCTCGACCAGACCGGTGAGGATGCCCGCCGCGGTGACGTACTCCTTGGCGTCGAAGAACATCTGTGCACGCTCCCAGCGCTCGGCGGGCGTTCCGTGCTCGTAATAGGTGTCGGTCTTGATCTCGCTCACACCGTGGCCAACATCGGACCGTGGTTGAATATTTCACCACCGGTGTGAGCCGGAGAGGCCGCCGCGCGCCGGGACACGAACACGGCGACAGGAATAGGTTGACCGCCATGAGCAATCTCGATCGCCAGGCCACGCCATCCGTCTGCGGCGGCCGGGGCTTCGTCGTCGCCGAGCCGGTGCGTGAGCTCCTCAGTCCCCGCCGCGTAACGCTCGGCGAGTCCACCGAGGTGCGCAGACTGCTGCCCAACCTCGGCCGCCGCATGGTCGGCGCCTGGTGCTTCGTCGACCACTACGGGCCCGACGACATCGCCGACCAGCCCGGAATGCAGGTTCCGCCCCACCCCCACATGGGCCTCCAGACCGTCAGCTGGCTGCACGAGGGCGAAGTACTGCACCGGGACAGCCTGGGCAGCCTCCAGACCATCCGGCCCAAGGAACTCGGTCTGATGACCTCCGGCCGGGCGATCAGTCACTCGGAGGAAAGCCCCAGGCCGCACGCCAGGTTCCTGCACGGCGCACAGCTGTGGGTCGCCCTGCCCGACAGCCACCGCCACGTCGAACCGCACTTCCAGCACCACCCCGAGCTACCCGTCGTCACCGCCCCGGGTTTCACCGCCACCCTGATCCTCGGTGAAATCGACGGTGCCGCCTCGCCCGGCACCACCTACACCCCGATCGTCGGCGCCGACCTCGCCCTCGCCCGGGGCGCCGAGGTCTCCTTGCCGCTTGAACCCGACTTCGAGTACGCCGTGCTCTCCATGTCCGGCGAGGCCCATGTCGACGGCGTGCCCGTACTCCCCGGCTCGATGCTCTACCTCGGCTGTGGCCGCTCCGAACTCCCTCTGCGCGCCGAATCCGACGCCGCCCTGATGCTGCTCGGCGGCGAGCCCTTCGAGGAGGAGCTGGTCATGTGGTGGAACTTCATCGGGCGTTCGCAGGCGGACATCGAACAGGCGCGCAGGGACTGGATGAAGGGCTCCCGCTTCGGCGAGGTGAAGGGCTATGACGGGGGCCGACTGGCCGCGCCCGAACTCCCGCCGGTGCCGCTCAAACCGCGCGGACGAGTACGTTGACCTGGGGTTATAGACATCGGTCCCATTGTCGCAAGGTGCCGGCACCGGCCCCTCCGCCTGCCATGCGGAGGGGCGTGCTCGCTGCGTCGAAGTGATCCACTCGGACGTGGGGAGCGAGCTGCACGTGTCGGCACCTGTGACCAGGTCTAATCAGACTCTTGCTGACCCTTTGCTGACCTTACTGACGAGTCATCAGATGGTTGCCTGTCGGGAGCGGGAGCGGTCTCGAGTGGCTCGGGGGAGCGGGCGCGCCGTCCGCACGCGACGCGAGGGTGGCTGGACGGTGGTGCTCAGCCGTAGGGTGCGGGCGTCAGTGGGCAGCATTCCAGTTGGAATGGCAACAGGGCCACCTCTTCCGCCCGGGTCCCTCGTGGGAGAGGCAGTAGAGCAGATTTTCCGCGTCCAGTCTGAGAGTGCCAGACGAGGGCAGGGCCACGAACCGGACTGTGCCTGGCGACAGTTGACCACGCACCCGCGGCCACAGATGGATACGATATGGGGACGATGCGGAAATGTTCGTGCGATGGCCGGGTTGGGCGTCGAAGTATTCAACACCCTTATGGAATAAGGGGCCATTCCCACGGTTCGCTCGCTGCCCCGTCAGCGGCCAGGCCATGCCGTAGATACCTTCTTCAGGTGCGCTCCGCAGACGCACCAGCGGGATCTACACCGGCGAGGGCACCTTCGACCTGGTCGGCAACTCCGCCGATGGCCTTGCCGTGGCGGTAGGCCTCGGCGACGGGCCGGCCCTCGCCTTCAAAAACACCGCCGCCACTGCTCTCGAACACCTCACGCACGCCATTGGGCCGGTACGGGGCGACACCGGTGTGCACGACCGTCCAGTCCGGAGGGAAGAACACCTCCGGCCCCACCGGCAAGGGCAACCATGTCCGGGCCGAGCTCGGCCAGTAGCATCCCGCAGTGGGAACTGGGCATCCAGACCTTTCCCGACACCCCGGTCCCGCAGGCCGGCCAGATGGCGGAGCGCGGGGCGTACGGGCCGTGAGGAACATGGTGCTCAAGGCTGTTGTGGTCTTCTTGGCCGCTGCCTTCGTCGCCTTCTTCTGAGCCACGCCTGGTGTCTCCCTCCACGGATTCCTCGGCCTGCGACTCCGGCACCTTGAGTACGGCCGGATCGGCTAAGCCTGCTCCGATCGTGGGTAGGCGCTGCGCTCGACCGGCCGGTAGGGTCAGCGCGGCGCGGTGCGGTGGCCGAACCAGTGGCGGCGGCTGCCGGGGGCGTCGGCCACCGGGCCGCCGGTCTCGGCGCGGGCGATGTCGCGTTGCTTGATCAGGTCGTCGCGTTCTCGATCGACGGCGGCGGCCTCGCGGCGTGACATGCCTGCTCCGCGTCGGGCCCGCGCGGAGCGACGGACTCCGAGCATGACCAGGGCCAGGCCGAGCAGGGCGGCGCCGCCCACGACGACCCCGGCCAGGAAGACACTTCCCGTGGAGCCCATGACGTGGTAGCCGAAAATGGAGAAATCGCCGCCGGTGCCAAGAGCGTGATCGGCTCCCATGTTGCCGAATATGCCAACAACGCCGATGATCACGGCGGCGATCAGAATGATCAATCCCAGGATGAGAATCATGGACTGCTCCTTGCGTCCGTGCCCGGACGACCGCCGGACACGGCTGGCGCCTACCCGGATAGGGAAATGTCACGCGGGACGGCGGACACCGAGGGCCCGCGTGTGCGCACGAGGTGCGGTGCGCTGACACTCCGCTGCGGGTGAGACCGGCCGGCACTGGTTGTCAGATGCGTTGACCGCGGTGGAGGAGGGTGTGCAATCCCTGGGCCCGGAGTGCTGCCCGGGCGGCGTTCGCGCCGGGTGCTCCGTGGACTCCTCCGCCCGGGTGGGCGGCTGCGGAGGCGAGGTAGAGGCCCTTGACCGGGGTCTCGGGCCGACCGGTGCCGGGGGTGGGGCGGAAGATCGCCTGCTGGTGGAGGGCGGTGGTGCCGTTGTTGATGGCGCCGTTGTGGAGGTTCTCGTTCATGGCCTGGAGGGTGGTGGGGGCCAGGATGCGGCGGGCGCCGATCAGCGTACGGAATCCGGGGGCGAACCGTTCCACCTGCGCTTCGATGCGGTCCGCCATCGCTTCCTGCTCACGGGCGTCCCACCGGCCTGTGATGCCGTCGGGGCCTGCGTCGGAGGTGATGTGCTGGGGCAGGTGGGTGTAGGCCCACGCCGATTCGGTGCCGGCCGGTGAGCGGCTGGGATCCGCTGTGGTCATCTGGCCGAAGAGGGCGAACGGTTCGTCGGGAACCTGCCCCATGGCGATCTGCGAGGCGAACCGGGTCAGGCCGTCGATGCCGGCGGCGACGTGGACCGTGCCGGCCCCGGCGGCCTGCCGTGCCGTCCACGGCACCGGGCCGGTCAGGGCCCAGTCGACCTTGAAGGTCGCGAAGTCCCACTGGAAGCGTTCCAGGTCCCGTAGCAGGCGGGACGGGAGGTGTTCCTGCCCGACGAGGTCCCGGTACAGCGCGGTTGCCGACGTATCGGCGAGCACGGCCCGACGTGCGCCTACCGTTTCTCCGCGGGCCGTCCGCACCCCCACGGCCCTGTCACCGCGTACGACGACTGACGTGACCCGCTCCCCGCAGCGCAGGGCGCCCCCGCGGCGCCGGAGGCGGCCCACGAGCGCTGCGGTCAGGGCGTCGGCCCCTCCCACGGGGACCGGGAAGCCGTGGCTCTGACCGAGCATCGACATCAGCCAGCCGAAGCCGCCACTCCCGGCGGCTTCCGGGGACAGGTCGGCGTGCAGGGCGTTGCCGGCCAGCAGAAGTCGGCCGCCCGCGCCCGTGAACTCCTCCTCGCCCAGGCGGCGCACGGGCAGGGCCAGGTTCCGGGCCAGTCGGAGTCCGCCCGCAGCTCGGAGCTTCGCGGCCAGGTGGAGGCCGGCGCGGACCGGTGGGAAGGGGGTGAACAGGGCCTGGACGAGATCGGGCCCGACGCGGCTCCAGAGACTGTACATGTCACGCCAGGCGTCGCCGTCGGCCGGCGCGAACGCCTCCAGCCCGGATGCGGTCTCCTGCACGCGGCGTTCGAGGACCGCGCACCTGCCGTCCAGCAGTGGGTGGGCCAACACGCGCGGGGCGTGGCTCCATCGCAGTCCCTCGGCGGCGAGGTCGAGGCGGGCGAGGACTGGGGAGGCGGCGGCGAGCGGGTAGAACGCGCTGAAGACGTCCGAGACGTAGTCCGGATGGACACCGCGGTCACTGCGTACCGCCCCGCCGGGTTCCTCCTGGGCCTCCAGGACCTCCACGTTCCAGCCGGCGTCCGCCAACAGGTTCGCGGCCACCAGCCCGTTGGGGCCCGCGCCGATCACCACAGCGTCAGGCATGGCGCACCTCGCCGTGCCGCCGTTCCACGACCTTGGCCAGACGGGCCAGCATGCCGCGGTGGCGGAGCTGGAGCAGCGCTTCGGTGGCGGGGTTGTGGAGGGTGCCGCCGATGCCGCGCAGGGGGTGCTCGTCGCAGACGACGAGGGTCTCCCCGCCCCACGGCCGGAGCTGGAGGAAGATCCGTGCCGTACCGAGGGACTTGAAGGAGGCCTCCAGTTCCAGCTCGCGGCCAGGCTCGGTGTGCCGGACAGTGGTGACTCCGTCGAGCGACCAGGGGCCCAGGCGGACGGTGTAACGGAGTCGCGAGCCGACCCCGGGCCAGGCGCCATCGAGGGGCGTGGACTCGGAGGGCCCCACCACCCATTCTCCGTACGCGTCCGGATCCGCGAGCACCGCCCACACCGCCTGAGGGGGACGCCGGATCAACTGGTGTCGGACAGCCATGGGACAAGTCCTTCTGCCGGGGCGGAGGGAGAACGGCGCAGCCGCAGTCGTGCAGGGGATGCGCCGGGCGGGTGGCTGAGGTGGGGCTTGCGGTACGGCGGCCATGTGGCCGCGAGACTTTGCTGTCTGATGGAGGGGCGCTGCGGGCGGTGCACCTTTGTCCACCTGCCTTGGCGACCAGGCCTCCTGCTCCTCGCGAAGCCGTCACACGTTTGCGCCGGGAGCAGGGGCCGCCCGAGAGTACGTGCACAACGGGTACAGATGAGGGTCAGCCAGCGCTGCGAGTGCCGGGCGGGTCCTGGGGTGCCCCTGTGTGGGCTGGGGCCCTCGCCGTGCGGGGGTTGGGATGACTTCGGCTGCTTGGCCATGGTCGGGCTGCCTGCTCTCCTCCGGGCGGGGAGAATCCCCCTCCGCGTGCGGAGCTCCCCGTGCTGACGTGTTTGTTACCAGTAGTGCTTGCGTCCGCCTACGGAGTGTCCGAGGGCGCCGAGGATCCAGAGGATGACTCCGATAACGGCGAGGATGATGCCTATGGTCCACAGGATGCTGATTCCCGTAACGAAGCCGATGACAAGCAGAATTACGCCGAGGATGATCATGGTGCCCTCCGATTTCACTGTGACGCTTCTTCCAGCCTAGGCGTGTTCGTCACCGTCGGCGTGCCGTGTATTGCGGAGGGCCCCACCCAGTGCGCGGGCCCCTTAGGACAGCAAGCACCGGCCGGCTCCGCGCTCGAAGGCGCTCACGGGATGGAAGACGTGGGGGCGACGAGGCGGGGTAGGCGGTGGGAGACAGGTGCCACCGCAGGAGGCGCGATGGCAGACCGAGCGAGGTCCAGGCGTCACCCGCGGACGGCGCCGGCCGAGGCTGAGGCCGTGGGCGAGAGCGGGGGCCGTGGGGTCCGGCGCCAGGCGGACGATGCCGTCGTCCGGCGTTCGAGCAGGGCGGAGGACGAAGCGGATGCTGGGGGCCACCGTGCCAAGCGCCGGCGTCCGGGTAATGGCCGTGAAGAGCAGGTTCGTGGCTGGATCCGGTCACCCCGCTGATAGATCCCCCAGGGGAGGCCACCGTGACGGGTCAGCCTGTTGCCGCTGCATGGTCAACCGGAATTTTCGGGTAATGAAATGCGGCGTGCGCCCGAATTGGATTTTCGTCTGATCCTCCTGAGAACGGCGGGCTTCCGGATGGTGAACAATTAGATGGGAAGGCGCAAAGCCTCGGCAGTCTGCCGGCCTCCGCAATTCGTCATGGCGGGCGTGCCGGTCGCTCAAGGAGATGTGCCATGTCCTGTTCGGCTCTGGTTGGGGGCAAACTGCCCGCGGGCCTGATCGCTCTGCCGGGTGTCTACCGGCCGCAGGCAGACACCCAACTCCTCGCGGCGGCGCTCGACCATGAGGACCTGGGGCCCCAGACCGACGTGCTGGAGATCGGTACGGGCACAGGCGCCCTGGCCCTGCATGCCGCGGGCCGCGGCGCGCGGGTCACGGCGGTCGACGTTTCCTGGCCGGCGGTGGTCACGGCACGCCTGAACGCCCTGCGCCGGCGGCTTCCCCTGCGGGTGCTGCACGGCGACTTCGCGGCGCGTACCGCCCGGCGCCGCTTCGACCTGGTCGTCGCAAATCCACCGTACGTCCCCGCCCCGCGGGCCCGACTGCCTTCACACGGGCCGGAGCGCGCCTGGGACGCCGGTCTCGACGGGCGCACGGTCATCGACCGGATCTGCTCGGCCGCTCCGGCTTTGCTGCGCCCCGGGGGCACCCTGCTGATGGTGCATTCGGGGATGTGCGGGGCCGAGGAGACCGTCGCCCGGCTGACCCGCGGGCAGCTGGTCGCCGAGGTCACGGCAACGGCCTCCATACCGTGGGGCCCCGTACTGCGCTCGCGGCGGGCCTGGTTGGAGCGCCAGGGTCTGGCGGCCCAAGCCGAGCAATGGGAAGAACTGGTGATCATCCGTGCCCGACACCTCTGACCGGGCCGCTGCCGGCGCCCCGGACCCGGCGTACGCGGCGACGCCCGTACGCCGGGTGTTCGTCGACCCGCAGGGCCCGGTCGTGGTCGAGGGACCGATCGAGATCGCTCTGGAGGACGGGGCGGTCGTCCGGTCCGACCGCTTCATGGTCGCGGTGTGCACCTGTCGCCGCAGCCGCACGTACCCGTGGTGTGACACGAGCCACCGCCGCCGCGCGCGAGACGTCTCGCCGCCCGAGGACAGGAACCCGTGATGAGCCCTTCCGCCCTGACGGCGACGGCTGTCGGCCCCCGCCTGGTCGAGGGACGGGGCGAACTGTCCGCTGCCGTGACCGACGCCCTGCGGTCCGGCCGCCCTCCGGCGTACGACCCGGGAGCGGTCCTCGGGGCCGATCCGTGGGGGGAGGACCTCCAGTTCGCGCTGTATCTGCTGTACGAGCTGCACTACCGCGGCTTCGATGACGTCGACGACGCACGCGAATGGGATCCCGACCTGCTGCGGCTGCGCCAGGCCTTCGAAGGCCGCTTCCTGCACGCTCTGCGGGCTGAACTGTCCGACGGGTCAAAGTCGGTCGAGGCCGCGTTCGCCCCGCTCCTCGTCGAGCCCGTCGACCTTTCCGGCAGTCTCAGCCACTACCTGGAAACCGAGGGCGAGTTGTGGCAGTTGCGCGAGTACGCGGCCCTGCGCTCCCTGTACCACCTCAAGGAGGCGGACCCGCATGCCTGGGTCATCCCCCGGCTCACCGGCCGTGCCAAGGCCGCCATGGTGGCCGTCGAGTACGACGAGTTCGGCGCTGGACGCGCCGACCGCATACACGCGGAGCTCTTCGCAGACCTCATGGCCGACCTCGACCTGGATCCGACGTACGGCCGCTACCTCGACCGGGCCCCGGCGGCCCTGCTCGCCACGGTGAACCTGATGTCCCTCTTCGGGCTCCACCGGGCCCTGCGCGGTGCGCTCGTCGGGCACTTCGCGTGCGTCGAGGTCACTTCGTCGCCCGGATCCCGCCGCATGGCCAACGCCATGCGGCGCTGCGGGGCAGGCCCCGCAGCCGAGCATTTCTACACCGAGCACGTGGCGGCCGACGCCGTCCACGAGCAGGTCGTACGCCACGAGGTCGTCGGCGGCCTCCTCGCCGACGAGCCCGCCCTGGAGGCGGACATCGCTTTCGGCTGCGCGGCCACCATCCTCCTGGAAGACCGCCTCACGGCCCACATCCGCGGGGCCTGGGACCAGGGGCACACAGCGCTGCGCACCCCCCTGCCCGGGCAGTGACGGATGGGGCGAGGGAGGCCGTGTCCGTTCATGCCCGGTGGGCCAACGACGCCGAGTGTGATGCGCAGCACATCGGCTGTGGCTCGGACGTGCCCGAAACCGGAGGCCAGGAGCCCCGTTTCAGGGCCACGAAGAAAGTAACGGGGCTGGTGCGGGCCCAGGACTCCACCAGTGTGCGGTGCACTACCGGGATCCAAGCTTCGGCAGGTTCATGGCGTCCTGGTCGACGCCAGCGAGGAGGGGCCGGCTCCGTCGTAACCCGGTAAGGCGCATGAGTACCTCAAGGCCGTGATCTGGAGCGAGAAGGAGATCTGATCTGAGGAGCCTCGGGAGCATCAGCCGATTCGCGGGGAGCCGTGCTCGAGACGGAACATACCGCCCTGCCTTGCGTCTTTCCACGGCTGCCCCGTCACTCTTCGTCCTTGTCGTACTCCTCTTCCTCTTCCTTGTCCTCAGGGCCCTCGTCCTCGTCGTAGCCCTCTTCCTCTTCTTCGTCGTCCCCTTCGTATTCAGCCGCCGCTTCCTCCTCTTCCATTGCCTCCTCGTGGGTACGGACCACCTCGCTGTCGCGGATTTCGCCGCGCCAGCCCTCGACTTCCTTGTCGGTGAGCGTGGCGTACCGCTGGAAGTGCTTGAAGTCCAGCCGCAAACGGCGTCCTTGGACACGCCAGAGGTTGCCCGTCTTCTCGAAGAAGCCCGAGGGGTAGTATTCGACCACCAGCACGATGCGCGTCAGGTTGGGTGCGAGCTCGTGAAAACTGACGCAGCCGCGAGTCGTGCCCTTTGCACCCTCGGAGGTCCATACGATGCGGTCGTCCGGCACTTGTTCCTGAACAGTCGCCTTCCAGCCGCGGGTTGAGGGGCCTACCTTCACCTTCCAGTCGCTGCTGGTCTCGTCGCCCTTGGACACACTGCGCACGCCTTTGGTGAAGCTGCTGAACTCCTCGTACTGGGTCCAGCGGTCGTATGCCATGCGAATCGGCACTCCCACGTCCAGCACTTCGACGATGTTCATCACCTTCGTGCTGCCGGACTTGCGTCCCTTCCCACCGCCGAACACGTCCTTGACCTTGCCCAGCACGCTGTCCTTGATTCCCTTGGCCTTCTCGCTGACGAACGCCTTCAACGGGGAATCGCCCTTGAGGATCCGGGCGCCGATGGCAGGGAGTTTGCCGCCATTCTCGGCGACGTCCAGGAGTTGGTCGGTGACATCCGCAAGTTTGTCCCCGGCTCTGTCTGCCAGGTGCTCCACCTGGGCACCGAGATAGTCGACGAGCTCGTCGCGAAGCATCTCCAGACCCGAGCCTTCGCCGCGGTCGGTGTCGAGATCTTTACTGGCCATGACCCTACCTCCGCCGCGCGGCAGCCGTCTTGGCAGTCGCCTTCTTCGCCGTGGCCTTCTTCGCGGTCGCTCGCTTCGCAGTCGTCTTCCTGGCCGCAGTCGTCTCCTTCGCCGGGGGGGCGGCCCTCTTCGCCGGTCGTATCTGCGCGGCCTTCCTTGCGGGCGCCGCCCTCTTCGCTGCGGGCCTCTCCGCGGCAGCCTTCTTGGCCGGGGCCATCTTCGAAGGGGCAGCCGTCTTGCCAACAGAGCGCTTGGCCGCCCGCTTCTCGGCGGCGCTCCCCGAGGTGCGGCGGCGGTGCCGTGGCGGCTCCTCCTCAGCTGCTTCCTCCTCGGGCTCCTCGGCCTCTTCCTCCGGTTCTTCCTCCTCCGGCTCTTCCTCCTCCTCTTCCTCTTCGCCCTCGTACCGCTCCTCCTCCGGCTCCTCCTCCTCTTCCTCTTCGCCCTCGTTCTCCTCCGGTTCCTCCTCGCCCTCTTCGTACTCTTCCCCCCTCTTCTCGCCTATGCGAAGCGTGCGTTCATGGAGGGCATCTGCGAGGTCGGCGAGGCGGCGATCGGCGGTGGCCGCCAGGGCTTGGCGTCCGGCGTCCATCAGTCCGCCACGCAGCTGGTCGTTCAGCTCGGCGACTCCTGGAACGTCTCCGAGTTTGTGTAGGCCTTCGGTCACCAGCTGCTGAGGATTGAGCGCGAAGCGGCGGCCGGCGAGATAGGTCGCCACGGCGAAGGCGAGACGTCCCTTCTTCGTGCGTCCGAGTACATATCCACCGGCGACCGCGGCAGCAAGAGCGATCTTGGTCGTGTTTTTCATGAACCGGTTCCCTTCGAAACGGGCAGGGGGACAACGCCCAGTTCCGGGCCCAACACCCCTGCCCAGCCCGCGATTAAGGAACAAAGGGACTCACGCTACGCATCATGTGGACCGCTGCCCCCGGGCAGGTCTCATACGCTCGTCTGACGGACTCAGGCAAAGCCGCCAACGCTGGCGCTACCCACGCCTGTGCGATACATGTCCCTATACAATGAGATTGTATCTTCGCGCGCGGAATATGGCGCCCGCTCCGAACCACCGGAGAGACCATGGCCGCACCAGAACCCGCCCGGCGGCGGTCCAGCGGTAGCCGTGGCACCGGCCGGGCCAGTGCCAAAGAGGCGCAGGGCCGCTCCCCCAAGGGCAATGCGGCTTGGGCCATGCGCTCCGCGGCCGAACAGCTGAAGGAATTGCTCGGACGGGCCCCCGAGTCGGTATCGGCGCTGAAGCCGACGGATGACGGATGGGAAGCCGCCGTAGAGGTACTCGAACTGGAACGCGTCCCAGAAACCACCAGTGTGATGGCCAGCTACCGAGTGACACTCGACAAGGAGGGCAATCTCGTGGCGTACGAAAGGACGCGCCGCTACACCCGTGGACAGATCGACCGGCGAGGCTGAAGCACAGCCGGTGAAGGGAGGCACCATGACCGTGGTGCCGCAAGGTGGAGGCGGTGTTGCCCGGGGTGGTGGTACCAGCAGCCTCTACGACGTCCTGGAACTCATTCTTGATCGCGGACTCGTGATCGATGTCTTCATCCGCGTGTCGCTGGTGGGGATAGAAATCCTGAAGATCGACGCTCGCATTGTCGTGGCCAGCGTCGACACGTATTTGCGCTTCGCCGAGGCGTGCAACCGTCTTGATCTCGAAGCCGGAAGGAAAGCGCCGGCCCAGCTGACCGACATCATCGGCGAGTCCGTGGAGAGCGGGGCCCGGGGCAAGACGAAGGGCGCCCTCTCCGGCGCCGTTGAAGCGATCACCGACTCCGTCAAGGACGTCACCGACCGTGACAACAGTGACGCGGAGGAAGACGAGGACAGGGAGCAGGAACCCGTGGAGAGGCCACGGCGTCCGGCTCGGCGTACCGCCCGACAGGAAAAGGGATCCCCCCGCGAGAAGGAATGAGCCATGGCCGTATACATCTACTCCATCACCAGCAAACAGCACCCGCTGCGTATCGCTGATCTTTGCGGCGTAGGCGAGCCTCCTGCCGGCCTGCGGACAGTGACCGGTGGACCGCTGTGCGCGGTGGTCAGTGACGCGCCGGAGGACCTGCGTCCCAAACGCCGTGACATCACCGCACACCAGGAGGTGCAGCAGCGCCTGATGGCGGACGGCACCGTACTGCCCCTGAGGTTCGGCCTCTTGGCAGCGGACGACGAAGCCGTCCGGCTGACTCTGGAGGAGCGCGCCGAGGAGTACACGGACAGGCTTCGGGCACTGGAAGGTTGCGCCGAGTACCACCTGAAGGCGTCGCAAGAGGCAGGCGAGCGTGCGGTGCATCGTGGAATCGGACACCGGACGGGGAAACAGCCGGCCGTGGTGCAACTGGAGCTGCTCGGCCTCCAGGATGCTGCGGGCTCCCAGCACGATGGCGATCGCGACCTGCACGAACACCGTCGCCCGGTCCCGCCAGCCCGTCCCGGCCCCGGACGGAAACGCCCTGGCCAGCGCGCCGGTCAGACCCGTTCGGTCCGCCAGGCGCCGCAAGAGGACCACCCCCGCATGCCCCACCAGACCCCGACCGTCGGCCTGCACCCGCAGCCCGTCATCCCAACCTGTACGGCGTCTCACCAGAACGGTGCCCTGACTCTTGTGCCGGATACGACGTAGACACTCGCATCCTTACAGGTCAGCGGCACCGTTCTGCTATCGAGACGTCAGACCACCGAATTCCACTGAAGAGCCAGGGCCAACCGCATCCCGATCACCGACGTCGCTGAGTGGATGGGGCACAGGAGCATCGACGCCACGTTCAAGATCTATCGTCACCTCATGCCCGGCTCGATCGGCAAGGCGGCCAAGGTCTTGGACGTGGGCCTGGCCACTTGACATGCGGAAGGGCGCCACGGCGCGACGGTGCCGCGATGAACCTTCAGGTCCCGATGCTGACCTTTTGCTGACCCTCTAGGGCCGCGTATGTGCCTGACCTGCGGAAATGCCATAACTACGTGAGATGTGGTGGAACTTCATCGGGCGGAGCCACGAGGATGTCGCACAGGCCCGCGAGGACTGGATGAAAAGTATCCGATTCGGCGAAGTGGAGGGCTATGCAGGAGGACGGCTGTCTGCTCCTGAACTCCCGCCTGGGGCGCTGAAACCGCGAGGAAAGGTGCGCTGACCTGCGGTGATGTTGGCGGAGCGAGTTGGCTTACCGCTCGGGGAAACTCGACGCCGTCGCGTTAAGCGGAATCAGGTGCACCGACCTCTTGGGGCTTCCCTGTGAGTGTGGCCGGCAGCCCAAAGTGTGGTCGTCTGCAGGCAGGTGGCTCCACACATGAGGGGTCGGACTCGGGTCAGGTACCCGTGGATACCAGACCGACGGACTTCCGAATGATGAGCTCGGTCAGGAGTGAGGCTGGCTCGTTTACAGCTCCGTTGCGAAGGTCGACGAGAGCCTGCATCCCACGGGAGCCCAGTTCCCCGAGCGGTAGCCGGACGGTGGTGAGGGGTGGCGAGACCAAGGCTGCTGCTGGCAAATCGTTGAAGCCGATGACGGAAAGATCCTCACCAATGATCAGATTCAGGGCGCTGGCAGCAGCGTAGACACCCATGGCCATGTTGTCATCATCACAGATGACAGCTGTCGGGCGGTTGGAAGCGGAGAGCACCTGGACCATCCGATCCCGGACCTCAGCCGGCATGAAGGAGCACGAGAGATGATTCGCAATCACGTACGGGTGGCTGAGGGTGCACTGGTCGAACACCTCTGCCCGTCGGGTGAACGTCCAAGCGAGGCGCTCGGCCCGTAGATGCATAATGCGCTGGTGACCCAGTGCCGTGAGGTGAGCCAGCGCGTTCGCCATCCCGCCGCCGGTGTCCATGGTCACGGTCGGGGTGCCAGGGGTAGGGGCATCGTCGAGAACTACCAACGGGAGCCCAGCCCGTAGGTTGGAGACGGCCTCGGCTGCCAGCGAGCAGGCGATGACTCCATCGAGCGCATGCCGCGGCGCAGGGAACAGGCCGAAGCCGTCCTCCGCGCCGAGGGGAAAGACCACGACACCGAGACCGTTCTGCGCACCGACGCGAGCAGCGCCGGCGTGGACGGTTGCGAAGACGGGGTTGACCAGTGTCGGGACGACCAGGAGAACCGTACCGGTGCTCCCGAGCCGCAGACTCCGGGCGGACTGGTTGATCCGGTAACCCAGGTCATCAGCCGTTGTCATCACGCGCCGCGCAGTCTCCTCGCGGATCCTGCCTTGCCATTTGCCGTTGAGGACCAGCGAAACCGTTGACTGCGACACGTCCGCCACGCGCGCTACATCGGTGGCAGTTATGGTGCGGGCCCGATCGTTTCCATTCATGTCTCTGCCTGTCGCCTGGAATCCCTTGGCTTTCACTCTCCTTGGTGCGCGGCCATTCTAGTCTTTTGGATTTCATGGCCATCCATCTCGGCGGCGGATAACCTTGGTTGCTGCCGAAATGTGATTACTTGACACTTCCAGCGAATACGTCTGGAAGTTGGCCGGTGCAGCGGCGCCGGACGCCGGCGGGCAGGCGATCGTGGACCTGGACGGCGTCCTCGTTCTGGCCGCACTCCGAGAAGCAGGACGCCGCCGCGACCTGGAAGAAGACCTTCGGACACCACCCGCTGATGGGGTTCGTCGACCACGGCCGGGGCGGGTCCGGCGAGCCGGTCGTGGGCCTGCTGCGGCCCGGCAAGGCGGGCTCCAACACCGCCGCTGACCACATCGAGGCCACGAAGCTGGCCCTGGCCCAGATGCCCAAGCGGTTCCTGCGCGGCCGACAGACGCTGATCCGTGCGGACTCCGGCGGCGGGACCCACGAGTTCGTCGCCTGGCTCGCGAAGCGCGGGCGGTGGCTGTCGTACTCGCTCGGCATGACCATCACCGATGCCTCGCGGTCGGCGCGGTTCGACTCAGTCGGTCGGCGCGGTGTTGGCCGGGGCTGGGAGCTCGGTCGGCCGGGCCAGCAGTGGTACTGCCAGGCCGGTGAGGGCGAACACGGCACCGAGACCGAGCCAGCCGGTGGCACCCGTGTTCACGACGGCGATGGAGAGCAGTGCCGGCCCCGCCACGGTCATGCCAGTGGCACCAAGTTGATAGACACTCAGGTAGTACGTGCGCTGCACTTCGGGGGAGAGGCGATATGAGATGCCCCATCCGCCGGCTGACTGCCACAGTTCACCTAGCGTGAGTGGTACCGAGGCGAGCAGGAGTAGCAGGCCAGCCGTAAGCGCGCCCATCGACGCGGTAGCCGCTGTCAGGACGCAGAAGAGTGCCAGCATCAGTCCCGCGGCCCGCTGCTTACGACCGGCGTGCGCCATGTCGTCACCGCCCTTGCTGAGCCGCACCTGGAGCGCCACTGCGAGCACGGTGTTCACCACCAGGGCGGCGCCGATCAGGCCGCGCGGCGCGTCGGTGTGAGTGACGATCCAGAGCGGGAACGCCACCGACAGGATCGGAACGTGCAGGTAGAGGATCCCGTTGGCCATCGAGAGCAGCAGGAACCGCGCGTTCTTGAACGGCAGCAGCTTGGAGCCCGAGCCCCCGGGCTGCTTGGCCTCCCGGGACCCCCTGCGTGGGAGCCGAAGCCGCGGCAGCAGTGCCGCAGTTGCCAGGAACGCCGCTGCGTTGGCCAGTACGAAGCCGACGTAGGTGCCGGAGCTGGCCATGGTGATGACCACCGTGGCGATCACGGCGGAGAGCGCGTACGCGGCATTCCGAGCCACCGCGATGAGGGCCATGGCCCCGACGGGCGAGCCTTCCTCGGCCGTCGCGCCGGCCACCGACTGGATGATTGGCCCGACCGCTTGCTCCACCGCGCCGACAAGGCAGGCGACTACCAGGAACATGTGGAAGTCGTCCACGAAGGGATAGACCAGGAAGGCGGCGGCGCGCCAGAGCTGCAACGCGATCAGGGTAGGGCCGTCGCCGAACCGGTCCGCGAGCCATCCGGTCGGGATGGCACAGGCAACCCCGAAGAGCCCGGCAATCGAGAGCCCGAGGCCGACCTGTGCGGTGCTGAGCCCGATCACCTGGGTGTAGAAGAGCATCGATCCGGCTAGGAAGAAGCCCCGGCCGAAGGCGTCCACGAACGCGATGAGGACGAAAACTCTGGCCGCCCGCGACTTCGGGAAGTGTCCTAGTGCTCGCTGGGCGAGCCCCCGCCGGGCACTTGGCGGTGGGGTGGTGCTCTGCTCGCCATGCGTCGTGCTGGGCCGTAGTCCCACGTGTTCGTCTTCTCCCTGCTCCGGGTCTCGTCGGGCGGCTGTGCTGACGGCTGGGCTAGCTGACGGTGATGCGGACGGCTTCACGGACCGTTGAGTCGAACCGCTCGAGCTGACCCGGGTCGGGGCTGTCGAACAGAGCGGTGACGGCCCGGCCGAAGGAGTCAGCCAGCGGCCCCAGTTCGGCACCGCGCGCCTTGAGCACGAGGACCTTCCGGAGGCCGGGCGGCGCGTCGGGACTGGCCGGCTCGACCGCCGGCCACAGGCCGTGGTCCACAACCCAGAAGGGTTCCACCCCGGCGAGGCCATCGACGGCTATGTCTTCCAGCTTCCCCGGAGTGTGGTCAAAGTAGATCTGCCGGGCCCAGCGGCTGGGTTCCGGGTGGTGCACGGGCAGGCCGAGTGCCGCGTCGACCACTGAAGACTCGATCGAGGCACCGGTGGCCAGCTGGTAAAGGTGCAGTATCCCGTCGCCCGGCGGGCGCGCCGCGATCTCCATCAGCGCGATCTGGCCGTCCGGGAGAACGCGGTACTCGCCGTGGGCCATGCCAGTGCCGAAGTTGAGGCGGGCCAGCACTGCTGCCTGGGCCTCCTTCAGCCGGTCGGCCTCGTCCTTGGTGAGGTTGCAGGCCGGCAGGGTGTGGCCCATCTCGACGAAGAAGTCGCTCTCGTCTTCGTTAGTCAACTTCTGGGTGACCGCGGAGAAGACCGGATAGCCGCCTGCGACGATGGTCTCTACACTGAACTCACGGCCGGACAGCCGCTGCTCCAGGAGGACTGGCGAAGCGGACGCCAGATCCTCAAGGTGCGACTCGAGGGCTTCCCGGTCCCTGAGCACCCGAACCCCGATGCTGCAGTAGAGGTCGAGTGGTTTGGAGATGAGCGGATACCGGTCGGCGAGGGCCGTCAGGACCGTCTCACGAGAGCTACTCGAGAGCACCGACACGGGGCTCCACTCACCTAGGTAGAGCCGCTGGAGATGCTTGTTCCGGCATACTCGCGCGGCCCTGAGCCCGACTCCGGGGAGCCCGAGGAGGTCGGCGGTCTGCCCGGCGGGCTCGACGAAGGTCTCGGACGAGGCGAAGACGCCCCTGATGTCATAGTCCGCGGCCCAGGACGTGACTTGGCCGAGGATCCCTGCGAGATCCTCGGCCGGGAGGAACTCGAGCTGCTCCACTGCCTCGAAGGGGTGTCCCGGCTTACCGACGTAGGAGACCGCGACCTGTTCCAACGGCCACTGGGGCAGCCCGGTGATGACCAGGCTCCGCAGACCGCGCGCGGCGATGGCCTCCAGATAGGCACCGGCCTTGGGGAGGTCCGTGAAGAGGATGAAGGCGGGCGGCCGGGCCGCGCCGGAGGGAGGCATGGTGATCTCCATAGGAGGAATGTGCGGACTCGGGATCACGCCGGTTGGTGCATGGCTGTCGTGGGTGCGAAGACGGAGACCCGGTCGGCGATGTCCCCGGTCGACCGGCGAACTGGTGGCTTCGCACCGTCGGGAGTGCCGACGTCGAGTGAGCCAAGCAGCCGCTCCGTCGGCGCCAGGCCCAGCAGTTCGCGGACGGCCCGGCTCTCGCACAGTCGGCCTGTGCGCCAGATCCTGCCGTAACCGCGGGCATGCAGAAGCAGCATCAGGCCGTAAGCCATGAAACTTGCGGCGGCCAACTGCTTCCACTCCGGGATCTTGTGACCTGGAGTGGAAGCGAAGACCAGCGCCGCCATCAACGGCGCCCGCAGCACCTTTCGGACGATCTGCTCCTGCTGTTCCGGCGGTACATCGGTCGCCAGGCGGGCACCAAGCGTCTCCCGGTCCGTGCCGCGCAGTGGGACCCACCGCCACGGCCGCAGGCTCCCGTGGTCTGGAGCGGCAGCCGCGCCGCCTAACAGATAGGCGAACTCCGCGTCATTGGGCGCCAGTTCGATGAGTGTCTGCACGCTGCGGCGAGTCAGGACCACGGTCATGGCGTCCAATGCAATGCTCCTTGGTAGTGACCGTCTACCGGGGTGAGGTGGGCTGTCGCGGGTCAGCCGCGCGCGGCGGCGATGCGGGCCAGGAAGGCGGTGGTGATCGCCATGACCGCGTGACCGGTCATGCCGCCGACGTCGTGGCTCGGTGCGAACTCGACGATGTCATAGGCGAGTACGGGCTCCGGGAGCTGCTCCAGCAGGCCGAGAAGCTCGCCTGTGCCGATGCCGCCGGCCACCGGGGTTCCGGTGCCGGGCACGCAAGAGGCGTCCAACACGTCGATATCGACCGTGACGTAGAACTGGTCGACGCGCTCGGAGATCTCCTCGATGTGCCGCCGGTACGCTTGCCGGGCGCCAGCTGGGTCATCCATGAAGACCGCCGCCGGCACCTCATTGATGCCGGTCTTGCGAATGAACTCGACCTCGCCGGCGTCGTAGGCGCGGGTGCCCACAAGTAGCACGTTCTCCGGCTCGACGGCGCCCTCTTCGACGATCCGCCGCAGCGGGGAGCCGTGCGAGATCGTGGAGCCCTGGTAGCCATCGAGCACGTCCGGATGGGCGTCGAACCAGACCAGCCCCAATTGCCGGCCCTGTGCGGCGCCGCAGACGATCGGGTAGGTGATCGAGTGGTCACCGCCGAAGGTCAGCACGGGCGCGGTGACCTCGCGGAACACCGACCGGTAGACCTCTCCGACATAGTCGATCGACCGGGTGAGGTCGAAGCGCCAGGTCTCGACATCCCCGAGGTCGAGCAGCCGCAGGCCGGAGGCGTCGTGGCCGCGCCGGTCGGTCGTCTTCAGCCGACTCGACAGCTCGCGGACCCGACCGGGGCCCAGTGACGCACCCCCCGCACCGCCCGCTCCGCCCTCGAAGGGCACCCCGATGACGACCACGTCTGGCGAGTCCGCCGAGCCGCGAGGAACGGCCAGGCCGTTCCAGACCCGAGCACCCGGCTCCGTCAGGTCCTGCACTGAAGCTTCTCCCTCCCTGCTGGTCCGCGCCCGGTTACGCCAGCGCCTGGACGGAGAAGTCGAAGCCGGCCTTGTCCCGGATGCGGGCGACCACGTCCGTCATCGGAACTACCACTGCGCAGTACGAGGCGAGCCACTCGAGCGCCCTGACCCGGTCCTCGTCACGCGTCGAGACGACACCGTCCGAGGGGACGATCACGTTGTAGCCGCGGAAATGTGCGTCGGCCGCGGTGGTCTGGATGCACACCTGGGCCTGCATCCCCGTGATGATCACGGTGTCAATTCCGTGCTCCTCAAGGTACTCGTGAAGCTTCGTCTCAAAGAAGCCGCTGTCCTTCTTCTTCTCCATGATGACGTCCGACGGATGCACGAACTCCGGTAGCAGCTCCGCCCCGGGCGTGCCCCGCAGCACCGGGATGCGGCCATCGTGGAGCTCGATCTTCTTGTCGCCCTCGTCATAGATCAGCTGCAGGTGGATGACTGGGACGTTCAGCTCCCGCATCTCCGAGAGGAACCGCGTGAAGTCCGGAGTCATCCGCTCCACGTTGGCTTTGCGCTGCTCGTTCTTGTCGACCAGATCGCGTTGCAGATCGTTGGTCAGGATCGCGTATCGGGACATGTCACTTCCGTTGTGAGGATGAGGACGCCAAGAGCGGGCACCAGACAACCCAGGAGGCTAGTCATACGTATGAGGGTCTGCAATGGGTCGCATCGTGAACATGGCTAAATCCAGCCCAGGTTGACTGCTTGTCGGATCTTCATGCGTATGACTAGCCTCCTGGACGTCGGGGCCCGAGCTGGCTGGCCAATCCGGCTCCCACGTCGGCCTGTTGACGCCCTGATCCTTCCTTCGTTCCAGCGAGAAACAGAGGCACGCCATGACTGAGCGTCTGTCGGTAGAGATCGACGAGCGGAACGACGCGTTCACCAGCGCGGTGAAGAGCAAGCTCCTGAACCACCTGCCCACCGCCAGCACGGAGTCGCTGGACTGGCTGATCATGGAGCACTACCAGTTCTCCTTCGCGAACTGTGGCCTGCTGCAGGCAGCAGTGGAGTGCACCAAGACGCTCGCCGAGCCGGGCGTTTCGGTGGAGCTGCAGCGGAACGTGGACGAGGAGGACGGCCACGCCCCGATGTACAAGCAGGGCATGCTGAACGTCGGCACCGATATGGACAAGCGGGTGGAGTTCCCCGCCACCACCAAGTTCCTGGCCGAGGTCAAGGCGCTGTGTGCCCCGAATCCGTCGCGGGCGCTGGGCGCGCTGTACGCGACCGAGACCGCTGCGATCTTCGAGCACGAGGTCTTCTTCGAGATCTGCCGCGAGATCTGTGACCGTCGAGGCTTCACTTACGAGGGCAGCCTGATCAAGCGCTTCCACGACATCCACCTGGAGGACGGGGTGGAGCAGGGCCACAAGGATGGCCTGGCTGCGTTCGTGGACCTCGACCAGACTGGTGTCGAGTTCCCCGAGGGCGAGGCGATCGATCGAGGGGAGGTCCGGCAGGGTGGCCTGGACGCGATCGAGGTCATGCAGGTCTGGTGGGACGCCCTCCTCGACAAAGCCCTTGCCGAGCCCGCAGGCACCGCTGTCTGAACAGACCACAACGCCGCGAGTAGGAGAGGTTGGCACGTGACAGACAAGGTCGTCCTTGACCATGGAGCCGGTGGCGGGATGAGCCAAGAGCTCATCTCGGGGACCATCGCCGGGATACTTGGCGACACCTACATCGGTGAGATGGAGGACAGCGCACTGCTGGAGCTCCCCAGCATGCGAATAGCAATGACGACCGACTCGTTCGTGGTTGACCCGATCTTCTTCGGCAACGGCGACATCGGCAAGATCGCTATAGCCGGCACGGTCAACGATCTCGCGGTGAGTGGTGCGCGGCCGCTTTACCTGACCTTGGCTGTCGTACTGGAGGAAGGCTTCGAGCTCGAAGACTTCCGCCGAATCCTACGCTCCGTCAGGGATGCTGCCAGGGTGGCAGATGTGAAGATCGTGGCCGGCGACACCAAGGTCGTCCGGCGAGGAGAGGCAGACGGAATCTTCCTCAACACCACTGGTGTGGGAATGCTCGAGCGCCCGTTCACGCTGTCCAGTCGGACACTCCAGACCGGTGACCAGGTCATCGTCACGGGCTTCCTCGGCGACCACAGCATCCACATCCTCTCCATGCGAGAGGGACTGGGATTCGAGCGGCGCGTTCACAGCGACTGTGCGGTGCTCAGCCATGTCGTCGCGGATGTCCTCGACACCTGCGGTGACGGTGTGCGCTGCATCCGGGATATCACCCGCGGCGGACTCGGCACGGTCGTCAACGAGTTCGCCCAGGCGTCGGCCATTACCATCGAACTGGACGCATCGGCCCTGCCGATCCGGCCGGAGACGGCCATGGCGGCGGACATGCTCGGTGTCGACGTGATGTACCTCGCCAACGAGGGAAACCTCTGCCTGGTTGTCGCGGCCGAGCAGGCAGAGGCGGCCCTCAAGGCCCTGCACGCCCACCCGGAGTGCGCGCAGGCCGCGGTGGTCGGGCAGGTCGTCACCGCCGAGGCAGGCACCGTCCGGATGGTCGACGTAGACGGCCGTGTCTCCACCGTTGAACTGTTGTACGGAGCCCAGTTGCCGAGGCTCTGCTGATGGCGGCCGAGGCGGTACGCAGGACCCTTGAGGTGGCCGGCTTCGTGCAGGGCGTGGGCTTCCGGCCCTATGTGTACCGCCTGGCCACCCAGCACATGCTGGGTGGCTGGGTGCGCAACGACACCCGGGGCGTCACGATCTGCATCGAAGGACCGCGTGAAGAGGCCGACATATTCGGCGAGGAGCTGTTGAAGCGGCTTCCCGACCTGGCCCGCATCGATTCCTGCACCATGGTCGCCGAGGAGCCGGTGCGCGACTGGACCTCCTCGTTCACCATTCGACACAGCGAGTCGGACGGAGGGGCCGGAGCTCTGGTCACCCCGGACAGCTACGTGTGCGCCGACTGCGCGAAGGAGCTCTTCGACCCGGACGACCGGCGCCACCGCTACCCCCTACTCAACTGCACCAACTGCGGACCGCGATACAGCATCATCCGTGGCCTCCCTTACGACCGACCGAAGACCACCATGGCGGACTTCGCCATGTGTCCGGAGTGCCAGGGTGAGTACGAGTCGCCCGCGGACCGGCGGTTCCACGCCCAGCCCAACGCATGCCGGTCGTGCGGCCCGCAGGTACGGCTGTTGCTGCCGGACGGCTCCAAGGTCGGCACGTCCGATCCAGTGTCCGTGGCCGCCGAGATGCTTCGAGACGGGCGCATCCTGGCGGTCAAGGCACTCGGCGGCTACCAGCTGATGGCTGATCCTTGCAGCCGTTCCGCAGTGACCGAGCTGCGGGCGCGCAAGGAGCGCAGCAGCAAACCCTTCGCACTGCTCGCGCGTGACAGTGCGACAGTCGCCGAGTACGCCGTGATCGACGATCAGGAGCGGCGGCTCCTGGAGTCACCCGGACGCCCGATCGTGCTGCTTCAGGCCCGGCCGGACAGCGGACTCTCACCTGACGTGGCACCAGGCTCCACCACGCTGGGGTTCATGCTGCCGGCCACGCCGTTGCAACACCTCCTCCTCCATGCCGTCGGCCCGGTACTGATCGCGACCAGCGCCAACGCACCGGACGAGCCGATGGCCTGCACCGAGGACGAGGCGCTGCACAGTCTGCAGAGCCTTGCCGATGCCTTCCTCGTGCACGACCGCGAGATCCACACGCGCGTGGACGATTCGATCGCCCGCGTCGTGCACAGTACGGTCGACCCGAAGGTCGCCTTCGTGCGACGCGCCCGTGGCTACGTCCCTGACCCTGTGCCGACTCCCTTCCCGGTGCCGCCCGTCCTGGCACTCGGCGCGGAACTCAAGAACACCGTGTGCCTCGGCAGCGGCGACAACCTCTACGTCAGCCAGCACATCGGTGACCTCAAGACCCTGGGCAACCAGCAGTTCTTCGCCGATACGATCGCGCACCTGCGCGCCATGTTTGGTATGACGCCGAAGTACGTCGCCCATGACCTGCATCCCGACTTCCACAGCACCCGCTACGCCGCCTCCTGCCAGGACGTGCAGCTGGTGGCCGTCCAGCACCACCATGCCCACATGGCCTCCTGCATGGCGGACAACGGACTGGACCGGCCTGTGATAGGAGTCGTATTCGACGGCACCGGCTACGGCACCGACGGCACGATCTGGGGAGGTGAGTTCCTGATCGGCGACTACCGCGGCTTCGAGCGGAAGGCGCACCTGGCGCGCTTCCGGCTGCCGGGTGGCGACAAGGCCGTGCGAGAGCCCGCCCGGGTCGCCATCGGCCTCCTGGCGCAGCATTTCGGCGCCGACGCCGCGGCCCTGCCGCTCGACCTCCTTCAGCGGCGGGATCCCTTCGAGGTCGGTGTCCTCATGAAGATGGCCGCACGAGGCATCAACGCGCCGGAGACCTCCAGCATGGGTCGGTTGTTCGACGCCTACTCCGCCCTGCTCGGCGTGTGCGAGCAGGTGGGCTACGAGGGGCAGGCGGCCATCGAGCTCGAACAGCTCATCGCCTGGGATCACACCCCGGCGGAGCCCTGGCCGTTGCGGCTGCAGGATGAGGACGGCCGCCTCGTCATCGACCACAGGCCATGGCTGGAGGCGCTCCTGTCGGATGTCTCCGACCGCGGCAGCTCTGCGGCGCAGGTGAGCCGGACGTTTCACGAGAGCGTGGTTCGTGCGGTGGTGGAGATCTGCCTGCGCCTGTCGCTCACCAGCGGGCTGAAGGACGTCGTCCTCAGCGGCGGTGTGTTCCTGAACCAGCACCTCCTGGTCAGGGCCGAACAGGAGCTGACCCAGGCCGGACTCAGCGTGCACACCCACAGCCGTATCCCCACCAATGACGGCGGGCTCTCCGCAGGACAGGCTATGGTCGCCGCCGCCCGGGCCAACTCATGACGAAGGCGGACATGGACGAAAAGCGGGTCAGGGGGAGCCTCGACGCCATCGTCGGGCAGATCCGGCAGTACGTGCCCAGCATGGCACCGTATTTTGAGATCGACAGGCCCCTGGGTGAGTACGCGGCAGGACTTCAGCCGGCCCGCGTCGGCCCGGTGCACGCCGACCGGCAGGAAGCTGTCGCGCGCGCCGTCCGGCAGGTGCTACGGCAGGCGTTCGGGCCAGCCGCAGCGGAGGTCTCCGTGGACGCGAGTGACGTGCGTGCGATCAATATCGTGGATCACCACCAGCTGCTGAACCACCCGCTGCTGTTGGGGACCAACATCATCGCCAACGCGGACAGGCTGGTGGGAGGCGGCGGTCGGCGGCCGATCGTTACGTTTTCGTGCAGCAACGTGCCACCGAGTAACCATTACATGCGCAACGGCTTCCAGTTTCGCGGGGAGGCGATCCCCTACTTCAAAGCGAAGGAACACCGTGATGCGATGTACTACACGAGCGTCCGGTCCTTCGACTTCGTTGAACGGCTGCGCGCACTCAAGCGCTGGGAACGCTTCAAGTCGGACGACCAAGCCTTCCTGATCGAGTACCAGGGCCTCCTCAACGGCCTCGACTACTCGCACACTAACCGCCACCGCGACCAGCTCGCTGTCGCGCTGCGGCGTACCTGGCCGATGCTGTTCTCACAGGAACTCCGTCGAGACGTTCCGGAGTTGCTCTACGCCAACTCCGAGGATGTGGCGCGAGAGTGCCTCGTTGAGCTGCTCGCAGGGGAGAACTTCCTCTCCGCTGCGCTCTTTGACGCGGAATTCCGGCAGCACGTCCTGGATGCCTTCCGAGGCATCGTGGTTGCCTGGGACGAGGCCGCCGGCAAGGGCACTCACTTCTTCTGGCGCAAGTACCCCGGCCGACCCGAACTGCTCCGCCTGTTCGTCGACGGATCGGACCTGGTACCGGCGGACCCGCGCTTCAAGGACCTCAAGGTGCCCCTGGAGCCTGCCGCCATCCGTGACCATCTGGAGCGCGAGGAGATCATCCCGTCTGTCGCGCTGTGCATGAGCGTCCTGCTGTACGCGGGGGTCAAACCCCTGGTGGGGCCGGGTTCGCTCGTCTACACCACCCAGCTGAAGGAAGGCTGGACCGCGCTCCTTGAGCGGCACGGGTACGCCTCCGAGGCGAGCCTCGTCGCGCAGGTCGACACAGCGGGTCTGATCGCGGGAACGCCGATGTTCTTCGGGCGTTCGGGAGACGCGGTGCGGACGCTCTACGCGGCTGATGTCTTCAGCATGGGCGGCATGTCTGAGAGCTACATGAAGACCGCGCTGAGCGCTCCACTCAAAGACCTGCTGTCCGTTGGCTCGAGTGGTGTGTACGACTTGTTCTCTAACTCGTACATTCCGAAGGAGAAGCAACTGACTGAACGAATTGGCTTCGACGAGGCAGCAACAATCATCCATGGATGGGTGTGACTGCGCGGTGACGACCTCGTCCGAACTGTCGGTGTCGGGCTAACGAGGGTGAGCACGATTGTGCTCTCGCTGAGATTGAGACCGTCAGCAGGTCTGCGGGACGGCAAGTCCCGCACTCCGGGCGCGGAGCTGAAGCCGCCCATGGCGCGGCCCCCCGCGCTGCGGCCCGACCTCGCCCGCGAGCGGGGTATGGGCGCCACGAGCATGGCGCGGTGGCCCCACAGCTACAGCATCCCGCTCCGCGCCCGCGGCGACGGAGCAAGCCACGAGACTGCCCTTCGTACGGTAGGCGAGGCTGCCCGCACTCCCCGCTGCGAATCGTCATGACCTCCCCGTTGACGGTGCCATCCACAGCATGACTCAAGCCAGTTCGGGTTGCGGTTCCGGTTGCCTCGCTGATGTGGCCTTCGGTTCCCGTGATTTGGTGGTCCGTACGTAGCCGTAGATCACTGAGGTCATCGCCAGTATGAGAAGTGGTCCGAACACCCAAGGATGTTCGGCCATCTCCATCGACAGAAAGCGGTATGACATCAAGAGCGCAACGAAGACGGTTGCGCCGTAAGCGACCAGCTGGGTTGCTGACCGGTCCCAGCCGCGTGCGAGCGAGCGCAAGGCTGCCTCGATCGTGAGCGTGAACACCACGCCGGCAATGAGATCCGCGCCGTAGTGGTAGCCGAAGCCCAGCGTTGCGCCGAGCGTGGTAATCAGCCAGAACACGCCGAAGAATTGCAGAATCCGTGGGCCCTTGCGGGAATGAATGAAGAGCGCGGTAGCCCACGCCGTGTGCAGGCTGGGCATGCAGTTGCGTGGGGTGATCTCGTCGAACAGCATGTGGTGCGGCGCAATGATCGGCGGCGGCGTGTCCGGCCACAGGTTGGCCAGCGCCCAGTGCTCCCCGCCAGTGCCGTAGGCGCCGGTGCCGTAGGCGAAGATCGGCCCGACCACCGGGAAGATCATGTAGATGCCCGGCCCGAGGAGGCCGATCACCAGGAACGTGCGCACCAGATGATGGC